>NZ_JBIUXR010000006.1:0-22035 GCF_044744085.1 Streptomyces sp. NPDC087428
AACATTTTCTGGGGCTTTCCTCCGGGCGCTTCCCTTCGGTCTTGCGTTTCCGACTCTATCAGACTCTTTCGTGTCCGATTCCCGGTCGAAGCGGGCCTCGCAGTTTTCGCTTTCCAGTTCTTCGCTTTCGCGCTTTCCCTTTCCAGCGGTTCCAACCTTACCAGACTCAATTTCGTTCCGTTTCCGGTTCGAATTTGATTTCCGGTGGCCGTTGAAGTGGCCTTGCCTTTCGGCTGATTCGACTTTATCAGAAACAGTTCGGCCGAACTAATCGGCTTCATGATCCAGAGAGTGGGAATCAATGGCTCTGCGGAAATTCAATTTCCGGTGAGAGCGAGATGACGCTAACTGCTGGGCCCGAACTTGTCCAGTTCGAGGCAACCGTTCGAATCTACCTCCCCCAGTCCGCCGTGTCAACGGTTTTTTGGGGCGAGGAGGAGACTAGCAGGTCAGGAGAGCCGTACGCACATCAGGCGGCAACCGGGAGTTCGGCGCTGCGTTCGGCGGCGGCGAGGTCGCCGGCGTCGCCGGTTCGGGCCGCGCGGCCGCCCAGGATGTAGACGTAGGCCAGAAAGGCCAGCTCGGCGGCGATGCCGATGGCGATACGGGCCCAGGTCGGGAGGCCGGAGGGGGTGACGAAGCCTTCGATGACACCCGAGACGAACAGGACCAGGGCCAGCCCGATGGCCATGCCGAGCGCGGCGCGTCCCTGCTGTGCCAGGGCTGTGCGCCGGGTGTGAGGACCGGGGTCGATGACCGTCCAGCCCAGGCGGAGGCCGGTGCCGGCCGCCACGAAGACTGCGGTGAGTTCGAGCAGTCCGTGCGGGAGGATCAGACCGAGGAAGGTGTCGAGCCGGCCGGCCGAGGACATCAGCCCGATGCCCACCCCGAGGTTCAGCACGTTGAGGAAGAGGATCCAGATCACCGGGACGCAGAGGAACGCGCCCAGCACCAGGCACATGGCCGCGGCCTGGGCGTTGTTCGTCCAGACCTGGGCGGCGAACGAGGCCGCTGGATGGCTGGAGTAGTAGGTCTCGTACTCGCCGCCGGGACTGGTCATGCGGCGGAGGTCGTCCGGGGCGGCAATGGCCGACTGGACTTCCGGGTGGGTACCGATCCACCAGCCGATCAGCGCGGCCAGGAGCGCGGAGAGAACGGCTGTGGGTATCCACCAGTGCCTGGAGCGGTAGACCGCCGCGGGAAATCCTGCCGTGAGGAAGTGCGCGGCGTCGCGCCACGAGGCGCGGCGGGTGCCCGTCACCGTGGCACGGGCACGGGCCACCAGTTGCGTGAGGCGCGCGATGAGCAGCGGGTCCGGGGCGCTGGACTGGATCAGGGAGAGATGGGTGGCCGTCTGCTGGTAGAGGTCGACGAGTTCGTCGGCTTCCGCGCCCGTGAGCCTGCGCCCGCGGTGCAGGAGGTGGTCCAGGCGGTCCCACTCGCTGCGGTGGGCGTTGACGAAGACGTCGAGGTCCATGGTCGGCTGCTGCTCCAGGCATGGGTGCGTACGGGTCCGACTGCTGCGGCGCGTTTGCGGGTCAGCTTGGCAGACTGTGGCCCCGAGGGGCAGGGATGGTCGGCGAAGGGTGGGCGGCGATGAGTGAGCTCGTGACCGGGGACGCGGTCGTGCTGGGGCTGCGGCCGGCGAAACTGCCGAGCCGTGCGCTGGCTCTGGCCATTGATCTGGTGGCAGTGGGAACGGTGTTCGTCCTGGTGTCGGTCGGACTGACCATGGCGACGGCCGCACTGGACGGGGCCGCGTCCGCCGCCATCTCCGTGGCGACGTTCCTGTTGGTCCTGGTGGGAGCGCCGATAGCGGTGGAGACGCTCAGCCACGGCCGTTCCCTGGGGAAGCTGGCGTGCGGGCTGCGGGTGGTGCGGGACGACGGGGGCCCGATCCGCTTCCGGCACGCGCTGGTGCGTGGGGCGATGGGTGTCGTGGAGATCCTCATGACGCTCGGGGTGGTCGCCTCCGTCGCGTCGCTGGTGTCGGCGCGTGGGAGACGGCTCGGGGACGTCTTCGCGGGGACGCTCGTCGTACGGGAGCGACTGCCGGCGGGCCGGGCCGCCGCTGTTCCGCCGCCGCCCCCCTGGCTGGTGGGTCGCTTCGCCGGGCTGGACCTGTCTGCGGTTCCGGACGAACTGTGGCTGGCGGTACGCCAGTACCTGACGCGGATGCACCAGTTGGACGCCGACGTGGGCCGGACCATGGCGGGGCGGCTGGCCGGAGAGCTTGCCGGGTGGACCGGGGTTCCGGCTCCGGTGGACGTGCCCGCCGCCGCGTACCTGGCAGCCGTGGTGAACGAACGGCAGGCTCGGGACGCGCACCGGATGTTCGCCGCTTCCCGTACCTCCGCCGGCGGCCCCGGCGGTACGGGTCCGTGGATGGGGCCTCCCGGCCCCGGCCCGGCGGGCGGAGGCGCGGGTGAGCAGCCGTGGGGCTCGGGGGCTGTTTCTGGCGCCCCAGCTGTCCCTGGTGCCGCTGGTGCCTCTGTTGCCCCTTCTGCTCACCCGGCGCCTGAGTCTCCTGTGGCCCCTGCGGGGAGCGGGGGCGTGGCGGCTCCCGGGACGGATCGGGCGCGGCCGCCCGCTACCGGGTTCGCTCCGCCCGCCTAGCGCGTCGAGGGCGGGGATTCCAGCTCTTCGAGCTCGATGCCGGGGGCCGAGAGGACCACGTCACCGGCGATGTGGAGGGTGTGCTGCTCGCCGGTGTCCAGGGCGTTGACCTGGTATTCGTCCACGGTCAGCGGTCCGTTGTCAGTGGCGTGCGTTTCACTGTTCACCAGGGCCCAGGACTGGTCGACGGTGCGGGGTGCGAGGACCGGATCCGTGAAGGCGACGACGCGGAGACGGCTGGCGGGGGAATCGGGGGTGAGGCGCAACAGGCGTGCGGTCGCGATGAGGAAGGCGGGGGAAGTGCCGGTGAAGGTGTGGGCGTGGACATTGCCTTCGTCGGCGTGCGTGCCGGTCGGGTCGGAGCGGACCCAGGTGACGCCTTCGAGGGCGGCGCCGCGGATCCGCCAGCTCGCGGCGTGGAGTTCGAGACGGATCGGGCGGCCGAGTTCGTCCAGGGTGAGATCGATGGATCCGAGGTGGTCGCCGGACGGGGCGGTCGTCTGGGAGACATAGCGCCAGCCGGAGGGGCCGGGGGCGCAGTGGAAGTGCTCTTCACCGAGGGGGGTGTGGTCGTGAAGGTCGTGGAGCGAATATCGGCCGCGGGGCATGGGGTCCTTCGGGTTCCTCGGGCTGTGCGGGTGCGATACGGAGCAGGCCCCCGACACGGGGGTGCGGGGGCCTGCCTCGTAGCTGCTGCGCTGTGCTGCTGAGTCAACGGGCCCGCTGACGCTGTCGCGTCCGCGGGATCGGGGTCCGGGGCCGCGGGGCCTGCCGGTAGCCGGTGGTCACTGACCGGCCGTCACCGACTGGTCGTCACCGACCGGCCGTCGCTGAGCGGCCGTCGCTGTGACCGGTCACCGGCGGGCCGCCGCGGTCACGGGATCAGTAGCGGTAGTGGTCGGACTTGTACGGGCCGTCGACGTCGACACCGATGTAGGAGGCCTGCTCGGGACGGAGCGTCGTGAGCCTCACTCCGAGCGCGGCGAGGTGGAGGCGGGCGACCTTCTCGTCGAGGTGCTTGGGCAGCACGTAGACGTCGGTCGGGTACTCCTCGGGCTTGGTGAACAGCTCGATCTGGGCCAGGGTCTGGTCCGCGAACGAGTTGGACATGACGAACGAGGGGTGGCCCGTGGCGTTGCCCAGGTTCAGCAGACGGCCCTCGGACAGCACGATGAGGACCTTGCCGTCGGAGAACGTCCAGGTGTGGACCTGCGGCTTGACCTCGTCCTTGACGATGCCGTCAATGGCGGCGAGGCCCGCCATGTCGATCTCGTTGTCGAAGTGGCCGATGTTCCCGACGATGGCCTGGTGCTTCATCCGGGCCATGTCCGCGGCCATGATGATGTCCTTGTTGCCCGTCGTGGTGACGAAGATGTCGCCCTGCTCCACGACGTCGTCGAGGGTGGCCACCTGGTAGCCGTCCATCGCCGCCTGAAGGGCGCAGATCGGGTCGATCTCCGTGATGATCACCCGGGCGCCCTGGCCCCGCAGGGACTCCGCGCAGCCCTTGCCCACGTCGCCGTAGCCGCAGACGACGGCGGTCTTGCCGCCGATCAGGACGTCGGTGGCGCGGTTGATGCCGTCGATCAGCGAGTGGCGGCAACCGTACTTGTTGTCGAACTTCGACTTGGTGACCGCGTCATTGACGTTGATCGCCGGGAACAGGAGGGAGCCGTCACGGTGCATCTCGTACAGCCGGTGCACACCGGTAGTGGTCTCCTCGGTGACACCGCGGATCTCGGACGCCAGCTGGGTCCACTTCTGCGGGGCCTCGCCGAGGGTGCGGTTCAGCAGGGTGAGGATGTTGGCGTACTCCTCGCTGTCCGCCGTCGACGGGTCCGGGGCCGCTCCGACCTTCTCGAACTCCACGCCCTTGTGGACGAGGAGGGTGGCGTCACCACCGTCGTCGAGGATCATGTTCGGGCCGCCGGTCGGGGTGTTCGGCCAGGTCAGGGCCTGCTCCGTGCACCACCAGTACTCCTCCAGCGACTCGCCCTTCCAGGCGAAGACCGGGACGCCGGCGGGGGCGTCCGGGGTGCCGGTCGGACCGACCGCGATGGCCGCGGCCGCGTGGTCCTGGGTCGAGAAGATGTTGCAGGAGGCCCAGCGGACCTCGGCGCCGAGGGCGACCAGGGTCTCGATCAGCACGGCCGTCTGCACGGTCATGTGCAGCGAACCGGTGATGCGGGCGCCGGCCAGCGGCTGCGTGGCGGCGTACTCCTTGCGGATCGACATCAGGCCGGGCATCTCGTGCTCGGCGAGGTTGATCTCCTTGCGGCCGAAGGCTGCGAGGGAGAGGTCGGCGACCTTGAAGTCCTGTCGATTGGCGACCGTCGTCATAACGGGCTGCTCCTCGTGATGGGTCGAGGGTGGGTGGGCGGCTCTGCGGCGCCGGGCACACGAATGCCCGAGCGGCTCGCAGCGCAATCCGTCGGAGGCCCTCTCTCCCTCGGCCGGTCCGTAACCACGGACCGCTCGACCGCCATCAGCAGCGACGTCTGGCACTGCACTCGAATCTACACCGAACGGCCCAGCCGCTCCCAGCCCACCGGGTCCGGGAGCGGCCTCGAAGGCGCGTCGGGTGCGTTCAATGGCCGGATTCGGTCGGGTCGGCCGGGGTGTCGGGGGTCTTGTCGGGTGCGGTCGATGGGGGTTCGGTGGATGTGGCGTCGGCGGATGTGGCGTCGGCGGCGACGGCGGTTGATCCGCCCGAGTCGTTGGCAGGGTCCTTGACCGGAGCCTTGGCCGGGTCCTTGGCCGGGTCCGCGCCGGGGTGGTCCTTGGCGGGGTTGGTGCCGGAGCGGGCCGCGGCCTCGTTGTAGATGTCCGGTTCCAGGTAGATGACCCGAGCGATCGGAACCGCCTCGCGGATGCGGGACTCGGCGGCGTTGATGGCGTTGGCCACCTCGAGGGCCGTGTCGTCGTGCTGGACCGCGATCTTGGCGGCGACCAGCAGTTCCTCCGGGCCGAGGTGGAGCGTACGCATGTGGATGATGCCGGTGACGGTGTCGCCGTCCACGACCGCGGCCTTGATCTTCTCGACCTGGTCGGTGCCGGCGGCCTCGCCGAGCAGCAGGGACTTGGTCTCGGCGGCCAGGACGATCGCGATCACGATCAGCAGGATGCCGATGCAGAGGGTGCCGATGCCGTCCCACACCCCGTCACCGGTGCCGACGGCCAGGCCCACGCCGCCGAGGGCGAGGACCAGACCGATGAGCGCGCCGAAGTCCTCCAGCAGCACGACGGGGAGTTCGGGAGCCTTCGCGCGGCGGATGAACTCGGTCCAGGACAGTGCGCCCCGGGTCTGGTTGGACTCCTTGATGGCCGTACGGAAGGAGAAGCCCTCGGCGATGATCGCGAAGACCAGGACCCCGACCGGCCAGTACCAGGCCTCGATCTCGTGCGGGTGCTTGATCTTCTCGTAGCCCTCGTACACCGCGAACATGCCGCCGACCGAGAACAGCACGATGGAGACGAGGAAGGCGTAGATGTAGCGCTCGCGCCCGTACCCGAAGGGGTGCTGGGGGGTGGCCTCGCGCTTGGCCTTCTTGCCGCCGAGCAGCAGCAGTCCCTGATTGCCCGAGTCGGCGAGCGAGTGGACGCTCTCCGCGAGCATCGACGACGAGCCACTGAACAGGAACGCCACGAATTTGGCCACTGCGATCGCGAGGTTGGCGCCGAGCGCCGCCACGATCGCCTTGGTTCCGCCTGACGCACTCATGGGTGCCTGGTGTCCCTTCGTTCGGTGCTGCGGCTCCGGCGGCCGCGGTACGGCCGGACATTGTTGCAGTCCATGGTGCGGACGGTACGTCAGGCCACCACAGTGGCACGGAACAGTGTGCCCGTGCCGGACACTTCGGTCTTCTCCCCGGCCGGTACGAAGACCGATTCGCCGGGTACGAGGCCGAGGTCGCCGGCCCGGGGTGCGCCCGCCGTGCAGAGCAGGATCTGCGGTGTGGCCGCGGTCAGGTCGACGGGGTCGGCGCCCGGTGAGAGGTCGAAGCGGGAGAGCCGGAACTCGTCGACCGGCGTCTCGTAGAGCTCCTCGCCGGACGGGGACGCCTCGGGGCGCAGGACCCCGGGATCGGTCGCCTCGAAGCGGACGACGCGCAGGAGTTCGGGTACGTCGATGTGCTTGGGCGTCAGCCCGCAGCGCAGCACGTTGTCCGAGTTCGCCATGATTTCGACGCCGAGGCCGTCGAGGTAGGCGTGCGGGACTCCGGCACCGAGGAACAGCGCCTCGCCGGGCTGGAGTTGCACGTAGTTCAGCAGCATGGCCGCGATGACACCCGCGTCGCCCGGGAAGTGGTGGGCGATGCGCGCGTACGGGGCGAACGCGCCGCCGAGCCGTTCCGCCGCGGCTGCCGCGGCGGTCACCGTCTCCGCCATCTGTGCCGGGTCCGCGGTGAGGATCGCCGTGAGGACCTCGCGCAGCGCGGCCTCCTCGGGGTGGGCGCGGAGCAGATCGGCGTACGGCTTGAGGGAGTCGACGCCCAGCGCCTCCATCGCCTCGGCCGCCTCGATGGGCTCGCGGAAGCCGCACAGGCCGTCGAAGGGGGTGAGCGCGCAGATCAGTTCGGGCTTGTGGTTGGCGTCCTTGTACGTGCGGTGGGGTGCGTCGACCGGGACGGACCGGCGCTCCTCGTCCGCGTAACCCTGCTGCGCCTGGGCGAGGTCGGGGTGGACCTGGAGGGAGAGCGGAGCTCCGGCGGCGAGCAGCTTGAGGAGGAAGGGGAGGCGGGGGCCGAACTTCTCGACGGTGGCCGCGCCGAGCTCACCGACGGGGTCGGCGGCGATGACGTCGGTGAGGGGGTGCTCGGTGGCGGCCTGCGGGGTGCCGGGGACCGCGCCGGGGCCGGTGCGGGTTATCCGGGAGGGGGCTCCGGGGTGGGCCCCCATCCACATCTCGGCCTGGGGCTCGCCGGTGGGGGCGACACCCAGCAGGGCGGGGATGGCGGTGGTGGAGCCCCAGGCGTACGGGCGCACGGTGTTGGAGAGCCGGTCCATGGAGTTTGTCCTCGTGCTGTGTGGGATGCGTGGTTCGTGGAGGTGCGACAGGGAGCGTGGAGCTCTTGGGTGCGCGGGTCCTGCGGCATGTGTGAGGTCGGGTCTCCTGCTGTGCCGCGCCTCAGCGGTGGTGGTGGTTCAGGTACGGGCTTCCGAGGCGAGGGACAGGTAGACGGCCGCGAAGTCGGTGACCGCGAGGAGTTCGGCGAGGGCTTCGAGCTTGCTGCCCTCCTCCGGTTCGAGTTCGCTGATCGGTGTCTCGTGGCCCAGGGCGAGTTCGCGGGCCGCCGGGGCCGCGCTCAGGCCGCCGGTGGGCCGGTCCCTGAGCAGGACGACACGGGCGTGCAGGGCCTCCGGCTCGTCGACCCGGTCGCGGAAGAACTCGTCGGGGTCCGCTCCGGCGGCGAAGGCCCCCGCCAGCAGTCCCCCGTGGACGGGGAGCGCCTCGGGGAGTTCGGCCGCGAGGGCCGGGCGGCCGGAGAGCTCGGCCAGGACCGCGGCGAACCGGCGTCCGACCGGGGCCGCGGCCTCGCCCTCGGTCCAGACGAGCGGGAGGCTGTCCGCGAGTTCGGAGGCCAGGGTCTTGGCCGGATTGCTGTACGTGGCGATGGCCGGCCCGCAGCGTTCCGCCGTGCGGTCCAGGCGGTCGGCGACGCTCTGGAGCGTCTCCGGGGGCGCGGTGACCAGGCCGACGCGGTCGAGCAGCGCGAGGAGCGGGGTGAACAGGGCCCAGAGGGTGCCCGGTCCCGCGGCCGACGTCTCGGCGTCGTACTCGCCGTGCGGGGCGGAGGCCATCGGTACGACGAGTCCGTGCACGCCGTCGACCGCCTCGCGCAGCGGTGACTGCCGGGGTGCGACGGCCACGACGGTGCAGCCGCGGCGGTAGGCCTGCTCGGCGACGAGGGCCAGGCCGGGTTCGGAGCCGTCGGCCGTGGCGATGAGCAGCAGGTCGAGGGAGCCGGCCCAGCCGGGCAGCGTCCAGCGCATCGCGCCCGCGGCGGGGGCGACGCCGGTGGGGTGGATGCGTGTGACCGGCGCGGAGGCCCCGGCGAGGGCGGCGATCAGGTCGGCGACGCCGGACGCGGCGGTGCCGGAGCCCGCGACCAGGACGGCGCGCGGGCGGCCCTCCGGGTTCAGCGCGGCGATTCCGGCCTCCGTCGCGTGCCGGGCGGCGGTACGGACTCTCGCCCCGGCCTCGGCGGCGCCGCGCAGCAGACCGCGGCGGTCGGCTCGGGCCAGGGCTTCCGGGGCGTCGAGCAACGACTCGTCGAGCATGGGGACGGTCCTCCGATCACACGCTGATCACCGTGCGGGGTGTGGGGCCCGGTTACGCGGGGCGGCGGGCCTCGTCGACGAGGAGGACGGGAATGCCGTCCCGTACCGGGTAGGCCAGGCCGCAGTCCTTGCCCGTGCAGACCAGTTCGGGGCTGTCGGCCGCCGACCGGTCGTCGAGGGGGGAATGGCAGGCCGGGCAGGCCAGGATCTCCAGGAGGCCGGCTTCGAGCGGCATGGGGTGGGTCCCTTCGGGCGGGCGCGAGTGCGTGTTCTTGTTCTTGCTGTTTGTTCTTGCTGCTTGTTCTTGCTGCTGTTCTTGCTGCTTGTTCTGGATCGGGCGACGTCAGCCTACCGCTGGGGTGACGGGGGCGCGGCCTGGCCGGGGGGCTCTTGTTGAGGGTGTGGTGGGGGCGGGCGCGCCTGCGGCGGCCTCGTCCCCTCCCCGCCCCTTCCCGTAACCGGGGCTCCGCCCCGGACCCCGCTCCTCAAACGCCGGAGAGGCTGGAAGGGAAGGGCCTGGATATCTGGGAGGGGAGAGGAGAGGAGGCGAGAGGAGGGAAGGGCCTGGATATCTGGAAGGGAAGGAGAGGGGAGGGCTGGATACGAGGCCCGCTCATGACTGGCTTGAGCCGGGGGCGGTGGTTTCCGGCCGCCGGATCAGGGACAGGGCTTCGTCCCGTACCGCCTTCATCGTCTTTTCCTCGCGGGCCTCGACGTTCAGGCGCAGCAGCGGTTCGGTGTTGGAGGCCCGGAGGTTGAACCACCAGTCCGGGGCCGTGACCGTCAGGCCGTCCAGGTCGTCGGTGGTCACGCCCTCGCGGTCGGCGAACGCCGCCCGCACCTCCGCCGTGCGGGCCGGCTGGTCGTCGACCGTGGAGTTGATCTCGCCGGAGCCGGTGTAGCGGTCGTACTGGGCGACCAGGGCGGAGAGGGGTTCCTCCCGGCCGCCCAGGGCGGCCAGGACGTGGAGGGCGGCGAGCATGCCCGTGTCCGCGTTCCAGAAGTCACGGAAGTAGTAGTGCGCCGAGTGCTCGCCGCCGAAGATCGCCCCGTGTGCGGCCATCTCCGCCTTGATGAAGGAGTGGCCCACCCGGGTCCGGACGGGGGTGCCGCCGTTCTCGCGTACGACCTCAGGGACCGAGTGGGACGTGATCAGGTTGTGGATGACCGTGCCCCGGCCGCCGTTGCGTGCCAGTTCCCGGGCCGCGACCAGGGCGGTGATCGCCGACGGGGAGACTCCCTCGCCCCGCTCGTCCACCACGAAGCAGCGGTCCGCGTCGCCGTCGAAGGCCAGGCCCAGATCGGCGCCCTCGGCCACCACCCGGGCCTGGAGGTCGACGATGTTCCTGGGGTCCAGGGGGTTGGCCTCGTGGTTCGGGAACGTGCCGTCCAGCTCGAAGTACATCGGGACGAGGTCGACGGGCAGGTCCGCGAAGACCGTCGGGACCGTGTGGCCGCCCATGCCGTTGCCCGCGTCCACGACCACCTTCAGCGGCCGGATCGCGGACAGGTCCACCAGCGACAGCAGGTACGCGGCGTAGTCGGTGAGCGTGTCCCGTGCGGTGATCGTGCCGGGGGTGGCGGCCGGCTGCGGGGCTCCGGTCACGGACCACTGCTCGACCAGGGTGCGGATCTCGGCGAGGCCGGTGTCCTGGCCCACCGGTGCGGCGCCCGCACGGCACATCTTGATGCCGTTGTACTGCGCCGGGTTGTGCGAGGCCGTGAACATCGCGCCCGGCAGGTCCAGCGCCCCCGACGCGTAGTACAGCTGGTCCGTCGAGCACAGGCCGATCATCGTGACGTCCGCGCCGCGGCCCGCGGCGCCCCGGGCGAAGGCTCCCGAGAGGGCGGGGGACGTGGGGCGCATGTCGTGGCCGATCACGATCGCGGCCGCGGCCGTCACCTCGACGAACGCCGCTCCGAACTGCTCGGCCAGGGCTTCGTCCCACTGGTCGGGCACGACTCCGCGAACGTCGTACGCCTTCACGAGCTGCGACAGGTCTGCAGTCACGGGACGGTCCTCCTGAGGGTTTCTTCGGACCGCCAAACTACCCGGCGGCCCGGGTCACCTCGCGCTCCGGGGACGCGGGGCACCGCGGCTCGTGCTCAGGAGTCGGGCGAGCGCAGCACGCGGAGGTGGCCCCTGCGGGCGACCTCCGCCGGATCGGCGGTACGGGGACCGCCGCCCCGGGGCCCGTTGCCGCGGTCCTGCGGACGGGCCGCTTCCCGTACGGCGTTGGCGAGCGCTTCGAGGTCGTCGCCGCTGGGGCGGACGGGCGCGGAGGGGTCGGAGAGCCGGACGACCTCCCAGCCGCGTGGCGCGGTCAGCCGCTCACTGTGCTCGGCACAGAGGTCGTAGCAGTGGGGCTCGGCGTAGGTGGCGAGCGGGCCGAGGACCGCAGTCGAGTCGGCATAGACGTACGTCAGTGTCGCGACGGCAGGGCGGCCGCACGCGGTGCGCGAACAGCGACGTACAGGGCTCACGATGTTGGACGCTACCGCACTCTTGAGCGGGCTGCGACGACTCTCCCCCGGCTCACCCCACCGTGTCGCCCTGTGACCCGGGGTACGGCGGCCTCCGGCGGCGGCTCGCCCGACCTGCGCGGCAGCGGAAGGGCGCAGGTCATGACGGCCACGGTTCCGGTCACCACACGCCTCGAAAACGGTCACAGGACAGAAGACGAACGGTCATGAGCGGGGCCTGAAACGGGCTCTCCCGTGGCCGGAATGCTCAAGAGCGGACAGGCCGGTCCGTCCCCGGGCAGCAGCCGTCCGCCGGCCCCGCGGAGCGTTACGCTGCGTCGGTGATGGACAGTCCCGTACCGCCCCACCCGTCCGAGCCGCGGCCGCGGCGCCGAGACCGACACGGCCGAGGCATGCGTGGGCCCGTCGCCCCGCCGCAGGTGCCGCTCTCGGCCAGCCGGGCGGACAGCTTCCGTGATCTCGTGCAGGACTCCGTGGAGCGGCTTGAGCGGCGGTGGCCGCAGCTGGCCGAGGTCGACTTCGTGGTCCTCGATGTGCCGAGCACCGGGGAGGAGACCGTTCCGCTCGGGAACGCGCTGTCCGCCGAGAAGGAACGGCCGGCGCAGATCGTCATCTACCGGCGTCCCGTCGAGATCCGCACCAAGAACCGCGACGAGCGTGCGCTGCTGGTGCACGAGGTCGTGGTGGAGCAGGTCGCGGAACTGCTCGGGCTCGCCCCGGAGTCGGTAGACCCGCGGTACGGGCAGGAGTAGCGGGCGAAGCGGGGCGGAGTGGCGGGGCGGGGGCGGGGCGGGGGCCACCTCGTTCAGCCCCGCCCCCGGCCCCGCCCCCGGCCCCGCCCCCGGCCCCGGCCCTTGCCCTTGTCCTTGTCCTTGTCCGAGTGATCAGTCGTCCAGGACCGACAGGTCCTGCTCGGCCGTCGGCACCTCGACCGTTCCGCCGTCGTCCGGCAGCGTCTGCACCGTGAACATCGGGATGCCGTCCTGCGGCAGCGTGAGCGTGCGGGCGGCGTGGACCGGGCCGCCCGACTGTGTCTCGACCGTCAGCGCGTACGGGCCCTTGAGGCCTGCCGGGACCGGCGGGGTGACCGCGGCCGTCGTGCCCGCGGCGACCTTGTACGTCTTGCTGACCGGGGTGCCGCCCTTGCTGCCCGCGGACGCCGTGACCTTCACGGTGCCGGCGGCGCCCGGCGCGGTGAGCGAGAGGACCGAGCCCTTCGCCCGGTTGTCGGCCACGGTCGCCTGCGCGCCCACCGGACCGGTCGCCGGGATGTACCCGACCTCCTGCTTGTCGCCCTTGCCCCGGACCACGCGCAGCGCGGCCACCACCGGGGTGGCCCTGTCCTTCTGGGCGGGGGTCAGCAGCAAGGAGCCCGCCTCGCCCCGGGTGATGTTCTTCAGGTCGACGCCGGCCGTCATCCGCGACTTGACGTGGAGGTCCTCGTTCCCCACCGGGGCGAACGCGCCCGTCTTGCCGAGCAGCTTCACGTTCAGGTCCGCGTCGTCCTCGCCGGGGGCGAAGGCCACCAGCCGGACCGAGGTGGCGTCCGCCGGGATGCCCGGCAGCACCAGGGTGCCCGCCGGGGCGGCGGAGGCGGCGAGCCAGTCGCTGCCGGTCTTGCTGTCCGCGGTCCTGACGACCGCGCCGACCCGTCCGGTGCGGGTGGTGACGTGGACGGTCACATCGTCGGCCGTCTTGCTGGTCAGGGTCGAGATCAGGACCCGGACGCCGGATCCGGCGGGGACCGTGATGCCCTCGCCCACGTCGGACTTGAGCGTGCCGTCCGGACCGTACAGCTCGATGTCGGCGACGGCGGCGGTGTCGTCCGGGTTGGTGAGGTTGACGTAGTCCTCGCGGGTCTTCGCGGTGCTCGCGGCCGGGAACCAGAAGTCGGTGTCGGGTGCCGTGCAGCTGACCCCGAGCAGGCCACGGGAGTCGCCCGCCTCGACGGTGGTGGTCTGCTGGGCGGTCCAGCCGGGGGCCAGGCGGCCGGTGGCGGTGCCGACGAGGGCGGGGGCGTCGGAACCGGACACGTCGGCGGTGACCGGCTTGCCCGGCTCCTTGAGAGCGACGACGGGCTTGTCCGTGTCGGCCGCCTTGTCCTTGCTCTTGTCCTTCGCGGGCTTGTCCTTGGCGGTCTTCTCCTTGTCGTCCTTCTTGGCGGCCGCGGGTGACTTCAGTTCGGCCGTGCCCGCCTCGTCGCCGCTCTTCGCGAGGGGGGTGAAGGACGTGTACGTCGTCTCCGCGAGATCCGAGAGGCCGGGCGCCGGGCAGAGCAGGCTGGACCGCTCCACGGGCAGCCGGGACGCCGCCCCGGCCACCGTCGCACCCCCGTCCCCCGGCACGGTGAGCGCGGCGAATCCGGTGACGGCGGCGAGGGCCACGGCCCCCGCGATGAGGGACAGGCTGGTGGACTTCACTCGGACTCGCCTCGCGATGCGTTACCGGTCGGCCACGGGTTCTGGCCCGGGGCGGGGTTCTCGTCGGGATTCTCGTCGGGGGTGTTGGCGGGATGAGGGTTCTGCGGGTCGTACGGCCGCTGGTCGCCGTACTGGCCCGCACCGTACTGGGCGTTGGGGTCGTACTGCCCGTTCGCGTCGTACGGGGCGTTGCCGTACTGCTCCCCCGTGCCGTACTGGCCGCCCGCCCCGTAGGGGGCCTGGGCGTCGTACTGCGGGTTCGCCGCGTCGTACGGGGTGTTGGCGTACTGGCCCTGGCCGTACGCGGTGTAACCGTCCTGCTGCTGCGGATAGCCGTACTGGTCGTACCCGGCGGCGGGGTTCTGCTGCTGCCCGTCCCCGTACTGGCCGCCCTGGTACTGACCCTCCTGCTGGTACTGGCCCTCCTGATACTGCGGGTAGTCGGCGCCCTGGTACGGCCGGCCGTCCCATTCCCCGTACTGCTGCTGGGGCACCGCGGCGTACTGGCCGGTGTCGCCGTCGGCCTGCTGCGGGACCGCCGCGTACTGACCCGTGTCGCCGTCGGCCTGCTGGGGCACCGCCGCGTACTGACCCGTGTCGCCCTCGGTCTGCTGCGGGACGAAGACGTCCTGGTCGTCGGTGGCCGGCTGTTCCGTCGGATCTGTCGGCTGGTGGGCCGGGGCGTACTCGGTCCGCTCCTCGCCCGTGTCGGCGTCCTCGCCGTCCGTCTGGGCGGCCGCGCGCAGCCTGCGCGCCCGGCGGCCCTCGCCCGCGACCGGCTCGGCGGGGACCGGCGCGGTCTCCTCCGGCAGGTCGTCGTCGATCTCCCGGCGGCGGCCCGGAAGGGCCAGGACCAGCAGGACCACGACGAACGCGCCCTGGGCCCAGATCCACGCGGAGTGCGTGAAGGACGTCTCGTACGTGAGGTCCAGCGAGCCGCCCTCGGTGGGGAGCTCGAAGCCCTGGGCCCAGCCGTCGACGGTCTTGCGGGTCAGCGCCCGCCCGTCGAGCGTGGCCTGCCAGCCGGGGTCGGCCACGTCGGCGATCCGCAGTACCCGGCCCGCGCCACCCGGCGGGATCTTGGTGTGCGCCTCGACCGGGAGGGAGCCGACCGGGAGCGGCTCGTCACCGGCGGCGGACGGGACGATCATGATCCGGGCGACCTGGCGGTCGACCCGCCAGAGCGCGCTGCCGTCGAGCTGGCTGAGCCGGCTGAGGCCGGGCGTCGCGTCGAGCACCCGGCTCATCTGCTTCGGTGCTCCGTCCCGTACGAGGACGTAGCGGATCGCGAAGCCGCTGAGCTGGCTGCCCTGGTCGGCGCCGGAGCCCGCGACCAGGTTGGCGACGACCTTGTCGAGGTGGCTGTTGCCGCCGCCGGCCGCGGCCAGTTCGGCATCGCCGAGGCGGGCGCCGGAGCCGCGGACCAGGGTGTACGCGACGGAGGAGGGCGACGTGCCGCCGAGGACCAGGGTCCGCGGCTGGTCGCGGGTGCTGCTCTCCTCCGCGACGAACGCGGGCACCTGCACCGGGTCGCGCCGCTCCAGCGGGCCGGCCGCGCCACCGATCATCCAGCCCGCGGCGGCCAGCACGGGGGCGATCCCCGCGGCGAGCGCGATCAGGACGGCGACCGGCTGGCGCCAGCCGAAGCTGAGCTCCGCGACGCGGACCCGGGCGCCGTCGGCGCCGACCAGCGCGGCGGCGATGAGCGCCGCGCCGTAGACGAGGGTGGCCGGTCCCGCCCAGCCCGAGCCGTTGGCGAGCCCGGCGAAGGCCAGGCCCACCAGGGCGACGGCCCAGGCGGTCCGGACCGCGAACTGGCGCTCCCCACGCAGCAGCGCGGCCAGCGCCGCGAGCACAATGCCGAGCAGCAGGACGCCGCCCGCCGCCTTGGGCCCGCCGGGGCTGATCCCGAGCAGGTCGAGGGCGGAGGCCGATCCCGTACCGGTCTCCAGGCCCGCTTCCTTCAGGAAGGACGAGGGGTTGGTCAGGAGCGTGAGCGACCAGGGCGCCAGAACGAGCAGCGGGGTGCCGACGGCGGCGAGGAAGCGGAGTCCGTAGGCCGTGATGTCGTTGCGGCGCAGCGCCAGGACGCCGACGCCGAGCACCGCGGCGAGCGGCCACACGAGGGGGGTGAACGCCGTCGTGAGGGTGAGGAGCAGGGTGTACGCCCAGGTGGCGCGCCAGCTGCCGCGGCTGTCACCGCTGCCGCGCATCCCGTGTGCGGAGACGGCCGCGCGGGCGATCAGGGGCAGCAGGACGAGCAGGACCGCGGTGCCGAGGCGGCCGGTCGCCAGGGCGCCGGTCGCGGCGGGCAGGAAGGCGTACGCGACGCTCGCCCAGGCCCGCAGCAGCCGCGAGGGGATCAGCGGGCGGGAGACGAAGTACGCGGTGAGTCCGGCGAGCGGGACCGAGCAGACCAGCAGCAGGGTGAGCGCGAATCCGGTGGAGTTGAGGAACAGCGCGGACAGCGCGGAGATCAGGCCCAGGTAGGGCGGTGCGGTCTGGGTGCCGCCGGTGCCCACGGTGTGCCAGCCGTCCGCGTACCGGCCCCACAGGTCGGAGACGTCGCCGGGTGCGGGCAGCAGGGCGCCGCCGGCCAGCGCGCCGCCGCCGATGAGGCTGCGGCAGGCGACGAGCGAGACCAGGAGCAGGACGGCGAAGAGCACCGGTCCCGGCTTGCGCCCGACCCGCTTCAACTTGGCGAACTGGTCGATCTCCAGGAAGTCGGCGTCGTCGCCGCCCGGTCCGGACTCGACGGCGCCGTGCCGCGAGCCGCCGGACTCGGCCTCCGTGGAGCCACCGAAGTTCCCGGCGACCTGTTCCACGGTGGCGCGGACGGTGGCGCCGGGCGCCGGGAAGAGCCCGCGCAGCTCGGCCGGGTCGATGACGCCCTTGCCGCGTTGGCGGCGGGCCGCGAGGATCCGGCCGGGCCGCAGCAGGGTGCCGAGGAGTCCGGCGACCTCGTCGACCGCCTGGCCGGGGACCTTGCCGACGAGGTAGGCGAGCGTACGGAGCAGGGTGCCGAGCACCAGCCGGAGCAGCGCCCAGGGCAGGAGCTTGCCGCGGGCGTTGACGAGCATCGTGTAGACGGCGCCGGCCTTGTCGACGCGGTGCGGGCTGGAGACGGACCGCCCGGCGCAGTCGATGGGACGGCGTTCGCGGGCGGAGGCCTCCGCGTGCCGCAGGACGGCGTCGGGGGCGATCAGCACCCGGTGCCCGGCCATGTGGGCGCGCCAGCACAGATCGACGTCGTCGCGCATCAGGGGGAGCCTGCGGTCGAACCCGCCGAGCTCCTCCCACACGTCACGGCGGATCAGCATGCCCGCGGTGGAGACGGACAGGACGGTACGGACCTGGTCGTGCTGGCCCTGGTCCTGCTCGCGCCGGTCGAGTCCGGTCCAGCGTCGCCCGCTGTTGGCGATGGAGACCCCGACTTCGAGGAGCTGCTTGCGGTCGTACCAGCCGCGGAGCTTGGGGCCGACGATCGCGGCGTGCGGGTCGTTGTCGACGACGCGGAGCATCTCGGCGAGTGCGTCGGGCTCGGGCGCGCAGTCGTCGTGGAGCAGCCAGAGCCACTGCACCGGTTCGCCGTGCGGCAGTTCGGGCAGGTCGTAGGCGTCGTCGCGCCAGGTTCTGGTGACCGGGTCCCAGCCGCTGGGGCGCTTCAGGTACGGCAGGTCGTCCGGGGTGAGGACGCCGGCGGTGCGGCTCGCCTCGTCGACGGCGGTGCCGAAGCCCGTACGTCGCGCGAGGTGCAGGACGCGGTCGGCGCCGAGCGCCTCGGTGACCAGCCGCGCGGAGTCGTCGGCGCTGCCGGTGTCGGCGGCGACGACGCTCTGCACGGGGCGTTCCTGCCCGAGCAGCCCGGCGAGTGCGTCGGGCAGCCAGCGTGCGCCGTCGTGGGAGACGAGCACGGCGGTGACGACATGCCGGGGGAACTCTGGGGCGGCGGCAGCCGCGTACGGCGCCGTCGAATGGCTGTGCACGGACATCGAGGTACGGGCCCTCCGGCCGGGTCCGGGGGGAAAGTACCCCCGGGGGCTGCATCGGTGTACACGCGCGCCCTGTCAGGTCGTTGGCGCGTCTCGGACGGGGCCCCACACTAACGGTACGGATAACCGGGGTGGCGCGGAGCGGTTGACGAGGGCGGCGGCACAGCGGCGGCGGGCGGGCCGGACCTGACCGGACGGAGCCGGGGCCCGGGGCAGCGGTGGCTGCGCGCGCGGGCACGGCAATGGCCCGCCGCCTGCGGGCAGGGTGCAGGCGGCGGGCCATGGGCGACCGGGGCCGGAGTGGGTGGCCCGGCCGGGGTGGGTCAGATCGCGGCCTTCTTCAGACGGCGTCGCTCGCGCTCGGAAAGACCGCCCCAGATGCCGAATCGCTCGTCTTTGGAAAGGGCGTACTCAAGGCATTCGGACCGGACCTCACAGGCGAGGCAGACCTTCTTGGCCTCGCGGGTGGATCCGCCCTTCTCAGGAAAAAAGGACTCGGGATCGGTCTGGGCGCACAGTGCGCGCTCCTGCCAGCCGAGTTCCTCGTCCGCGTCCTCGACCAGCAGTTGCTGGAACAGCTCGGTCATGTGCGCCCCTCGTCTGTCTCTTGCGTCCCCGTGATGCGGCCGTTATCGAATCGGCCGAACGACACGAGTGAAATTACAAGTGTGTAGCTTCGTGCCAGTCAAGCGCAGATCTGCTATTGGGCCCGGTATTCACTCTGCGGCACCAAGCGTATGCGGAAAGTGTTCAAATCACCAAAAACCTGACATATGCCATGGGCTTCATTCCACACGCACCCGCCACAGAGAGGAACTCCCCGGAGGGCGGACACGTTGCGATTCGATCACTGAAGCGATCAGGATCACAGTCGGGTCACGGGGCCGCGGCCACGTTTGCGGGTGCGTCTGCTGCGCCACATCTCCGCCATGGGCGCTGCACAAACCTTTCTCCGCCCGGAGTAACCGGAAGAGGTGAAACATTAGCCCCAAATCGGTCATCGGGTTGACAGTCGAGGGTTCTCCGGTTCCCCTTGATGTCATGCCAGTGACCTCAGCGATGCGCGTCACCCACATCCGTGGGTTCCGTAGCGCTGTTCAGGCTCGCTGTTGCTGTTCCAGCTGTCTCAGCTGTTGAAGCCCCCGCGCTCCAGCCCGACACAGCTCGCCCCGGACCCCCGGACCCTCCCCTGCGGCCCTCGCGGCCCCTGGTCACCCGGTCCCGCGGTCCTCGCGACACCCCTGCATCCGCACCCGCACTTCCGTGCACTCCTGCCGAGGAACCACCGCACCCATGAACAGCGACAGCGACCTCCAGATCGCCGGCGACCTCCTTGAGGTCCAGCACCTCCTGCGCCCCGCCCGTGAGCACCCCAGCACGGTGGCGGATTTCGTCGGGCTCGCCCGCTCCATCGCCGGCGACCGCTCCCGGTGGGCCCCGCTCGTCCAGTACGACGCCACCACCCGCTGGTACCACCGGCTGCTCGGCCATCCCCAGGCTCTCGGCTACGAGGTCTGGCTGCTCAGCTGGATCCCGGGCCAGGGCAGCGGTCTGCACGACCACGGCCTCTCCTCCGGCGTACTGACCGTGCTGGAAGGCGAGCTGACGGAGCGTACGGACCGCGGTAAGCGGACGCTGGGTTCCGGCTCCCAGCGCGTCTTCGCTCCCGGCTACGTCCACGAGGTGATCAACGACTCCCTCGAACCGGCCGTCAGCCTGCACGTCTACTACCCGGGCCTGACCGACATGCCGATGCACTCCACCCAGCACGCCACGGCGACCGCCACCGTCTGACGGCCCGCCACCGGGCAGCACGCCACGCCTGCCGGTCCCACCCGGCTGCCCGCCACCACCCCGACAACGACCGGGCATCGCCTGACAGACTGTTTCTCATGCGCATTGTGGTTCTGGCCGGCGGTATCGGTGGTGCTCGTTTCCTGCGTGGCCTCAAGGAGGCCTCGCCCGACGCGGACATCACGGTGATCGGCAACACCGGTGACGACATCCATCTGTTCGGGCTCAAGGTCTGCCCCGACCTCGACACCGTGATGTACACCCTCGGCGGTGGCATCAACGAGGACCAGGGCTGGGGGCGGACCGACGAGAGCTTCCACGTCAAGGAGGAACTCGCGGCCTACGGAGTGGGGCCCGAGTGGTTCGGGCTCGGCGACCGTGACTTCGCGACCCATATCGTCCGTACGCAGATGCTCGGCGCGGGCTATCCGCTGAGCGCCGTGACGGAGGCGCTCTGTGCGCGCTGGAAGCCGGGGGTCCGGCTGCTGCCGATGTCCGACGACCGGATCGAGACGCATGTGGCGGTCGATGTCGACGGCGAGAGCAGAGCGATCCACTTCCAGGAGTACTGGGTGAAGCTGCGCGCCGCCGTCCCGGCGCGGGCGATCGTGCCCGTCGGCGCCGAGCAGTCCACGCCGGCGCCGGGCGTCCTGGAGGCGATCGCCTCGGCCGACGTCATCCTCTTCCCGCCGTCGAACCCCGTCGTGTCCATCGGGACCATCCTCGCCGTGCCCGGGATCCGGGAAGCCATCGCCGAGGCCGGGGTGCCGGTCGTCGGCCTCTCCCCCATCGTCGGTGACGCACCGGTGCGCGGGATGGCGGACAAGGTACTCGCCGCGGTGGGCGTCGAGTCGACGGCTGCCGCGGTCGCGCAGCACTACGGCTCCGGGCTGCTCGACGGCTGGCTCGTCGACACCGTGGACGCGGGCGCGGTGGACGAGGTGGAGTCCGCGGGCATCCGCTGCCGTTCCGTACCGCTGATGATGACCGATGTCGCCACCACGGCCGAGATGGCCCGGCAGGCACTGGCCCTCGCCGAAGAGGTACGGGCATGAGCACGGCCCCCGACGCCGCGCCCTCGTACCGGGTGTGGGCGCTGCCCGGGATGCCCGAGGTGAGGCCCGGGGACGATCTCGCGAAGCTGATCGCCGCCACCGGGCCCGGTCTCGCCGACGGTGACGTCCTCCTCGTCACCTCGAAGATCGTCTCCAAGGCGGAGGGCCGGATCGTGGAGGCCACCGACCGGGAGGCGGCGATCGACGCGGAGACGGTACGGGTGGTGGCGCGGCGCGGCACGCTGCGGATCGTCGAGAACCGGCAGGGCCTGGTCATGGCCGCGGCCGGGGTCGACGCCTCCAACACCCCGGCCGGAACGGTCCTGCTGCTGCCCGAGGACGCCGACGCGTCGGCGCGGACGATCCGGGAGGGGCTGCGGGACACGCTCGGCGTCGACGTCGGCGTCATCGTCACGGACACCTTCGGGCGCCCGTGGCGCAGCGGGCTGACCGATGTCGCGATCGGGGCGTCCGGGGTACGGGTGCTGGACGACCTGCGGGGCGGGACCGACGCGTACGGCAATCCCCTGAGCGCGACCGTCGTCGCCACCGCCGACGAGCTGGCCGCTGCCGGGGATCTGGTCAAGGGCAAGGCGAACGGGCTGCCGGTGGCGGTGGTGCGCGGGCTCGGCCACGTCGTGGACCCGGACGGGGCCGGGGGCGCACGGGCGATGGTGCGGGTCGCGGCCGACGACATGTTCCGGCTCGGGACGTCCGAGGCGGTGCGGGAGGCGATGACCCAGCGGCGCACGGTGCGCGAGTTCACCGACGACCCGGTGGACCCGGGTGCGGTGCGGCGGGCCGTGGCCGCGGCGGTGACGGCGCCCGCGCCGCATCACACGACGCCGTGGCGGTTCGTGCTGCTGGAGTCCGAGGACGCGCGGACCCGGCTGCTGGACGCGATGCGGGACGCGTGGATCGCGGATCTGCGGCGGGACGGGAAGAGCGAGGAGTCGGTGGCCAAGCGGGTGCGGCGGGGCGATGTGCTGCGCCGGGCGCCGTATCTGGTGGTGCCGTGTCTGGTGACGGACGGCTCCCACACGTACGGGGACGAGCGGCGGGACACGGCGGAGCGCGAGATGTTCGTGGTCGCCGCCGGCGCCGGGATCCAGAACTTCCTGGTCGCGCTGGCCGGTGAGCGGCTGGGTTCCGCGTGGGTGTCCTCGACGATGTTCTGCCGCGATGTCGTGCGGGAGGTGCTGTCGCTGCCGGCGTCGTGGGATCCGTTGGGGGCGGTGGCGGTGGGGCGGGCCGCGGTGTCGCCTCCGGCGCGGGGGGCTCGTGACGTGGAGTCGTTTGTCGCGGTGCGGTGAGGTGGGGCGGGGGCGGGGGCGGGGGCGGGGGCGGTTTTGGGGGGGGGGGCCCCGCCCCCCCCCCCCCCCCCCCCCCCCG
>NZ_JBIUXR010000006.1:22041-471983 GCF_044744085.1 Streptomyces sp. NPDC087428
CGGGGCGGGGGGGGGGCCCCCGCCGGGGGGGGGCCGCGCGGGGGGGGGGGGGGGGGGGGGGCGGGGGGGGGGGGGGGGGGGGGGGGGGGGGGGGGGGGGGGGGCGGTTTTCGGGGCTCTGCCCCGGCCCCCGGTCCTCAATCGCCGGACAGGCTTGATTTGGCCGGGCCCGGTGGAACGTGCCGGACTGACAGGCTTGAGTCGGCCGGGCCCGTGTTCTACAGCTTGGCGATGTCGCCCCGGGTCATCCGGGGGGCGTGGCGGGGCGGGGTGTTGCCGGAGAGCATGATCAGGCGGGTGGCCCGGTGGCGCTGGCCCTCGTAGGGGGACAGGAGGGACAGCATCTCCTCGTCGTCGGCATCGCGGTTGCCGGCCAGCGCGTGGCCGACGATGCCGGGCAGGTGGAGGTCGCCGACCGTCACCGCGTCCGGGGCGCCGTTCGCCCGTTGCAGGGTCTCGGCGGCGGTCCAGGGGCCGATGCCCGGGATCGCCTGGAGCCGGGCCATCGCCTCGGCCAGCTCCATGGCGGCGGCCTCCTCCATGCGGCGGGCCACCCGGACCGCGCGCAGGATCGTCGCCGAGCGCTTGCTGTCGACGCCCGCGCGGTGCCACTCCCAGGACGGGATCAGCGACCAGGTGCGGGCGTCCGGCATGACGTACAGGCCGTACTCCTGCGGGCCCGGCGCCGGCTCCCCGTACTTGCGGACCAGGAGGCGCCAGGCGCGGTACGCCTCGTCCGTGGTGACCTTCTGTTCCAGGACCGACGGGATCAGGGACTCCATCACCAGGCCGGTGCGCAGCAGCCGCAGTCCCGGCCGGCGGTGGTGGGTCACCGCGAGCAGCCGGTGGCGCGGGGTGAAGGCCTCCGGTTCGTCCGACGCGCCCAGCAGCGTCGGCAGCTGGTCCAGCAGCCAGGACGCGCCGGGCCCCCAGGCGGCCGCCTCGATCCGGCCCTCGCGGGCGACGACGTGGAGCGTGCCGGGACCGGCGGGGGTTCGGCTGGCCCGGCGGACGGAGCCGTCCGCGGACATCCGGAAGGTGGGGTCGGCGGGGCCCCGGCGCAGCGGGCCGAGGACGAGCCGCAGGTCGAACGGGCCCGGCGGGGTCCAGTCGCGGGTCAGCGCGGTCGGTTCCGGCGTCGTCACCTGGCGCGGGACAGCCGCGTGCGGGGCGCTGCGGGGAGCGAATCGTCCTGCCACGGGTGAGGTCCTCGGTAGTCGGGGGTGCCTGTCGAGGGTACGGCTGTTTCCGGCCAGTGGGTGCGTGCGTGAGGAGCGGCTCGCCCCGGTCGTTCGTCCGGTCATTCGTCCGGTCATTCGTCCGAGGAGAAGCGCACCGACGCGGCGGGCAGGTGTGCCCCGCACCAGATCCGGATGCCGTCGCGCAGTTCGTTGTCGGCGCCGACCCTGGCCCCGTCGCCGATGACCGCGCCGGCCAGCACCGTACGGCTGCCGATCCTGGCGCCCGCTCCGACCAGGGAGTCCGTGATCACGGCTCCGGGTTCGACGATCGCGCCCGCCAGCACGGTGGAGGCCTCGATCCTGGCGCCCGCGCCGATGACCGCGTCGGCGCCGATGACCGTGCCGCCGGTGAGTTTGGCGTCGGGGGCGACGGAGGCCGTCGGCAGCACGAGCCGGTCGCCGCACCGGCCGGGGACGGCCGGGGAGGGGGCGCGGCCCAGCACCAGGTCGGCGGAGCCGCGTATGAAGGCCTGCGGGGTGCCGAGATCCAGCCAGTACGTGGAGTCGACCATGCCCTGGAGGTGTGCGCCGGAGGCGAGCAGTCCGGGGAAGGTCTCGCGCTCCACGGAGACCGGGCGGCCGGCCGGAATGGTGTCGATGACCGACCGGCGGAAGATGTACGCCCCCGCGTTCACCTGGTCGGTGACGATCTCCTCCGGGGTCTGCGGCTTCTCCAGGAACGCGGTGACCCGGCCGGTGTCGTCCGTCGGTACGAGGCCGAAGGCGCGCGGGTCGTCGACCCGGGTGAGGTGGAGCGAGACGTCGGCTCCGGAGTCCGCGTGCGAGGTGACCAGCGCCCGGATGTCGAGGCCGGTGAGGATGTCGCCGTTGAAGATGAGGACCGGTTCGTCCGGGCCGGAGCGGAGCCGTTCCGCGACGTTGCGGATGGCGCCGCCGGTGCCGAGCGGTTCGCGTTCGGTGACGTACTCGATGTGGAGGCCGAGTTCCGAGCCGTCACCGAAGTGCGGCTCGAAGACCTCCGCCAGGTACGACGTCGCGAGGACGATGTGCTCGACCCCGGCGGCCCGTGCACGCGCCAGCTGGTGCGTGAGGAAGGGGACGCCTGCTGCCGGAACCATGGGTTTCGGAGTGTGCACCGTGAGCGGGCGCAACCGGGTTCCCTTGCCGCCGACCAGGAGAATCGCTTCTTTTGCCTCTGTCACAGCACTGTCTCTGCTTCCTGCTGGGGCCGAGCCTGGTGAGCTTCTTCGGCTGGCCAGTGTATGCAGACCGGAGGGGGTCTCCTTGGTCAGCAGCCCGCAGCAGGCCCCGGGCGCCCTCGGCGCCCTTTTCGGTTCCTTCCGTGTCAGCGGCCCTGGAGTTCGGCCGAACTGGTCCGGGCTGTGCCGAGCTTCTTGTAGAGACGTGCTCCGGGGCATTCGGTTGCGAAACCGTCGCGGTGACCGGAAATGACGTTGAGTGTGACCTTCCTGCCCTTCTTGTACTTGTTGCTCCCGCCGGAGACCAGGGTGACCTTGCCCTTCGGGTTGGCCTTGAAGAGGCCGAGCTTCCAGGCGGTGAGCTTCGCGACGGCGTTGACCGCCGCGGAGGGCGGGTTGGAGCTGCTGTAGGTCCCGAGCACCACGACGCCCATGGTGTTGGTGTTGAAGCCGAGGGTGTGCGCGCCCATGACGGCCTTCGTCACGCCGCCGGCCCGGCCCTCGTAGATGTTTCCGCACTTGTCGACGGCGAAGTTGTAGCCGATGTCGCGCCAGCCGTTGCTCTTGACGTGGTAGCGGTAGATGCCGCGCAGTACCGAGGCCGACTGGGAGCAGCTGTAGTTGTTGCCGGTGGCGCTGTGGTGGACGAAGGCCGCCTTGACGGTCTTGGTGTAGGCGAAGGCGCGTTCGCGGATCTTCTCGTCGGCGCCCCAGCCCTTGCGGGTGATGATGCGCGGCCGGGGTCCGATGTACGGCTTGGCGCCCGGCGCGTAGCCGGCGGCCGCGTCGGTGGCGGACCGGCTGAGGGCGGGGAGCGCGGTGGCGCCCTGCGGTGCGGCGCGGTCGGCGCCGGCCGCGCCGGTGGCGGGGAGCTCCCGCGGGTCCTTGCCGGGGTCGACGAGTTCGAGGTGCAGCCCGGCGGGCAGCGGTACGGGGGCGGCGGAGGCGTCCCGGGTACCGGTGGCCTCGGGGTTCACCCGGACCTCGACCCCGTCGGACGCGCCGACCCAGAGCGGGGCGGTGGAACCGCGGACGGCGCCCGACTCGCGTTCGGGGGTGCCGGGGTCGGCCGAGTGCTCGGCGTTGTGCGTCTCCAGGTCCTGCCAGCCGGACCAGCGGCCGGTGGCGGCGGAGCGGGTACGGACCTGGGCGGTGCCGTGGAGTTCGGCGTTCACGTCGTCCCAGACGACGCCGACCAGGGAGAACGCGTGGACGTCGCGCTCGCTCAGCCCTTGGCCGGCGGCTGCCGCGGCGGGTTCACCGGTGGCCCGCGCGGCGGCGGTGGACAGAGGGGACAGGGGCAGCGACTGCGTCGCACCGGGCAGTGCGGCGGGTTCGGACGCCTCGGCGGGCACGGAGCCCGTGGCAGTCGAGTGGGCGGGGGTGTCGGGGGCGGCGCCCGCGGGCGCGGCGAGCGGCAGCAGGAGAGCTGACGCGCAGGTGACACCAATGGCGGATGCAATGAAGGCACGCATACAGATGATCCTTCACATAAACCGACAACTCCGGCGACTGGTGTTTCTTCCGGCATGTGACGGCCCGTCTGCCGAACCGGTGTACGAGGCACCCGCGGTACCCGCCCCGGCCCGGTACCGCCACGTACTCTTGCGCGGATGAACGCCAGCGACCGCACCCCTGCCGACCTGCTGCGTTCCGCGCTCGCCGCGGACCCGGCCCGCCCCATGGTCACTTTCTACGACGACGCCACCGGAGAACGCGTCGAACTGTCGGTGGCCACCTTCGCCAATTGGGTGGCCAAGACCGCCAACCTGCTCCAGGGCGATCTCGCCGCGGAGCCCGGCGACCGCCTCGCACTGCTGCTCCCCGCGCACTGGCAGTCCGCGGTCTGGCTGCTCGCCTGCTCCTCGGTCGGCGTCGTCGCCGAGGTGCGGGGCGACCCGGCGGCCGCCGACCTCGTCGTCACCGGACCGGACACGCTGGAGGCCGCGCGGGCCTGCCGCGGTGAGCGGATCGCGCTGGCGCTGCGCCCGTTGGGCGGCCGGTTCCCGCAGCCGCCCGAGGGCTTCGCGGACTACGCGGTGGAGGTGCCGGGCCAGGGCGACCGGTTCGCGCCGTTCGCCCCGGTGGACCCGGACGCCCCGGCGCTGACCGTGGGCGATGTCGCCCTCACCTCGGCGCAGCTGGTCGCGCGGGCCCGCGAGGACGGTGCCGCGCTGGGCCTGGGCGCCGGATCGCGGCTGCTCTCGGGGCGTACGTACGACACCTGGGACGGCCTCAGCGCCGGGCTCTTCGCGCCGCTGGCGACCGGGGGTTCGGTGGTCCTGTGCCGGCACCTCGGGGAGCTGGGCGCGGACGGGCTGGCGCAGCGCGTCGAGAGCGAGCGGGTCACCCTGACCGTGTGACGGCGGCCCGCGCGGCGGCGCTCCGCGTGACAGCGGGGCGCCGCGGTACGACAAGCGGTCCGTGGACCACCCGTCCGGCCCATCGTGGGCCGAGCCCTCCGGGCGATGCGTCAACTCCGGTACATGATCTGCGGTACAGACCACTCAAGGCACAACCAAGCGTGAGGTTCAGCCGTCTACTTCTGCAACCGGCGGCCCATCGCGCCGCCGAACGTGAAGGATGGACGCAGACGTGACCGAAAGTGCCGGCACTCCGGCCGACCCCGACGACTCGGCCGCGGGCGAGGACCAGACGCCGGACGGGTCGCCCGGTGCGGAGCGGGGCGAGCAGCCCGCGCCGGAAACCGCCTCGGAGAACACCCCGAAGGACACCCCGAAGGACACCCCGGAAGCCGCCTCGAAGGACGCCCCTGAGGGCACCCCCGGCGGCGAGACGCGCAGCGGATCGGGGGCCGGGGGCGGCAGCGGCTCCGGCAGCGGGTCTTCGGTCGGGGCGGCGCCGCCCCCGGGCTCGGGGCCGGGTCCGACCCTCGACATCACCGTCAAGCGCAAGCGGCACTGGCTGCGCTGGACCGCGCTCGGGGCCTCGTTCGTCGTCCTCGTCGCCGCGGGCGCCGGCTGGTGGCTGTACAAGAAGCTCGACGGCAACATCAAGACGGACACCTCCGCCGCCGCCGAACTCAAGACGTACGAGAAGGAGCGCCCCGCGTCCGTCGTCCATGACGCGGAGAACATCCTCCTCATCGGCTCCGACAGCCGGGCCGGGGACAACCGCAAGTACGGCCGCGACGACGGCGGCAGCCAGCGCTCGGACACCACGATCCTGCTGCACCTGGCCGCGAACCGGAAAAGCGCCACCGCGATGTCCATCCCGCGCGACCTGATGGCGGACATCCCGACCTGCCACAAGTCGGACAAAACTTCCAGCAAACCGCAATTCTCCCAGTTCAACTGGGCTTTCGAGCTCGGTGGAACCGCCTGCACCATCCGCACCGTCGAGAAGATGACCGGCATCCGCATCGACCACTACATGGTCGTCGACTTCAACGGCTTCAAGGACATGGTCGACGCGGTGAACGGCGTCGAGATCTGCCTCAAGGAGCCGATCAACGACACCGCGGCCCACCTCGAGCTCCCGGCGGGCCGCCAGAAGCTCGACGGCGAGCAGGCCCTGGGGTACGTACGGGTCCGCAAGTCGATCGGCGACGGCAGCGACACCGAACGGATGGACCGCCAGCAGCAGTTCCTGGGCGCACTCGTCAACAAGGTGCAGAGCAATGGCGTCCTGCTCAATCCGACCCGGCTCTACCCGGTGCTGGACGCGGCGACGAAGGCGCTCACCACGGACCCGGGGCTGGACACCCTGAAGGACCTCTACGAACTGGTGCGCGGCATGCGCAACGTACCGACCGACAAGGTTCAGTTCCTGACCGTCCCCCGGCAGCCTTACGCCGCGAACCGGAACCGGGACGAACTCGTACAACCCGATGCGGACAAGCTCTTCAAACAACTGCGCGACGACAAGCCGCTCGCGGTGGTTCCGGCAGATCAGCTCAACGGCGACGACGGCAAGAACACCGGACACGGGGAGGGCTCGGAACATTCACAGGATGAAGACAGCGACAGCCGGTCCGGCGAGGGGTCAACGGACGGGGAATCGGGTGCTACCGGCGCTCCGGGCCCCAGCCCCACACCCACCTATTCGGGTAACAACGCGGCCACCGACCTGTGTAAGCAGTAAAGCAATTACCAAGCGGACATCAACGTTCGGCGTGCAATGGGAAGAATGCCCGGTTGTAAGGGCCGTGGAATGTGTCACGCTCATCGCTCGGCGCCGAACCGGACGGATAGTGTGACGCGATCCGGTTACTTCCGGCCCTCGGGCCGAGCGCTTCCGGAGTGAAAGATTGAGCGCCTTGTCGGGGGAGGCGCCTCGCGTGGCACCGACGGAGGACTCAAGCAACCGTGGATGCACAAGGCCGTGGGCGGGCGGAAAATATCGATCCCGCAGACCAATGGGTCCTCAACCCGGACACCGGCGACTACGAACTGCGACTGAACCAATCCGGAGGGGATTCGGGCAGCGGCCCGAGCACTTCGGCCCCGCGTGGCTCCCGGCGCAGAGACGCCGCCCAGGAGGACGGTGCCCGGCGACGGAGCTCCCCGCGCGACGGCGCCGGACGTGGAGCCGGCCCCAGCCGTGAGGTGCCCAGACAGGGCGGTCGCCGTTCGGCCCGCGGCCAGGAGGGACCGGGTGCGGGCGCGTCCGCGACCGAGAGCGCCGGCCGCCGCAAGCGCAAGGCTCCGAAGGCCCGCCGCAAGAAGGCGCTGATCTGGACGGGCGGCGTGATGGCGTTCCTGCTCGTCGGTGTCTCGGTCGGCGGTTACCTGCTGTACCAGCACTTCAACGGCAATCTGAACACCGTGGACATCGGCGACGCCGGCAACAAGGACGTGGCCACGGCCAACGCGCCCCTGAACATATTGGTCATCGGCACGGACAAGCGGACCGGCAAGGGCAACGAGGGCTACGGCGACAAGGGCAGTAGCGGCCATGCCGACACCAACATCCTGTTCCACGTCTCCAAGGACCGCACCAACGCCACGGCCCTGAGCATCCCCCGCGACCTCATCACCGACATCCCGGAATGCAAGTCCAGGCAGCCGGACGGCTCGGACAAGGTCATCCCGGGCACCGAGAACATCCGGTTCAACGTCAGCCTCGGTCAGGAGGACCGTGACCCGAGCTGCACGATGGACACCGTCAAGGAGATCACCGGCCTGAAGGTCGACCACTTCATGATGGTCGACTTCAACGCGGTCAAGGAGCTGTCCACGGCGGTCGGCGGCGTGAAGGTCTGCCTCGCGAAGCCCGTCAAGGACGCGGACTCCCACCTGGACCTGCCGGCGGGCGAGAGCACGATCGAGGGCGAGGACGCGCTGGCGTTCGTACGGACCCGGCACAGCTTCGCCAACGGGAGCGACCTGGACCGGATCAAGGTCCAGCAGCAGTTCATCGGCTCGATGATCCGGCAGATGAAGTCGGACGACACCCTGACCAGCCCGACGAAGCTGTTCAAGCTGGCGGACGCGGCCACGAAGGCCCTGACGGTCGACAAGGCCATCGGCTCGGTGCCGAAGCTGACCACGCTCGCCAAGGAACTCACCAAGATCGACACGAAGAACATCTCGTTCGTCACCCTTCCGGTCATCGACAACCCGGCCGAGCCGAAACCGATCACGGTGGTGGTCGACCCGGTGAAGGCGCCCCAGCTGTTCTCGATGATGCAGAACGACACCTCGCTGACCGAGGTGGCCGCGCAGAAGAAGGCCGCGAAGAGCAAGCAGGACGCTCTCCTCAAGGGCACCAAGGCCGCCGCCGCCGACGTACGCGTCGATGTCTACAACGGTGGCAAGATCGCCGGCGGGGCTCAGCAGACCGTCACCTGGCTTCAGAACACCAAGGGCGTCCTGAAGTCCACGAACAAGGCGAACGCCCCGGCGAAGACCGACAGGACGACGCTGGAGTACGCGCCGAACCAGGCGGACCAGGCCCGTGCCCTCGCCGCGATGATGGGGCTCCCCGGATCGGCGCTCAAGAAGGGCACCACCGATGCCGAGGGCCTGCAGGCGATGGTGCTGACGCTCGGCGCGGACTTCGAGGGTGCGGGCACCCCGATCACCGGGCCGGCCAAGATCGACATTCCGAAAGCCAGTGCCGACAAGGCAGAGTGCGCCAAGTGACACCGGGTCACTGCGCCGTACCGCGAGTCTGAGCAGCAGGGGGGTCCGGTGGGACGGAGCAGCACGCCAGGGGAGGGAACGCGACCACGGGTCCGGCATGCCGGTCAACTCGGCTGGGACGACGGCCTCTACGAGGACGACAAGGCCGACGCCCCGGCGCCGGACGGGAGCGGGGACGGGGACGGGGACGCCGCCCGCCGCGGCGCGAGCCACGGCGGCGGCCGGCGCGGCCGCCCCCGCCGGACCGGGAAGCGGAAGAAGAGCCGAATACTGCGCTGGGCAGCCCTCTCGCTCGCGGTGCTGATACTCGGCACCGCCGCGGCCGGCTATCTCTGGTACGAGCACCTCAACGGCAACCTCCGCAAGGGTCACCGCAGCGCGGGCAACAGCGCGGCGAAGAAGACCGCGCCGAACGCCGCCGGCCAGACCCCGCTGAACATCCTGATGATCGGGTCCGACAGCCGCAACACCAAGGCGAACCTCAAGCTCGGCGGCTCGAAGTCGAGCGTCGGCGCACCCCCGCTCGCCGATGTGCAGATGCTGCTCCATGTGTCGGCCGACCGGAAGAACGCCTCGGTCGTCAGCATCCCGCGCGACACCCGGGTGGACATCCCGGCCTGCGAGGACCCCGACAACGGCAAGAAGTACCCGGCCACCAACACTCTCATCAACGAGACGCTCGGCCGCGGCGGCCCCGGCTGCACACTGGACACCTGGGAGAAGCTCACCGGGGTCTACATCGACCACTGGATGATGGTCGACTTCGCGGGCGTGGTGGACATGGCGGACGCGGTGGGCGGTGCGGACGTGTGTGTGAAGCAGAACGTCAACGACGTACCCAAGCCCAACGTGCCCGGTGGCTCCGGCCTGAGGCTGACGGCCGGCACGCACAAGGTCAAGGGAAAGCAGGCCCTCCAGTGGCTGCGCACCCGGCACGCCTTCGAGAGCGACTTCGGCCGCTCCAAGGCCCAGCACATGTACATGAACTCCGTCATCCGTGAGCTGAAGGACCAGGACGCGTTCTCGGACACGGGACGGCTGATGGGTCTCGCCGAGACCGCGACCAAGTCGCTCCAGGTCTCGGAGGAGATCGGTTCGGTGAAGAAGCTGTTCGACCTCGGCATGCAGCTCAAGGGCGTGCCGATGGACAAGATGAACATGCTGACCATGCCGAGGATCACCGACGACCGGGACGAGAACCACGTACTCCCGAAGCCGGGCGCCGCGGACAAGCTCTGGGCGCTGATCCGCGACGACCAGTCGCTGGACCCGAAGGACCGGGCCAAGAACAAGAAGAAGAAGGAGGCCGGTCCGGCCGCCGGCGCTCCCGCGTCGATCGGCGTGACCGTCGTCAACGGGACGGCGGCCGACGGCCAAGCGCCCACCGGCAACCGTGCCGGGGGCGTCCGGGACCTGCTGCGGGCCAAGGGCTTCACCGAGGCGGCCACCTCGACCGATCCCGGATCGGCGCTGACGACCGAGCTGACCTATCCGAAGAGCTCAGGCGCCCAGGGCAGGTCGGACGCGCTCTCCATCGCCAAGGCGATGTCGATGCCGTCCAGCGTCGTCAAGGAGGCGCCGGACGGGGACACGCTGACCCTCACGGTCGGCTCGGACTGGCGGACGGGGACCACGTTCCCGAAGGCCGCGAAGGACGACAGCGACCCGCTGGAGGGCACCGAGGCCGTCAACGGCGCCAAGTCGGGCTGCATGGACGTGTACTGGCCGTACCGCCAGATGTAGCCGCGTCCTGAACGCGCGTGAAGAGGGGGATGCCCGGTGCGGACCGGGCATCCCCCTCTTCATGTCCTCGCGCTCGGCGCTTCGCGCGGGTCAGGCCACCGGGGCGCCCGTGCCCGGCTCGCTGACCGCCGGGCGGCGGCTGGCGATGACCTTCCTCGCCAGCGAGCGCGGGCTGGTCAGGAAGCCGTACCCCCACGACATGTGCATGGTGGCCAGCGCCACCGGGATCAGCGCCCGCGCCTTCAGCGGCAGTCCCCTGCCGGCCGGCAGCGATCCGGCGACGATGGCCGCGACGTAGCCGGCCGGGACGAGCAGCGCCCAGGGGGTGACGGCGGCGCCGACGACGATGCCCGCCGCGATGGCGACGACGGCGGTCGGCGGGGCCAGGTAGCGCAGGTTGATCGAGCCGGAGTGGTAGCGGGCGACGACGTGGCGCCAGCGGCCGTAGTCCTTGTACTGCTTGGCGAGCGCCCGGACGGAGGGGCGGGGGCGGTACTGCACCCGCAGCTCGGGCGAGAACCAGATCAGGCCGCCGGCCTCGCGGATGCGGAAGTTCAGCTCCCAGTCCTGGGCGCGGATGAACTCGATGTTGTACCCGTCGGCCTTCTCCAGGGCCTCGCGGCGGAAGACGCCCAGAAACACGGTCTCGGCCGGTCCCGCCTGGCCGCCGGTGTGGAAGGCCGCGTTGCCGACACCGATCCTCGACGTCATGGCCGCGGCGACGGCGTCCTCCCAGGGGTTCTCGCCCTCGGCCTGCATGATGCCGCCGACGTTCTGCGCGCCCGTCTCCTCCAGGAGCCGGACGGCGGTCGCGATGTAGTTCGGCGAGAGCATGCCGTGGCCGTCGACGCGCACCACGACGGGGTGGCTGGACGCCTTGATTGCGGCGTTGAGCGCGGCGGGGGTGCGGCCGGTCGGGTTCGGCACGGTGTGGACCCGGGGGTCCTCCGCGACCAGTTCGGCGGCGATCTCGTCGGTGCGGTCCGTGGACGGGCCGAGCGCGATCACCACCTCCATCTCACCGGAGTACTCCTGCTCCAGGATGTGCCGGACGGAGTTCCTGAGATGGCGCTCCTCATTGAGCACCGGCATGATCACGGAGACGGCGGGGTGCTGCGCGGCAGACATGTGGTCCTCGGGGGGTCCTCGGGGGCGCCGGGGGTCCGAACCCCACCAGGCGGCGTCATTCGGCCGCCACGTTACCGCGTATGGGGGAACCCGGTGCGCGCCGCCGGGTCGCGGGCCGGGATGCAGATCGTATGGGCCTACCGTGCGACAGGTCCCCCTTGCACCGCGGAGGTGTCCCCCCGTGCCCACGCCGCACCGCTCCCCCCGTCCGCCACGGCCCCGCGCTGCTCCCCCGCAGCCCGGACGGCCCAGAAAGCAGGACGAGAGGCCGCGCTGGGGCATGCGGATGGCGACCGGGCTGTCCGTACTGGTCCTCGGTGCCGGTGGCATCGGTCATGCGCTCCTGACCGATCTGGAGACCGGGATCGACCGGATCGACCCCTTCAAGGACATGAAGAACCGGCCCGCGGGCGGTCACGGCATGAATCTGCTGCTGGTCGGCACCGACGGCCGCGACAAGATCACCAAGGAGGAGAAGGAGAAGTACCGGCTGGGCGGTACGCCCTGCCACTGCACCGACACGATCATGCTGGTGCACCTGTCCGCGGACAAGGAGCGCGCCAGCATCGTCAGCCTGCCGCGCGACAGCTACGCCGAGATCCCCGAGCACCGGGACCAGACCACCGGCGAGGAGCACGCGGCCCACCCGGTGAAGCTGAACGCCGCCTACGCCGAGGGCGGGCCCGGTCTGACCGTGCGGACCGTCGAGCACATGACGGGCGTCAAGGTCGACCACTACCTGGAGGTCGACTTCACCAGCTTCATGACGACGGTGGACACCCTGGGCGGGGTGAAGATCTGCACCGCCCGGCCGATGAAGGACTCGTACACCGGTCTCGACCTCGCGGCGGGCACCCACGAGCTGAACGGTGGCGAGGCGCTCCAGTACGTACGCTCCCGGCACATCGACGGCGCCGCCGACCTCGGCCGGATGCAGCGCCAGCAGAAGTTCCTCGCCTCGCTGATCAAGCAGACGACCAGCAGCGGGGTGCTGCTGAACCCGGTGAAGTTCCGGGAGGTCGCCTCGACGATGCTGAAGTCGGTACGGGCGGACAGGGGCTTCGGTACCCAGCAGATGCTGGACCTCGGCCAGGCGATGCGGGGCTTCTCCGCCGCCTCGTCCGAATTCGCCTCGGTGCCGATGGGCGATGTCGCCTACCAGGTGAAGGACATCGGCTCGACGGTGAAATGGGACCCGAAGAAGTCGAAGGAGCTGTTCCGGGCGCTGCGCGAGGACAAGCCGCTCGCGGTGAAGGGGCCCGAGGAGCCCCCCGCGAAGCAGGTGGACGTGCCGCCGCAGGAGATCCGGGTCCAGGTCTACAACGGGACCCCGAAGGACGGCCTCGGCGGCACGGTCGACACCGCGCTGCACGGCACCGGCTTCGACACCACCAAGGCCCCGCTCAACGGGGAGCAGCGCGATCTCAAGCACACCCTGGTCACGTACGACCCGCGCTGGGACAGGTCCGCGAAGTCACTGGCGGCGGCGCTGCCGGGGGCGGAGCTGAAGGCGGTGAAGGGCCAGGGCGCCACGATGAAGGTGATCGCGGGCGCGGACTACACCGCGGTGGAGCGGGTCCGGGCCGAGCAGTCCGATCCGGGGAAGTTCGGCGCGGTGACGGGCGACGAGGTGGTCTGCCCGTAGGCGGCGGGGCCGGGAGCGCCGCAGCCCCGGCCCTCAGTGCTCAGCCCTCAGCTCCCGGCTCTCAGTCCTCGATGCCGTCGGCGGCGCGCTTCTCGCGCAGTTCCCTGATCGCGCGGCGCCGGGCCAGCCGGTGCGTACGGCGGATCTGCGCCTCCTGGTAGCGCCGGTTGTCGCGTTCGGTCTCCGGGATCACCGGGGGTACGGCGCGCGGGCGGCCGTCCGCGTCGACCGCGGCGAACACCAGGTACGCGCTGCCCACCTGCTGGGCCGGGGTCGACTCGTTCCACCGCTCGGCCATGACCCGGACGCCGACCTCCATCGAGGAGCGGCCGGTCCAGTTCACCTGGGCACGGACGTGAACAAGGTCACCGACGCGGACCGGCTCCAGGAAGACCATCTCGTCCATCGAGGCCGTCACCGCGGGACCGCCGGAGTGCCGGCCGGCCACCGCGCCCGCCGCGTCGTCGACCAGCTTCATGATCACGCCGCCGTGCACCGTACCCAGCAGATTGGTGTCGCTGCCGGTCATGATGTGGCTGAGGGTGGTCCGGGAGGCCGCGGTCGGCTTGCCCGGAATGTCGCCCTCCGGGCGCGGGGCCTGATCTGTCATGCCCTCCACCTTATGCGGGGGCTTCCGGCCCGTCGCAATGCATCAGCTTCGCAACAGCCCAGGTCCGATTTCACTTACACCCTGTAATAGCAGTGGTCGGGGACTGCACACTGGGTCGTATGAACGATTGGCCCGAGGGCCGGAACGACGACAACCGCGGCGGCAACCGCTACGGGCAGGGAAGCGCGAGCGACCGGCCCGAGAGCGCCCGCGCGATGCCGCACGTCCAGCGCCCCGTCCCGTCCCAGCAGCCGGCCCCGCCGCAGCGGCGCCCCGGACCGTCGCGGCAGGTGCCGCAGCAGTCCGGCGGCTACGACGACGCGCAGTACGACAGCGGCTACAACACGGGCCAGGTCTACGGCGGCGGCAACGGCGGCGGCCGGGGTGGCGGTCAGGGCGGCGGGCCGGGTGACGGCGGATACGTCCAGGGCCACCCGTCGGCCGCGCCGGACTGGCGCCGCCGGATCAAGATCGGCGCACTGGCCCTGGTGGTCGTGGTGCTCGCCGTCTCCCTCGGCACGTACTTCTGGGCCGACTCCAAGCTGAAGCGCGACGTCGACCTCTCCAAGGTCATCGAGCGGCCGAAGGGCGGCGACGGCACGAACTACCTGATCGTCGGCTCCGACAGCCGCAAGGGCATGTCCGACGAGGCAAAGAAGAAGCTTCACACCGGTTCCGCCGAGGGCCAGCGGACCGACTCGATGATGATCCTGCACGACGGCGGCAACGGCCCGACGCTGGTCTCGCTGCCGCGTGACTCGAACGTCGAGATCCCTTCGTACAAGGGCTCGAACTCGGGCAAGCTCTACCCGGCGCGCGGCCGCTTCACCAAGCTGAACGCCGCGTACGCCGAGGACGGCCCCGAACTCCTCGTTCGTACTGTCGAATTCAACACCGGCCTGCACATCGACCACTACGTCGAGATCGGCTTCGGCGGCTTCGCCAAGATCGTGGACGCGATCGGCGGGGTGGAGCTCGACATCCCCAAGGCGTTCAAGGACAAGAACTCCGGCGCGGACTTCAAGGCGGGCAAGCAGACGCTGAACGGCGAGCAGTCCCTCGCCTTCGTCCGGACCCGGTACGCCTTCGCGGGCAGCGACCTCGACCGGACGAAGAACCAGCAGAAGTTCCTCGCGGCGCTGGCGAGCCAGACGGCGACGCCGTCGACGATCCTCAACCCGTTCAAGCTGTACCCGACGATGGGCGCCGGCCTGGACACCCTCGTCGTCGACAAGGACATGTCGCTCTGGTCCCTGGGCCAGATGTTCTTCGCCATGAAGGGCGTCACGGGCGGCGACGGCACGTCGATGAACATGCCGATCTCCGGCTCCACGGGCGGCAACCTGGTCTGGGACAAGGCCAAGGTCAAGCAGCTGGTCGAGCAGCTCAACAACGACGAGAAGGTCACCGTCTCCGACAAGTGACGGCAGCCACCGACAGGGCCCGGACGGTTCGCCGTCCGGGCCCTGTCGCACACCCCCTGCCCGCCCGTGCTCCGGGAGGCGCCGCCGCTACACCCGCCCGTGCGCCAGCAGTGCGCGGTGCGGCAGCACCAACTCCCCCTCGTCCGAGGTGAACTCCTCGCACAGCGCGTCGTACTCGCGCCTCGCCGCCGCCACGCCCTCCGGTCCCCGGCTGTTGACCAGCTGCCCGATCGCGGCGACGCCGGCCGCGGGCCCGGCCCACCAGTCCTCCGGGTCCGCGCGGTGGTCCCAGGACAGCGACTCGCTCCGTACGTCCCCGAGCCCGGCCCCGGCCAGCAGGCCACTCAACCCCTGTGGGGTGCGCGGGAAGTTGTGCTCCTCGTCGACCGTGGCCAGCCAGGCGGGACGGGTCAGCCCGGCCGCCTCCGCGGCCCGTCCGACCAGCGCCTGCCCCGAGCCGCCGGGTGCCTGCCAGATGGTGACGGCGACCCGGCCGCCGGGGCGGGTGATCCGGCGCAGCTCGACGAGCGCGTCCAGCGGGCGGCCCACGTGGTTGAGCACGAAGTTCGCCGCGACCGCGTCGAACTCCCCGTCGGGATAGGGCAGCTGGGGCAGCGAACCGGTACGGACCTCGACGCCGGGCGCCGCCCGCCGGGTGGCCGCGGCCATGCCGGGCTCGGCGTCCACGGCCCGTACGACCGCGCCCCGGCCGACGGCGGCGACCGTCACGCTGCCGCTGCCGCACCCCACGTCGAGCAGCCGGGTCCCGCGGTCCACGGCGGCGGCGTCCAGCAGGGCGGGCACCGTACGGGCGCAGAGGCGGGCGAAGGTACGGGCGTAGCTCTCGGCCCGCCCGTCCCAGACCCGCCGCTCACTCACGTCGAAAGCGGTCATGTGACACCTCCGGTCGGGCCTTGCGGCTCCGCTTCGTCCAGATCCTCGTGGAGCGCGTCCAGAATCCGCCCCGTGGGCCGCCCCTCCGGCGACAGCTCGGCCAGGCACCAGCCGGGCAGCCTCGCCTCGGTCTCGGGCGGGAGATCGCCGTCCGCCGGTCCGGCCAGCCCGTGGAGCAGGCCGAACGCGGTCTCCTTCGCGATCTCGCGGGCTATCTCGCCCAGTTCACCCGGGGTCAGCCCGAGCCGCAGCGCCCGGTCCACGGCTCCGCCCGCCAGTCCGCCCTTGCGGTAGGCCTCGACCCAGTCGGGCGCCGCCGTGCTCCAGGCGTCGATGTCCTGCCAGACCATGCGCAGGAACCGGTACCGGGCCAGCTGAGGAATGTTCTCCTCGGCCTCCGACTCGGCCCAGCCCGCCGCGTCGTCGGCGCCCAGAGCCTCGAACAGGCCGGTCAGCGCGGGCAGCTCGGGCAGCTCGTCGATGTCCGTCATGGAAAGGGAAGGTACGCCACCGTCCCCGGCACGGCGGAACCACTACCGCCCCGGGTCTTACGTTCGGACCGGACGGCGTTCGCCCTGTCTGCCAGACTGTTCGAGTGATCGTCGAGTTCGCCGGAAGGCAACGAGGGCCGGCGGTACTCGGCGCCCTGATGCTCGCCGCCTTCACGTTCAACACCGCGGAGAACCTGCCGATCGGCCTCCTGGAGCTCATCGCCGAGGGCCTGCACGTGTCCCTGCCATCGGTCGGCCACCTGGTCACCGGTTACGGCGTGACGGTCGCCGTCGCGTCCCTGCCGCTGGCCCACTTCACGCGGGCGATGCCCCGACGCCACGTGCTCACGGCCCTGTTGACCGCACTCGTCGTGTCCAGCCTGGTCGCGGCACTGGCCGGCTCCTACTGGCTGCTGCTCGGGGCCCGGCTGCTGACGGCGCTCGCCCAGGCGCTGTTCTGGGCGGTGATGGGGCCGGTCGCGGTGGGGCTGTTCCGGCCCGGGAGCCGTGGGCGGGTGATCGGGGCGCTGTCCGTCGCCGGTTCGCTCGCCCTCGTGCTCGGGGTGCCCGCCGGGACCTGGCTGGGCCGGCAGAGCGGCTGGCCGGTGCCGGTCGCGGGGGTGGCGGCGCTGGGGTCCGTCTCCCTGGTGACGATCGCCGTGCTGCTGCCGACCTCGCGCCCGGAGGAGGGGCACGCCGCGTACGGGACCCGCCCCGACGCCCGCCGCTTCGGCACCGTACTGGCGGCCGGGATCCTCTCCGCCACCGGCGCGTTCGCGGGATACACGTACGTCGTGAAGTTCCTGGGCGACGTGAGCGGGTTCTCCGGGGGCGCGGTCAACGCCCTGCTCGTGGCCTTCGGCATCGCGTGCCTGGCCGGGGTGACCCTCACCGGAGCGCTGCTGGACCGCTTCCCGGACTCCGTACTGGCCACCGCCGTCGCGACTCAGGCGGTCGGCATGCTCGGCCTGTACGCGGCCGGCGGCGATCCGGTCGCGGCGGTGGTGTTCCTGGCCCTGACCGGCGCCGCGCTCGGCCCGGTGTTCATGGCCACCCAGAACGAGATGCTGCGCTGCGCGCCCGGCCGCACGGACATGGCTCTCGCGGCCAACTCCGGCGCCTACAACGCCGGTATCGCGGCGGGCGCCGCGCTCGGCGGACTGGTCCTGTCGCTGTCCGACGTTCGAGGCACGTTCCTGCTGGGCGGCCTGCTGAGCGTCGCGGGCTGCGCGGTCCTGCTGGGCGAGCGGCTGGTGCCCGGTGGCGGTGCCGAGTGGTCAGGCCCGCGGGCGGGGCAGCCGGGCCTGCCGGGCGCGCGTGACGGCCGGGCATCCCGCACGGATGTCTGAACGGGGGTCCTGCCGTCTGTCAGCTGTCATCCCCTCCCCGGCGCCGCTCCTCTCCTCCCGTCCGGGCCCGCAGGGCAGCGACTTCGCCGCGCAGCTCGACCAGTTCCCGGTGCAGTGCCTGGATGGCGACGACGGCCACTCCGTTGGCATCGGTGCAGCAGATCGTCCGGTCGTTCTCACCGACCCCGAACGCCTTCCACCAGTCCTGCGCCATGGGCCCCAGGTGGCGTACGTGCGGCGGGTCCCAGTGGTACCGCCACGTGCTGACCGGCAGCTGCACGACCTGCTCCAGCACCTGGTACCCGTTGACCGGGCCGCTGCCGCACACCGCACCCGACACGGCACCGGACGCCAGCCCGGCCGCGGAAGCGCCCTGCCGCGGGCGCCTCCTGGCCTTGACCGACGTCCTCACTCCGGCCAAGGCCCCTTTCAACCGCCGGTAGTTCATCGCTCCCAGACCACCGCGGTCACCTCGGTCTTCAGCCCGCGATCCGAGAAGAGCAGGCTGCCGCCACCACCGCGGCTCTCCGGGCTGCTCACCGGCACTTGGAACAGACCGCTGCCCACCCCACTGCTGTGGGCCGTCACGCCGGCCGCCCCGACCGCACGCTCCTTGTTGATCATCGTGGTGTCGTAAGCGGCGTTGCCGGCCGCCAGGATGTTCGTGTTCGCGACGGCCGGAACGCTCAACGCACCGGTGCCGGTGGCCACCGTGGCTGTCAGCACCAGCAGCCGGCGGGCAACGCGCTTCGTGTACATCAGGCATCCTTCCGGCCGGGACGCCGAGCGCGTCCGCGACAGCCCTAACGGCCCCATGCCTCAAAGGGCACGTAGGGGCAGCACCCGACGCCGCGGACCCCCCTAGCCACGGATGTTCCGGGTGAGCCACGGGCTGAGGACGCCGCGCGGGACGAGTTCCCTGTACGTCTCGTCCCCGGGCAGCGGTACGACGAGCCACTGGCCGGGCGGGAAGAGCTTCCCCTTCACGTAGGCCGTTCCGCCGTACACGGAGCGGAGGAACACGGGCACGGAGTCACGGGGGACGTCGTTGAACTCCACCCCGTCGACGGTGATCTTCGCGTCGTCCTCGGGGAAGACCTGGACGGTGACGGCAGGAACGCCGCCCAGCTCGACGAACGCCTCGTGCGGGAGCGACCCGTCCGTGTCGAGCACCGCGAAGGCGCCTGCCGACGTACGGCGGGATGTCTGGTCCGCACCGATGTCGTCGGTGACGGCCATCTCCAGCCCGTACGCACGCGCGACCTCACGGACCGCGACGACTGCGGCCTCGGTGCTCGGCAGATGTGTATGTCCCATGCCGTCGATCATGCCGCAGCGGGTACCAGGTCCGGGCAACGATGCACGTGCCGAAGGCGGTTCGCCCGGCGGGCGTGGTGCGCGGAGGGGGCTCCTCGCCGTCGGGGCGCCACCCAGGTGATACCGGACGTCGATGCCGTACTGACCGCCCCACCGCACAACAATGGAGGAACCCGGTGGCCGTGGATACCTCTGTCTGCAAGTCCCGCGAAAAGATCAGCACCTGCACCGACCCCCAGCTCCTGCACCGGTGGATCCGACGCGCCGCCACCGCCGGCACCGCCGGAGAAGTCCTCACCGAGGAGTAGTCCTCCCGTCCGCAGCAGCCGGTGTCGCGCGACGGTCCCTCAGGGGCAGGAGCCGTCGAAGTTGTCCTCGTACGTGCGGTAGACGCGGTCGGCCTTCTTGTCCTTGCCGGTGGAGGGTGCGGCGGGGTACTCGATGACGGGCACGGGCTTGCAGACGGCCCACTTGCGGGTGTCCGGGGAGTCGTCGAAGCCGAAGGTGCCGCTGGCTCCGCGCATGCAGTTGACGCAGCTCGCGCCGTTGTCGGTGCCGAGGATGTTCATGTTGACGACGGTGTTGTACACGTCGTCGTGGTTCGGCAGGTCGACGGTCCCGGGCTTCCCCTGCCGGTCCTCTCCCGTCTGCTCTCCCCCTTCGCCGTTGATGTCGTCGTACGCCCGGTCGGTGGCCTGGGCGAGCACGGTGAAGGCGTCGTGGTACATGACCGCATAGCCGTCGTCCAGGGGCTTCGCGCCCCACGCCGGGTCGTCCGGCAGGGTCTTCCGGAGCTTCTCGAAGTACTCCAGGAAGCCCCGGGGCCCGGCCTGGAGCTGCGCGGGATCCTTCCAGGACAGGGTGTCGACCGAGGCCGCGCCGATGAGGGTGATCCGGGATTCACGCAGATGTGCGGTGATCTGCGAACCGGTCGACTCCGGATCCATGCCGATCCCCACCTTGAGGATGCGTATCGGCCTGGGGTTGGCGCAGGGCTCGCTCGCCAGCCAGTCCACCAGATGGGGCAGATCGTGATCGCGGCCCGCGAAGAAGACCGTGTCCGCCTTTGTCTGGCAGATGCTCCTGGCCACGTCGGCGAAGCGCTGGGGGACGCCCTTGTCGTCACCGATGAGTCCCAGATAGGACGCCTGGCGATGTGCCAGTTCGTACTTCTCGCCGAAGTGCTTGAGGAAGACCTTCTTCAGGTCGGCGGAGTAGCTGTCGCGCTCCCGCCGGTCGGACACCAGGAAGCCGTTCCGGCCCCCCGGGTTCTTCTCCAGGTACGCGTCCAGCGCCCGCACCAGGAGGTCGTTCGACGGTGAGGTCTTGAAGAAGTAGCCGGCCTGCATCGTGGTCGACGTGAGAATGGGGCCTATCGTCGGAATCCGGTGCGCGGACAGGGCCTTCGCCGCTTCGAGCGTGTCCGGGATGCTGTTGGGCATGCCGAAGACGCCGACCAGCGGTGCTTCCTTGTCGTCGGCCATCGGCGCAAGCCGGTCGACGACGGGCCGCCACTGGTCGAGGTCCTTCCCGTCGTTGGCCAGAAGCAGCTGGTACCGGGGTCCGGCATGCGCGTTCGCCCGGAGCTGTGCCACATGGGCACCCGCCAGGCCACGGGCGATCTGCGCCGTGCTCATGGAGCTGGTGGCGTCCGTGGTGAACGGCATCATCAGGGCGATGCGCACGTAGGGGGCCCGCGCCTGGCCGTTCTCCGGGTCGTTCCAGCCCTTCTCGACGCGGGCGTTCTCGTCCGCCACCGCACGTATCAGGCCGTCCAGTTCCGGGTCACCGTCCAGGACGCCCGCGGTGACGCCGACGCACTGCTTCGCCGCCTCCTCGAAGCCGTCACCGCATTTCTCCGGCAGCATCCGTACGACCGCGAAGGCGGCTGCCGCGAGTAAGAGGACGCCCAGGGCCAGGGCGATGGCCTTGTCTCCCGGGCCCATCGCCCGGTTCCTGAAACGGTTCAGCACAGTTCTCACTCCTCGCCGCGGAGAGGGCCGCGTCCGTAGTCCGGTCCGTACGTCGGGCAGGGCCTCCGCTCACGTACGGCGGTCGGCCAGGAGCGGGCCGCCTCGTTGAGCACGACGCGGCCCGACGGATGACGCATCGACAGAAAAGCCAGCTCCGCGCCGATGTCCTCGCACAGGTCGTCCATCGGTTCCGCGTACGTCTCGGACAGGTACCAGAGAGCGTGCAGCAGCCGGTTGACGGACCGGTGTATGTCGTCGGCCTCCTCGTACAGGTGGTCGTGGGCGCCCCGGGCGATCTCGGCACGGTGATCGGTCCACTCCGCCCGGGGCGGGTGCGGGGCCGAGGCGACATGGGGCAGGGCCGTGAGCCAGCGGTCGGCCGGCCAGCTCCCGAAGTACTCCGTCAGCGTGCGTACCACCGGTTCCGCGTCCCCGAGGGCGAGCCCGTGCCGCAGGACGTCCGGCTCGTGGCCGGCTCCGCGCTCCTCGTGATGCTGCCGCAGGAGGCCGTGCAGGTCCGCCCAGCGCCGTCCCGGCACGGCCGCGGCGCAGGTCCGGCGCGCCTCGTGGACCAGCAGGGCCCGCAGGAAGGGGTCCGCCACGAATCCCGCTTCCTCGCCGGACCCTTCCCCGCTCGCCGCGGCCCGCGCACCGTCGGTCCAGTGCTCCTCCACCAGGTACCGGGCCGCCGTGGGAAGCCCCGCGCCGGGGAGTCCGCCGTCGGCGAGCACGGCCGCCGTGGTCAGGACCTGTGCGGCGGCCCGGTCACGTGCCAGGGCAAGCGGTGCCAGATGGGCGCGCAGCTGGGGCTGGGGCACGAGCCGCTCCAGCAGGACCTCGCCGGCCGGCCGGCCCTCCCCGACGGGCAGGTCGAGCAGGGCCTCGGGATCGACCACGTGCCGGGCGCGGACGACCGCCTCGCACAGCACCCGGCTGCCCTGCGGATGCCCGCGGGTGAGGGAGTACAGGGCGGACGGAAGATGGCGGGGCAACGGCCCCTGGGCCGCGTCGAGCATCAGCAGCAGGTCGCCGCGGCCCAGTGGGGGCAGTGCGACCGTGAGCATTCCGGCCGACGGCGACGAGGCGACGGTGCGTTCCCAGCCGGACGCCTGGGTGAGCTCGGGCAGCTCCCGGGGCGTCGCGTCCGGGTAGAGGGCCGTGCCGTCGCCCAGCCGGGTCGCCACGACGACCAGGGGGTCCCGGACGCCTGGTCCGGGCACGGCCCGGTGGTCGAGCAGCAGGCCGAGGAAGCGCCGCCCGGCCGCGGTGTGCGCGTTGTCGAGCAGGACCAGCGGCCGGGGTGTCCGGTTGACGCGCTGCCACCGCCCGTAGGCGTCGGAGAGGTCTTCGAGGAAGGCCGCGGTCAGGGTGCGCTCGACGGCGTCCTGGAAGTCACCGCCCTGGTGGAAGCGCAGACTCAGCCGGATCAGGGCGGCCTCCGCGTCGTCCGAGCCGCTGGAACGGCTCCGGTACCACTGCTGCACCGCCCTCGCGGCGCGGGTCCGGGTGTGCCGCGAGAAGTACTGCTGGACGACCGCCTCGGTGACCGGGGCCAGATCGTGCTGCCGCCGGTCCGGGTCCGCGAGGCGCTCACTGACGTCGTACGTCCATTCGGTGGCGTCCCCCTCGGTGCCCTCCGCGCCCTTCGTCAGGCCGCAGGCGACGAGCAGGCGGGCGATCCGGTCACGGGCCAGTGCCTGCTGCTCCTCGTCACCGCGGTGCCAGCTGGACACGGCGAACAGCCCCGGCAGCAGGCGGGAGAAGCGGAGCCGTACCGCTCCCGGTACCACCGGCGCGAGTCCACAGGCCAGGTGCTCCAGGATCTCGACCACCGCCGACGTGTTGGGCGCCGCGGGGCCCGACCGGTGTGCCTGTTCGATCCGCGCGGCGTCGGCCCTGCCGAGCGGGATCCGCCCCCGGTAGAAATCGTCCAGGGCATCGAGGACCGCGGTCCTGCCCGTTCCGTGGCTCCCGGAGAGCAGCGTCACGGGAAGGTCGTCCCGGTGCTCCTGGGGCACCAGTTCCCGCCGGTCGGGCGCCATGCCCACCAGCCGGGGCACCAGCCCTCGCAGAATCGGATCCCGTGCGTACAAAGGCGTCCACATCGTCCATCCCCCCGTTCAGCCGTTCAGCCGTCCTTCTCCGCCTGTGCGGCCCCCCGCGCCGCTGCCCCGGCCCGTGAGGCGTCAGCCGCCGAGCATCCGGCCCAGCGCCTGGCCGACCGCGTCCAGGAGGAGCTGCCGGCCGACCGTGTCGGGAGCGGAGGCGAGGCTGTGCCGAATCCGTTCCATCAGGCCGCGCTGCCGGTCCGGGGGCGGCTCGTCGTCGGGGACACCGCCGCCCGCCAGCGAGTTCGCGCTCCGCATCAGGGCCGCGAGTGACTCCGGATCGAGATCGAGGGCCGGCGCCAGTTCCGCGATGAGCCTGGCGAGACCGGCGGGTGGGAGCGCGGTGTGCATCTCGATCGAGGTGTGCACGCTGTGGTCGGAGTCGCCCTGGGTGAGGTGCTCTATCGTCGTGGCCTCTATGTGCGTGTGCTGGGTGGGCCGGCGGTACTCACGCTGCTGCGCCACATACGCGCCGATGTCCGTGGCGCCGGCGAGCACGACTGACACGCCCTGCGAGGTGAGCGCCACGTGTGAGCCGACGTCGTGGTGGAACGGCGGCCCCTCGCAGGTGATCAGTTCCTCGTCGGCCAGGTAGGTGAGGGCGCGGGCGACCTCGCTCCGGGAGAGCGCGTCGCCGAGGAAGAAGACGTCCGGCGAGTCCAGGAAGCCGCTGATCCGCAGGGGCTGCCGGTGTGCGTTGTCGTGGATCCAGTGCAGTACGGCTCGTGCCGCGTGACGTGTCCGCTCGGCGGCGTTCGCCCGCAGGGCCTGGAGCCGGCGGGCCCGCTCCGCCCCGGCGGCCCGCAGGGTGACCACGGGGGCCCCGGTCGCCGTCCCCGGCCCGCCGACGGCGTCGATCAGCTCCTCGGCGCACAGGTGGTCGACGAGAAGCCGGACGGCGCTCATGGGGATGCTCTGGAGCGAGCCGAACCCGGCGCAGGAGACGTGGCGGTACAGCCCGCCCTCCGCCCTGTCCCAGACCCACAGCAGAAGGCGGGGACCATACCTGTCGACGTGCGCGTCGAGGACGACGTCGTGGCCGGGTAACGCCGGTATGGGATCTGACACAGACGGGGTCCTGTTCATGCTTGTCTCCAACGGCTCAGCTGCCGCACCTACCCCAGCTTCGTCGTCGTAATCAGCATCCACCCACGAGAATGCGCGTCAACTTCGTTACAGCCAACCGGATTTGGTGCTTCAGCCTCGCCGCCACCTGGGAGCACGGCGCACGCGGACGGCCCCGGACATGTCTCGCGGCCCGGGTGAAGCGGCGGCCGGACCGTCAGGCGGCACGGCCGGCTCGGGAGCCGGCCGTGCCCGTTGCGATTTCCTTCGAACCTCGACCGGTCGACCGCCGGGCACGGGGCCGGGCGCCGACGGCAGTCATTTGCCGAATCGCCGTTGCCGGTGCGCGTACGAGCGGATCGCGCGCAGGAAGTCCACGCGGCGGAACGCCGGCCAGTAGCAGTCCACCCAGTGCATCTCGGCGTACGCGGACTGCCAGAGCAGGAAACCGGAAAGACGCTGCTCGCCGGAGGTCCGGATGATGAAGTCGGTGTGGGCGGCGGTCGGCGAGTACAGATGCCGGGAGATGTCCTCGACATCGAACCGCTCGACCAGTTCGGCCAGGTCGCCACCGGCCGCCCGGTGTTCCTCGAAGGCGCTCTTCACCGCATCGACGATCTCCCGTCGGCCGCCGTAGCCGACCGCTATATCCACCTTGAGCCCGCCGCGCCCGTCCGTCGCGGCGGTGGCCTCCTTGAGTGCCTGGGCAGTGGCGCCGGGCAGCAGGTCGAGCGATCCGATCACCTGGACCTCCCAGGGGTGGCCGACGGCCGTGATGTCCTGGATGGTCTCCTCGATGATCTCGATCAGCGGGCCGAGCTGTTCGGCGGGGCGCCCGAGGTTGTCGTCGGAGAGCATGAAGAGGGTCACCCGCTCGATTCCGGCGGCCGCGCACCAGCCCAGGAACTCGGTCGCCTTCGCGCCGCCCGCCCGGTACCCCTCCCGGAGATCCGTGTGGCCCGCCTGCCGGGCCCAGCGCCGGTTGCCGTCGAGCATGATCCCGACATGCTGCGGGCGCGGCAACCCCACGAGGGTGGCGGCCAGCCGCCGCTCGTACACCGTTTCTATCGGCCGCCGGAGGAACAGCGGGAGCAGCTTCACCGAACCAACTCCATCACGTCGCACAAAGCCTTCGCGGACCATACCAGCGGCGTCCCGCGCGCTCCGCGAGCGCGTCCCTGACCGCATCGCCGCACAAGCGACCGGGCCGGGAGGGGCTTTGGCCGGGCATTCCGCATTCCGCGGGCGCCGGTCACACACGGCCCCGGATTGCCGCCGGGGTCACGCACACGGCCCCCGGCAAGCGCGCCGGGGGCCGTGATCGCTGATCGGGGTGGGCCGTTACGGCAGGTTCCTCGCCATGACGATGCGCTGGACCTGGTTCGTGCCCTCGTAGATCTGGGTGCTTTACGGGTGCCCGGCGGTTTGGGTGGATGACGACCGACGGCTACTCGTACAGGGGCGGCGAGCCGGGGAAGACGTTAGGGCTCGGACGGTGGCCGACTCGCCGCGAGCCGAGGATGAGACGCTGATCGTTCTGGAACCGAGGATGATCCCGCTTCTCAAGGAGGCTATCCGTGTCGCAGAGTCTGGCTGAGTTCGCCAAGCTGCTCAGGCAGTGTGAGCACTCAGCAGTCCACCTTGAGACCCGCGACACGTATGCCGTCCCCGGGGAACACCCTGCCTTCGACGCCTGGCTAGCAGGGGAGCGCAGGGACTGGGACGACCGTTCATCGTGGTGGCGCGATGACTGGCACGGCCTCATCCAGAACATCACCGCCCGAGGTGTGACGGTGCGCCGCGCGAGGGTGGTGGGTGAGCCAGCCTCGGATTACATCAAGTGGGAGCACAACGTCACGTATGGCAACGTCGCTTGCGGGGAGGACGTCCGGTGGCTGCCGCGTCGGCAGGCATCCGACCTGCTGTTGCCCGGCAACGACTTCTGGCTCTTCGACGGCAAGCTGGCCCAGTTCAACGTCTTTGACGGTGACGGCCGTTGGATGCACACGGACTTCACAGAAGACGCGGGCGTAGCGGCACGGTGTGCTGACATGTTCGAGGCGGTTTGGGAGCGAGCTGTCCCACACAACAAGTACAACGTCTAACAGAACAGCGGCCAGTCCATGACCTCACCTCTGTCGACGGCTGAAGAGGCCCATAAGTCAGTTGCCGACCGGCTTACTCGCATGATGGAAGACGCCGGTCTATCGGGGGCCCGGCTGGCCGCTCTGTGCGGCTGGGACCGTTCCAAGACTCACCGGATCACGCACCGGAAGACGATCCCCAAGCCCGCCGACATCCGCGCATGGTGCACGGCATGCGGAAGGCCCGAAGAAGCTGAAGCACTGATAGAGACCACGCGCACGGCCAAGACCCTGTACGTCCAGTGGACCCAGTACCTGAAGGGCGGCCTCGGCAAGGCCCAACGCAGCGGCATCTACCAGGAGACACGTTCCTTCCGGGTATATAGCAGCGGGGTCCTCCCCGGGATGCTCCAGACGGAGGCGTACGCGCGGGGCATTCTCCGTAAGATCCGCCGCTTCAGGAGTCTTCCCGACGACGTTGAGGACGCCGTACAGGCGCGTCTGGAGCGCTCGGCCGCCACCCTGCGGGGCAATCAAGTGTCCGTCCTCATCGAAGAATCGGCCCTGTACATGCCGATGACCGACCCTCCGCAGCATGCGCAGCAACTGGGACACCTCATGTCCGTCATCGGGCACCCCAACTTGGCTTTCGGAATCATCCCCCACATGTCACGCCGCCCGGTATGGCCCATCGAATCCTTCTACGCATTCGATGATCGCGAAGTTCAGGTGGAAACCCTGACCGCCATGGTCCGGGTGACGAATCGAACCGAGATCGATGTGTACCTGAGCGCGTTCGCTCAGATGGCACGAGCCGCTGTGTACGGCTCGAATGCCAAAGCCTTGATCAGGAAGGCCCTCGACGCTACCGAGGAATGAAGACTTACAACACCATGCAACATCCGCCCTGCCCGGCTGCCCCTCTTCCTACCGTTCTTGGCACAGCCAGTTGACAGCCGGAGGCAAGCATGGCGATGACCATCGCGGTCTATCGAGTGACGAGGGACGGCATCACAGAGCGGGTTCCAGAACATGAGGTGGCACCCGCTTCAGAGCCTTCCGCGTCGAACCGCTTCCCGCTGTGTCGCTGCCCCGTTCACGCGGACAACCCATGCGCTCCCGAGAGCGAACGCCGCATCCGGGACAGCGTCTGAACACAACTGGCCGGCCCGCACGCTCCACGCAACCCTTCTCCCTGGAGGCACGCACAATGAGCACAGCTGTTCAGACCCGCACCCGTGAGCCACAGATCATCCTCAACGCACTGGCCCATCGAGTGCCCCACCTGATCACCGACACCGAACCGACGCTGTGGGATCGAGAAATCGCTCTCCTGCTTCGCGACAACAGCGTCATGACCCGTAACACCGCCGAACGGCTGCTGGGCCAGGCCATCGCCTACACGGTCACCGCCATGGAGCGGAAGGGCGTGGACATGGGCGTCGGCTACACGGTGGACGTGGCCGTTCACGCCCTGATCCTGGACACTCCGCTGTACTTCGCCCTGTGCGACGAATACAACAGCGGCCAGTACAAGCACCACGCTCCCCTGATCCAGCGGCGCTGCGACGGCACCGTGACGCGGACGGCCGACATCCTGCGGGACAACGGATTCACCGTAGACGATGAGCTGTGGGACATGGACGCGGCGGAGTGCTCGCCGTGCGACAACAAGGTGCCCGACAGCCACTAGCGGCGCCCTGTACGGGGTGCCCCGTCCTCCCCGGGGCGGGGCACCGAACCAACGTGGAACTGAGGACGACAGTTGCCCACTCAGCACGACATCGACTCTGAACGCGAACTCTGGGACACCTTCGCCGAGAACACAAAGGACAAGGCCCTGGAGGCTGAACCGGTGCTCTGCTGGACGCAGTACGCCGGACACGGCCCAGGGCCTGAACTCCTGGGTTCGCCAAGAACGGCACTGGAAATCGGCTGCGGTACCGGGCGAGCATTGGCGTTCCTCCTGAACCAGGGAGTCAAGGTCACGGGCTTGGACCTGTCTCCGGTCGCCGTCAAGCACCTGACCGAACGCTGGGGGCCTACGGGGGCGGAGTTCATTTGTGCAGAAGTGCTTGAGCACCTCGCGGCGAGCACGGAGACGTACGACGCCATCTACTCAATCTTCGGCGCGGTTTGGTTCACCGACCCGGTGAAGCTCTTCCCGCTGATCGCCAAGCGGCTCAACCCTGGTGGCACGTTGGTCTTCTCCCAGCCTCCGGCTATCCCAGGGGCCTACGGCCCCCAGGGCATGTACAAAGGCGGCTTCGCGGGCAAGGCCATGTTCACCTACCGGTACAGCTACACACCCGGCAAGTGGTCCACGCTCCTCGCCAAGAGCGGCTTCCAGGACATCGACGCAACCGTCCTGGACGCTCCCACCGAGGGACACATCGGAACCCTGATCGTACGCAGCGTAAAACGCTGATCTCCTGGACACGCGAACGCCCCGCTGGAACTGGCGGGGGTGTTCCTTGCTTTGTTCGAGCGGTTCAGAGCAACGCGCGGAACGGGTTGGCGGCGAGCGATTCCTAGCGCTTCGGTTCGGGGCGAGCGTAGAAGCCTGCGCGGGTGCCGAACGGTAGGCGTCCATCTGAACGACCGTGGCCCCGTTGTCACGCTCCGCTTTGGCCGGCTGAGGACTGAGGGCCGGATGCGGACTCCGTAGCGGTGAAGCCATGGCCGTCTCTCGGGATCAGATCGACTTCAAGGCCGAGGTCTTGCGAGTGGATTTCCAGAATCGGCGGCACAACAAGAACCACGGCGTGTGGGGGCCGGAGCGCTTGCTGTCCCCCGACGCCGACTGGATGGTCACAGCTCCACGGACGTGCTCAGGGAGCACTACCACTACATCTTCGAAGGAGCCGAGCAGCACGGGGCGGGCGGCCATCGCAAGCATGCTGACGCCCGGCGCGGAGGGCCCCACCGAAGGACAGGCGGAAGTGGCCTGACAGAACCCATGCGAACGGCCCCCGGCAGAGCGCCGGGGGCCGCTGTGTTTGTGCAGGTGGGAGGCAGTTCACCGCCCAGCGTCAGCCCAGGATTTCCCCGGCGTGACGCCCATGATCGGCCCGAAACGGTCCCGACCAGACCGGAAGCCGATCACGGCCTGCGAGCCATCGAAAATGGCCGCTGAGCTGCGAAAACTCAGTTACGGCAGGTTCCTCGCCATGACGATGCGCTGGACCTGGTTCGTGCCCTCGTAGATCTGGGTGATCTTCGCGTCCCGCATCATCCGCTCCACCGGGTAGTCCCGCGTGTAGCCGTAGCCGCCCAGCAGCTGGACCGCGTCCGTGGTGACCTCCATCGCGACGTCGGAGGCGAAGCACTTGGCCGCGGCGCCGAAGAAGGTGAGGTCGCTGTCGAGGCGCTCGGACTTGGCGGCGGCCGAGTAGGTGAGCTGGCGGGCCGCCTCCAGCTTCATGGCCATGTCGGCGAGCATGAACTGGATGCCCTGGAAGTCGCCGATCGGCTTGCCGAACTGCTTGCGCTCCTGGACGTAGCCCTTGGCGTAGTCCAGTGCGCCCTGGGCGACGCCGAGGGCCTGGGCGGCGATCGTGATGCGGGTGTGGTCCAGGGTCTTCATCGCGGTCGCGAAGCCGGTGCCCTCCTCGCCGATCATGCGGTCGGCGGGGATGCGGACGTTGTCGAAGTAGACCTCGCGGGTCGGGGAGCCCTTGATGCCGAGCTTCTTCTCCGGGGCGCCGAAGGAGACGCCCTCGTCCGACTTCTCGACGACGAAAGCCGAGATGCCCTTGGAGCGCTTGGCCGGGTCGGTGACCGCCATGACCGTGTAGTACTCGGAGACGCCCGCGTTGGTGATCCAGCGCTTCACGCCGTTGAGGACCCAGAAGTCGCCGTCGCGGACGGCCTTGGTCTTCATGCCGGCGGCGTCGGAACCCGCGTCCGGCTCGGAGAGTGCGTAGGAGAACATCGCGTCGCCCTTGGCGAGCGGGCCCAGGTACTTCTTCTTCAGGTCCTCGGAGCCGGACAGGATCACCGGGAGCGAGCCGAGCTTGTTCACGGCCGGGATGAGGGAGGAGGAGACGCAGGCGCGGGCCACCTCCTCGATCACGATGACCGTGGCGAGCGCGTCGGCGCCGGCGCCGCCGTACTCCTCCGGTACGTGGACGGCGTGCAGGTCCGCGGCGGTCAGGGCGTCCAGCGCCTCCTGCGGGAAGCGGGCCTCCTCGTCGACCGCGGCCGCGTGCGGGGCGATCTTCGCCTCGGCGAGCGCACGCACCGTCTCACGGAGCATGTCGTGCTCCTCGGCCGGACGGTACAGGTCGAAATCGGTCGAACCCGCCAAGACTCTCACTCCCCAGGATGCTAACTACCGTTAAGTAACACAATTTTAGGCGCCAGCCCCGGGAAAGGCATACGAGCGGGAGCCGTGAGCTTCGCGACAGCCGGAATGGAGCGATTCAGAGGCAGGACTATGCTCGTTCACCGCACGTCTGTCCGCATCTCACAGGAGCACTACATGGCCCTCAGGATCACTGTGATCGGCACCGGCTACCTCGGCGCCACCCATGCCGCGGCCATGGCGGAGCTGGGCTTCGAAGTGCTGGGACTGGACGTCGTGCCCGAGAAGGTCGAGCTGCTGTCGGCCGGCCGGGTCCCGATGTACGAACCGGGGCTGGAAGAGATCCTGAAGAAGCACGTCGCGGGCATCGAGGGTGCCACCGGGCGGCTGCGCTTCACCACCTCGTGGGAAGAGGTGGCCGAATTCGGTGATGTGCACTTCGTCTGCGTGAACACCCCGCAGAAGCACGGCGAGTACGCCTGCGACATGAGCTACGTGGACAGCGCCTTCGATTCGCTCGCACCCCTTCTGACCAGGCCCGCCCTGGTGGTCGGCAAGTCCACCGTGCCCGTCGGCTCCGCGGCCAGGCTCGCGGCGCGGATCGCCGAGCTCGCCCCCGTGGGCGACGCGGCCGAGCTGGCGTGGAACCCGGAGTTCCTCCGCGAGGGCTTCGCCGTCAACGACACGCTGCACCCGGACCGGATCGTCGTCGGGGTGGAGAGCGAGCGGGCCGAGAAGGTGCTGCGCGAGGTGTACGCCACCCCGGTCGCGGAGGGGTCCCCGTTCGTCGTGACGGACTTCCCGACCGCCGAGCTGGTGAAGACCTCGGCCAACTCCTTCCTGGCCACCAAGATCTCCTTCATCAACGCCATGGCGGAGGTCTGCGAGGCCGCCGACGGCGACGTCGTGAAGCTGGCCGAGGCGATCGGCCACGACGAGCGGATCGGGAAGAAGTTCCTGCGGGCCGGGATCGGGTTCGGCGGCGGCTGCCTGCCCAAGGACATCCGCGCCTTCATGGCGCGCGCCGGCGAGCTGGGCGCCGACCAGGCGCTGACCTTCCTCCGCGAGGTCGACTCCATCAACATGCGGCGCCGCGGCCACATGGTGGAGCTCGCCAGGGAGGCCGTCGGCGGCGACTCCTTCCTCGGCAAGCGGGTGGGCGTCCTGGGCGCCAGCTTCAAGCCGGACTCGGACGACGTACGTGACTCACCGGCCCTGAACGTCGCCGGGCAGATCCACCTCCAGGGCGGCCAGGTGACGGTCTTCGACCCGAAGGGCATGGACAACGCCCGCCGCCTCTTCCCCACGCTCGGTTACGCGGAGACGGCCCTGGACGCGGTGCGCGGCGCCGATGTGGTGCTGCACCTGACCGAGTGGAGCGAGTTCCGTGAGCTGGACCCGGCGGTGCTGGGCGAGGCCGCCGGCCGCCGGATCATCCTGGACGGGCGCAACGCGCTGGACCCCGCGGTGTGGCGCGAGGCCGGGTGGACGTTCCGGGCCATGGGACGGCCGAAGGCCTGATCCCCTGGGGGCCCGGAGGTCCGGGCCCCTTACCGGCTGCCCTCAGCCGCGCTTCGCGCGGTACGTGCGCATCTTCGCGCGGGCACCGCACACCGACATCGAGCACCAGCGGCGGCGTCCCGCCGGGCTGCGGTCGTAGTACACGCAGCGGCAGTCCGCCGCCTCGCACGCCTTGAGCCGGTCCCAGGTCCCGTTCGCCGACGCGGTGGCGATGGCCGCCGCGACCCGGGCGGTCAGTCCGGGCGGTTCCTCGACGGGGCGCAGCGCCGCGGCGCCCGTCGCGTCCACGGTGACGCGCAGGGGCGCGCCGGCGAGCAGCCGGTCGAGCACGGACGCCGCGTCGTCGGGCGGGCGGTGGCCGGCGTGGGCCAGGCAGACGGTGCGCAGGGCCTCGCGGAGGGTGCGGGCCGCCGGGGCGTCCCGCTCGGCGAGGGCGAATTCGGCGCGCCCGTCGGCCGTGCCGAGGGTGTCGGCACCCGTCTCGACGTTCAGGGTGTTGACCAGTGCCTCGATCAGCGCGAGTCCGCCGGGGGCGGAGTCCCTCTCATTCATCGGTGGTCATCCATCAGTTGTCATTCTCGGTTGCGACGTTACCCCCACTACGGGAGTATGCGGTAACGGTTACCGGTTGAGCGACTCAACGGGTAACCGCCTGACCGTGTCTGCCCGAGGAGGAAACGTCATGGCTGTTGCCGTACTGGGTGCCGTCGTCCTGGACTGCCCCGATCCCGTCGCTCTGGCCGGTTTCTACGCCCGCGTGCTCGGTGGGGAGGTCGAGCAGCACGAGGACTGGGTGGATCTCACGGGAGGCACCGGCACGCCGCTCGCCTTCCAGGCCGCACCCGGCTTCGTACCGCCGCGGTGGCCGCGTCCGGACGGCTCGCAGCAGTTCCACCTGGACCTGACCGTGGCGGATCTGGACGCGGCGGAGCGGGAGGTGCTGGCGCTGGGGGCGACGGTGCTCGACGCGGAGGACCGGGAGCGGACCTTCCGGGTGTACGCCGACCCGGCGGGTCACCCGTTCTGTCTCTGCGCCTGCTGAGGGCTGTCCCGGCCGGGCCCCGGGCGGAACCCGGTCCCGGCCGGGCGCTCAGCCGTCCAGCTCTTCGATCGTGGCGTGCGAGGGGCCGCGGCGGGCGGACAGGTCGCGGGACACGTCCTGCGCGTCGCGCAGCACCCGTACCGCGTTCCGCCAGGTGAGCCCGGCCAGGTCGGCGGCGGACCAGCGGCGGCCCAGCAGTTCCGCGATCAGGTTGGGGTAGCCCGCGACGTCCTCCAGGCCCTGCGGGAGGAACGCGGTGCCGTCGTAGTCGCCGCCGATGCCGATGTGGTCGATCCCGGCGACCTCGCGCATGTGGTCGAGGTGGTCCGCGATCGTCGCGACGGTCGCCATCGGGCGGGGGTTCGCCGCCTCGAACGCGGCGTGGACCTTCATGCCCCGCTCGGTGGTGTCCAGGTGGTGCAGGCCCTGGGCGCGCATGTTCTCGTCCGCGGACCGGGTCCAGTCGACGGCCGCCGGCAGGACGAACTTCGGTACGAAGGTCGCCATGGCGATGCCTCCGTTGGCCGGGAGCTGCGCCAGGACGTCGTCGGGGATGTTGCGCGGGTGGTCGCAGACCGCCCGCGCCGAGGAGTGCGAGAACATCACCGGCGCGGTGGACGTGCGCAGGGCGTCGCGCATCGTCGTGGCCGCGACGTGCGAGAGGTCGACCAGCATCCCGGTGCGGTTCATCTCCCGTACGACCTCGTGGCCGAAGGGCGAGAGCCCGCCGACGCCCGGTTCGTCGGTCGCCGAGTCCGCCCAGGCGATGTTGTCGTTGTGGGTCAGCGTCATGTAGCGGACGCCGAGGGTGTGCAGGGCGCGCAGGGTGCCCAGCGAGTTGTTGATGGAGTGGCCGCCCTCGGCCCCCATCAGGGAGGCGATACGGCCCTCGGCGCGTGCCGTCTCCATGTCGTCGGCCGTCAGCGCGCGGCGCAGGTCGGCGGGGTGGCGGGCCAGCAGTTCGGCGACCGCGTCGATCTGCTCCAGGGTGGCGCTGACGGCGTCCTCGCCCGCCATGTCGGACCGTACGTAGACGGACCAGAACTGGGCGCCGACGCCGCCGGCGCGCAGCCGCGGGATGTCGGTGTGCAGATGGGCCGACTGGTCGGTGGCGATGTCGCGGGCGTCCAGGTCGTAGTTGACCTGTTCGCGCAGCGCCCACGGGAGGTCGTTGTGGCCGTCGACGACGGGGTACTCCGCGAGGAGTTCCCGGGCCCGCTCCAGCTGCTCCATCGCTGTCCTACTTTCCGAAACCGAAGGAGTCGGCGCCCTGCACCTTGGCGCGCAGCCGCTTGCCCTTCTCCGTGGCCTGGTCGTTCAGCTCCTTCTGGAACTCGACCATACGGGCCTGCAGCTCGCTGTCGTGGGAGGCGAGGACACGGACCGCCAGCAGGCCCGCGTTGCGTGCGCCGGCGACCGAGACGGTGGCGACGGGGACACCGGCGGGCATCTGCACGATGGAGAGCAGGCTGTCCATGCCGTCCAGGTACTTCAGCGGGACCGGCACGCCGATGACCGGCAGCGGGGTGACGGAGGCGAGCATGCCGGGCAGGTGGGCGGCGCCGCCCGCGCCCGCGATGATCGCCTTGAGGCCGCGGCCCGCGGCGTTCTCGCCGTACGCGATCATCTCGTGCGGCATCCGGTGAGCGGAGACGACGTCGACCTCGAAGGGGATCTCGAACTCGTCGAGGGCCTTGGCCGCCGCCTCCATGACGGGCCAGTCGGAGTCGGAGCCCATGACGATGCCGACGACCGGTGCGGCGGAGGGGGAAGTCATTCGGTGATCGTTCCTCGCAGGTAGTCGGCCGCGTGCCGGGCGCGCTCGCGCACATCCGCCAGGTCGTCGCCGTAGGTGTTGACGTGGCCGACCTTGCGGCCCGGCTTCACGTCCTTTCCGTACATGTGGATCTTGAGCTGCGGGTCGCGGGCCATGCAGTGCAGGTAGGCCTGGTACATGTCCGGGTAGTCGCCGCCGAGGACGTTGCTCATGACCGTCCAGGGGGCGCGCGGGCGCGGGTCGCCGAGCGGGAGGTCGAGGACGGCCCGGACGTGGTTGGCGAACTGCGAGGTGATCGCGCCGTCCTGCGTCCAGTGCCCGGAGTTGTGGGGGCGCATCGCCAGCTCGTTGACGAGGATGTGCCCGTCGCGGGTCTCGAACAGCTCGACCGCGAGGTGGCCGACCACGCCCAGCTCGGCCGCGATCCGCAGCGCGAGCTGCTGGGCCTCGCCCGCGAGGCCCTCGTCCAGCTCGGGGGCGGGGGCGATCACCGTGTCGCAGACGCCGTCGACCTGGATGGACTCGACGACCGGGTAGGCGACGGCCTGGCCGTGCGGCGAGCGGACGATGTTGGCCGCCAGCTCCCGTACGAAGTCGACCTTCTCCTCCGCGAGGACCGGGACACCGGCCCGGAAGGGGTCGGCCGCGTCCGCCTCGGAGCGGACCACCCAGACGCCCTTGCCGTCGTAGCCGCCGCGCACGGTCTTGAGGATGACGGGGAAGCCGCCGGCCTCGCGGGCGAAGGCCGCGGCGTCGGCCGGGTCCTTCACGATGCGGTGGCGGGGGCAGGGCGCGCCGATCTCGGTGAGCTTCGCGCGCATCACCCCCTTGTCCTGGGCGTGCACCAGCGCGGCGGGGCCGGGGCGCACGGGGATGCCGTCCGCCTCCAGGGCCCGCAGGTGCTCGGTCGGCACGTGCTCGTGATCGAAGGTGATCACGTCACAGCCGCGCGCGAAGGCACGCAGCGTCTCCAGGTCGCGATAGTCGCCGACGACGACTTCGTTCACGACCTGGGCCGCCGAGTCCTGCGCGGTGTCACTGAGGAGCTTGAATTTGATGCCGAGGGGGATGCCCGCCTCGTGGGTCATACGGGCGAGCTGACCGCCACCGACCATGCCGACTACCGGGAACGTCACTCCTCCAGGGTATCCGCACGCCCCGGGGCCGCCCGACGACGGCCTCTGCGGGCGGCCCCGGGCCGTGCGGGGTGTCACAGACTCGCCACACCTGTACCGGTACGCACGGGCGGCCGGCGGGCGGGCTGGTTAGCATGGCCGGGTTGACGGAACCTGAAGACGAACCGACGGACACGAACCGACAGACGGGCTGAGCAACCACCATGAGCGAACGGGGCGCACTGCGGGCCCGGCTGGATGTGCTGGCCCGGGAGATCGCCAAGTTCGGCGTGGTCGGTGCGGTCGGTCTGGTCGTCAATATCGCGGTATCCAACCTGCTGTGGCGCTACACGGACATCCCGACGGTCCGGGCGGGCCTGATGGCCACGTTCGTCGCCATCCTCTGCAACTACGTCGGCTTCCGCTACTGGACGTACCGGGACCGCGACAAGAGCGGCCGGACCCGGGAGCTGACGCTGTTCCTGCTGTTCAGCGCGGCGGGGGCGGTCATCGAGACCGGGGTGCTGTACGCGGCGACATACGGGTTCGGCTGGAACAGCCCGGTCCAGAGCAACGTCTTCAAGATCGTCGGGATCGGTGTCGCGACGCTGTTCCGCTTCTGGTCGTACCGGAGCTGGGTGTTCAAGGCGCTGCCTGACAAAGAAGCCGTGCTGAGTGAGCCGGCGGAAGCGGGGGCCGTGCCGGTGCCGACGGGTCCGGCGGCGGCCGCGGGTCCGGCCGCCGCGGGTCCGGTGCCTGTGCCGTCGCCCGCCGCGCGGGTCGAGGCGGACGCGGCGCGGCGGTAGCGGGCGGCTCGGATCGACGGACCGGGGTTACTCGGGCGGGCGCCCGGGGTTACTCGGGCGGGCGCCCGGTCTCACCTCACCGGGCGTTCCGGTTCGTTTCTGTTCAGGGCAACCCGGCTGAGGAACAGGGCGAAGACCGGGGGCTGCTGCTGGAGCAGCTCCAGCCGGCCGCCGTCCGCCTCCGCCAGGTCCCGGGCGACCGCGAGGCCGATGCCCGTGGAGTTGCGGCCGCTGATGGTCCGCTCGAAGATCCGCGCCCCCAGGTCGGCGGGGACTCCGGGGCCCTCGTCCGTCACCTCGATGACCGCCTGGTTGCCGGTGACCCGGGTGCGCAGGGCCACCGTGCCGCCGCCGTGCATCAGCGAGTTCTCGATCAAGGCGGCCAGCACCTGTGCGACCGCGCCCGGCGTGCCGACGGCTCGCAGCCCCTGCTTGCCGGAGCGGACGACCGCGCGGCCCTCGCCCCGATAGGCCGGGCGCCACTCCTCGATCTGCTGCTTGACGACCTCGTCGAGGTCGAAGACGACGGCCGAGCCCGTCCGCGGGTCCCGGGCGTTGGTGAGCAGCCGCTGCACCACGTCCGTGAGCCGCTCGACCTGGGTGAGGGCGATGTTCGCCTCCTCCTTCACCGTCTCCGGGTCGTCGGTGACGGAGATCTCCTCGATCCGCATGGAGAGCGCGGTCAGCGGCGTACGGAGCTGGTGGGAGGCATCGGCGGCGAGCCGGCGCTCCGCGGTCAGCATCCGGGCGATCCGTTCGGCGGAGGAGTCCAGGACGTCGGCGACCCGGTCCAGCTCCGGCACCCCGTACCGCTTGTGGCGCGGGCGCGGGTCGCCGGAGCCGAGGCGTTCCGCGGTCTCGGCGAGGTCGGTGAGCGGCGAGGCCAGCTTGTTGGCCTGGCGCACGGCGAGGAGGACGGCGGAGACGATGGCCAGCAGCGCGACCGCACCGATGATCATGAGGGTGCGGCCAACCTCGCGGGTGACGGCGGAGCTGGACTCCTCGATGGTGACCTTCTCGCCGTGCTCGCCCACCTCGGTGGCGCTGATCACGCTGCCGCTGGGGCGCTCGCCCACTTCGATGGGGGCGCGGCCGGGCATCTTCACCAGGGCGTAGCGCTTGTCGTCGACCTGTTCGGCCAGCACGTCGGGGTTGATCCGCTCGGCGCCCAGGAGCCGGCTCTCGATGACGCTGATCACTCGCAGCGCCTCGGAGTCCACGCTCTCCTGGGCGCTGCTGCTGATGGTGCGGGCCTCGACGATGACGAGGGAGACGCCGAAGACGGCGATCACCACGAGCACCACGGCGAGGGTGGAGTTGATCAGTCTTCGGCGCATGAGTGTTTCTGTACGTCAGCTCTTCTCGAAGCGGAAGCCGACGCCCCGGACGGTGGCGATGTAGCGCGGGTTGGCGGCGTCGTCCCCGAGCTTCTTGCGGAGCCAGGAGATGTGCATGTCGAGCGTCTTGGTGGACGACCACCAGGTGGTGTCCCAGACCTCGCGCATCAGCTGGTCGCGGGTGACGACCCGGCCCGCGTCGCGGACCAGGACCCGCAGCAGGTCGAATTCCTTGGCGGTGAGCTGGAGTTCCTCGTCGCCCATCCAGGCCCGGTGCGACTCGACGTCGATCCTGACCCCGTGGGTGGCGGGCTGCGGGGCGGGCTCGGTGGCGCCGCGGCGCAGCAGCGCCCGGACCCGGGCCAGGAGTTCGGCCAGCCGGAAGGGCTTGGTGACGTAGTCGTCGGCACCGGCGTCGAGGCCGACGACCGTGTCGACCTCGTCGGCGCGGGCGGTCAGCACCAGGACCGGCACGGTGTGGCCCTCGGCGCGGAGCCTGCGGGCGACTTCGAGGCCGTCCATCCCGGGCAGTCCCAGGTCGAGTACGACCAGGTCGATGCCGCCCTGGAGGCCGGCGTCGAGAGCGGTCGGACCGTCTTCGCGGACCTCGACCTCGTAACCCTCCCGACGCAGGGCGCGGGCCAATGGCTCCGAGATGGATGCGTCGTCCTCGGCGAGCAGTACACGGGTCATGGGGTGATGGTAGTCCGCGGAGCGGACAAGGAGTGAGGTGATCCAAAAGCCCTGCGGGTCTGCGTCCTGTTCATGACCAGACCTTCGAATGTGGGAGCGTGATGGCACTCTGGCCTGTGATTCATGTCTCAAGTCCTTTCATATCGAGTTCTGTCGTGCCGTATGGTGTCTTGACGCCTGTTGCACTACTCAAAGACCTTTGGGCAGCTATTAGCGCCCGGGGTCTCTTTTGTGTGCGGGGCTGGTACCCGCCAGTCCGGAAGTTTTCAGTGAATGACCTGTGGGCCGGGCCCGGTATGCCAATGAAGGCACCGGGCGTGGATCCCGACGTGGTGGGCGTACCCGCGTCGGTGCCGGCCTCCCCCCACCGGGCGCGTACCGCCGCACGAGGCGCCGCGTCCCGAGCAAGCAAGGATCGACCATGGCGTCCAGCCTGACGAAGGACCCTGCCAGTCCCCCTGGCGCAGAGAAGACCTTCCTCGGCCACCCCCGCGGCCTGGCCACGCTCTTCATGACCGAGATGTGGGAGCGCTACAGCTTCTACGGCATGAAGGCACTGCTCCCGCTGTACCTGATCGCCCCCGGCGGCATGCACATGAGTGCCACCACGGCGACGGCGATCTACTCCGTCTACATGGCGATGGTCTACCTGCTCGCCATGCCCGGCGGCTGGATGGCCGACCGCTTCTGGGGGCCGCGCAAGACGGTCGCCATCGGCGCCGGTGTCGTCATCCTCGGTCACATCACGCTCGCACTGCCCAACGCGGCGTCCTTCTTCGCGGGCCTCGTGCTCGTCGCGCTCGGCTCCGGCCTGCTCAAGGCGAACATCTCCACGATGGTCGGCCACCTCTACGACGGCCCGGAGGACCCGCGCCGCGACGGTGGCTTCACGCTCTTCTACATCGGGATCAACCTCGGCGCCTTCCTCGCCCCGCTGTCCATCGGGACCATCGGCGAGAAGGTCAACTGGCACTTCGGCTTCGCGCTCGCCGCGATCGGCATGGCGCTGGGTCTCGCCCAGTTCCTGCTCGGCTCGCGCCATCTCAGCCGGGAGAGCGATGTCGTCGCCACTCCGGCGACGGCGCAGGAGAAGAGCTCCGTCCTGCGCAAGGGCCTGGTCTGGCTGATCGTCGCGACGGTCTTCTACGGTCTGCTCGCCGTCACCGGCAACTTCGCCGACTGGGCGCTGCTGCCGATCACCATCGCCGGTCTGGTCATCCCGGTCGCGGTCCTGGTCCGGATGAAGCGCGACAAGGAGCTGACGGAGACCGAGCAGTCCAAGCTCTCGGGCTACATCTGGTTCTTCGTGGTCGCGGCCGTGTTCTGGATGATCTACGACCAGAACGGCTCGACCCTGTCGATCTTCGGTGAGAACTCGACCACGAACAGTCTGTTCGGGTTCGACTTCCCCACGTCCTGGTACCAGTCGCTGAACCCGATCTTCATCATGGCGGCGGCTCCCGTGGTCGCCTCGGCGTGGCTGTGGCTGAACAAGCGCGGCAAGGAGCCGAGCACCGCCGTCAAGTTCGCCTCCAGCCTCACGCTGATCGGCATCTCGTTCATCGTCTTCATGATCCCGCTGATCGACACCGCGGCCAACGGCGGCAGGGTCAGCCCGATGTGGCTGGTGGCGATCTACTTCATCCAGACCGTCGCGGAGCTCTGCCTCTCGCCGGTCGGCCTGTCGGTCACCACGAAGATGGCCCCGGCGAAGTACAGCTCCCAGATGATGGGTGTCTGGTTCCTCGCGGTCACCGCGGGCGACTCGCTGACCGGTCTGCTCACGTCCCCGCAGCTCGACGTCAACCTGAACACCTCGGCCGCCGTCGCGGTCGAGGCGGTGCTCGCGGTCGTCGCCGGCTTCGGCATCTGGATGTACCGCAGGAAGGTCACGAAGCTCATGGGCGACGTGCACTGACCTCTTGGCTCCACGCGGGGAAGGGGCCTGCGCACCGTTCGGTGCGCAGGCCCCTTCCGTTGTGCCGTGCGGGACTCAGCTCACCGGCCGGACCGCAGCCTGCGCCACGGGGTGAACGTGAACACCGCGCCGCCCAGCAGGATCGCCGTGCCGGCGACCAGGCCGAGTGCGCGCAGGGAGCCGTTGTCCTCGGCGCCGGTGGCCGCGAGGCCGCCGGAGGCCGTGCCGCCGCCCGCCGCCGCCGCTCCGCCGGAGCCCGCGGTGTCACCGCCGGACGCGCCGCCCTCCTGGGCGGTGGTGTCGAGTTCGAGCGACGCCTTCACGGCGCCCTTGACCGTGCACGGAATGTTGATCTTCGAGGGGCCCAGCGTGACGTCGATCGTCAGGTTGCCGGGGGTGAGCGTGGACTTCCCGGAGGCGCCCGGCTTGTACGTGCCGGTCATGTCGGTCAGGCTGACCGGCTTGTTCAGCTTCAGGGGCTCGGGGTTCGCCGGCCCGGTGGCCTTGACGGAGCCCTTGTCGGCGCCCCCTACGACGATCTGCATGGACGGCTTGAGCGCGCCCGCGGGCAGGTCGGCGGGGCTGTCCATCACACCCTTGGCGGTCTTCACCGTGAGCGCGTAACTCCCGCCGCTCTTCTTGGCGTTGATCGTCACCTTGGTGGCGATGCCGTTCGACGGGCCGGGCGACTGGCAGGTGTAGTTCACGACGACTTCCTTGCCCGGGAAGTCCGTGGCGCCGCCGGAGCCCCCGGTGGAGCCGCCCGCGTCCGTACCACCGGCGGTCGTGCCGCCGGCCGTCGTACCACCGGCGGTCGTGGTGCCGCCCGCGTCCGTACCGCCCGCGTCCGTACCGCCGTCGGCCGTACCACCGGCCGTGGTGCCACCGGCGGTCGTGCCCCCGGCGTCCGTGCCGCCGTCCGTGCCTCCCCCGCCGTCCGTGACCTTGATCGTCGCGCCCGGCTTCACCGTCTCCTTCGGGGAGCACTTGGTGTCCGTGGAGATCGGCTTGGAGACGTTGAGGTTGTACGCGTCCGGCGTCAGCGTGAGGTCACCCGCCTTCTCCAGCTTCAGCGAGCCCTTCATGTCCGACATGATCATCGGACTCTTCCTGGGGATCGCCGGGTTCTCCCGCGGCCCCTCCATCTTCAGGTCGCCGGTCGCGGCGCCGCCCAGCTTGATGATGCCGGTCGGCTTGACGGTGTCTTTCTCCAGATCGAGAACATCAGGGTTGTCGGAGGCGCCCTTGACCGTCTTCCACACCACCTCGACGGTGTCCCCGACCTTCGCCTCCGCGGGCGCGGTCAGCTGCACCTGGGTGGTGCCCTCGACGGGCGGCAGTCCGGAGATGGCCGGGGGTATGCACTCCGTCTTGTAGGAGATGTCGGCGGCCTGGGCCGGGCCGGCGGACAGCAGCATGCCCGCCCCGCCGATCATCATCGCGACTCCTGCCGCGACCGTCCTGCGTTGCGTACTCACGAATGTCCCTTCGTCGTCGGTCTGTGCTCTGACGGTGCGGAATCAGGGGTGAACCACGGCAGCGCGGCCGTGGTGGTGCTCGCGGCCGCCGCGGGCGCGGGGCCCTCGGACGGCGCGGGGGCCCGCCGCAGCCTCGGCAACCGGGCTGTCACATCGGCGAACCTGTCGGGGCCCCGGCGCGACCGGGCCGCCGCGTGCGCGGAGCGCGGGCGCACCTTGTCGACGACCGCCATGCCGATACGGAACACGGCGGCGGGCACGACGAGGCAGAGCAGGATCCAGAAGAGCGTCACGCCCCAGGGGCGGCCGACTCCCCACGGCTGTTCGGCCAGCACCTTCGTGCCGTACCTCAGCGAGACCTGGTAGTCGCCGTGGGCGCCCGCCGTCAGCTCGACGGGCAGCTCGATCCGCGCCTTGCGGCCGGGCTCGATGGTGCCGCGCCACTCCCGGTCCTCCCACTGCGGGGCGTAGACGCCGTGTGCCGTGCCGACCTGGAAGACCGGGTTCTTGACCGCGGCGGAGCCCAGATTGCCGACGGTCAGGACGAGGCGGCGCGACGCCGGGGCGCCGAACCAGGTGAGGATCCCGCTGTCGCCCTCCAGCCGGGTGGTGGCCAGGACGGCGAGCTTCCCGTCGCCGTCCGCCTTGGGCAGGGCGGCGACGGGGTGCCCGGCGACGACGAACACGGCGTCGGCCACGGCCTGGTCCCCGGTGACCGTGGCGACGTGCACCACACAGGGGCAGGGCGCGGGCGGCTCCGCGACCGGCAGCTTCTTGACGAACGCGCCCTTGGAGTCGGTGGTGACGGCGCGGCCGTCCGCGTTGGCGCAGGAGTTGGTGCCGCCGATCACGCCTCGGGCGGGGCTGGACTGCCCGCAGACCAGCATCATCAGCAGGGTGTCCGCCCGCCAGCCGCTGCCCTTGACGGTGATCTCGCCGCCCTTGCCCGCCTGCTTCTCGGAGAGCGTGACCGCCGGTTTCCGGTCCGCCGCGCTGCGGCCGGTGGCGTGGGCCCCGGTCGCGGTCAGCAGCAGGGCGGGCAGTATCGCGGCCAGCAGTACGGCGAACAGCGCCGCCGCCCGCCCTCGGCCGCAGCTCCGGAGTGCCGCCGGTCCGGTCAGTCCAGTCACGATTCCGCTCCCGCCTTCACCAAGTGCCTCTCGTCGGAATGCCGTTGATGGTCAGGGGACGGGACGGGCCCGTCCTGGTGCCCGCCCCGCCGTGCTCCTCGCCCGCGCCGGTGGGCGTACGTGCCCGCGGCGGCCGCGGCCAGGAGCAGCAGCGCGCCCCCGGTCACCGGCAGCCACGGGACGAAGAGCGCCGGTGCGGTGGCCTCGCCGTGCGCGCCGCCCGCCGCCGTGACGCGCAGCCGGACGGTGGCGGAGTCCAGGGCGGGGGTGTCCCGCCACGGTTCGGTGAGCCGTACCCGCTGTCCGGGCAGCAGCTCGACGGGCAAGGTGCGGGCGTCGCGTCGCAGCAGGCTGCCGAACACCCCGTCGGCGCTGACGGCGAGACGGGGCGCGAGGACCGCGTTGCCCCGGTTGACCAGCGTGTAGTGGATGGTCCGCCCGGACACCGTGACGTCCTCGACCGTGAGCGCGGCCAGCGTCGGTCCGCCGATCCGCAGCTGGACCCGGACGCCCACCGAGCGGCCGTCGCTCTCGACGACGATCGCGCCCGGGTGGTCACCGGGCAGCGCGTCCTCGGGCACGGTGACGGAGACGGGCACCTCCGCACGGGTCCGGCCGGGCACGGTCACCTTGGCGGTGGCCGTGCGCAGCCAGGCCCCGGTACCGGTGGAGCCCCGCGCGCCGCGTACCGCGAAACCGCCCTTCGCGGTGTTGTACGCGTCGGCGCCGCGCAGCCGTACGGTCACCGGCTCCGGACCCGGGTTGGTGACCGAGAGGCGGTCCTGGAGGACGCTGCCGGGCAGGCCCTCCAGGTAGAAGTACGGTCTGCCGCCGTCCCGGCCGGCGCCGTTCGCCACGGGCCGCGCCGTCCACTCCGGAGCGGCCGGGTGCTCGGTGGCACCGGCCGCCGCGGTCGGGGCGACGGCCCACCACAGGGCGGCGAGCAGCGGTACGGCAAGGGCGAGTCGGGTGGCGTGACCGGTCAACGGCGGCATGGGCGGCTCCCTGGTGCGTGACGGCGGCGGCGGTTGGCGGGGTGTCAGCCCGTGGCCCGCTGCCCGCGCCTGGTCAGCCACAGCACGCCGGCCGCGCCGGTCAGCAGCACCGTGCCGCCGAGCGTGCCGAGCGCCACCGCCGAGTCGAGCGGGCCGGTCTTCGGCAGCGAGCCGCCGGTGTCCGGTGCGCTCTGCGCGCCCCCGCCGCCCGCGGCCTTCACGTCGAGGGAGAGCGAGGGGCCCGGGTTGTTGGACGGGGTGCAGGTCGTCGTCGTACCGAGTGCCTTGATGGTCAGCACCCCGGCGGTGAAGTCGACCTTCCCGCTCTTCTTCGGGGTGTACGTCCCCGACAGATCACTGATCTTGATGGGGCTGTTGGCGGGGATCGCGGCGGAGTTGGCCGGTCCCGACACCTGGAGCTGTCCCGGGTCCGCACCGCCGACCTTGATCACCGCGCTGGGGTTCATCGCGCCCTTGCCCAGTTCGACCGGGCTGGAGGACACGCCCTTCTGGAAGGACATCGTGAGCTTGTAGCCGCTGCCGCTCTTGACGCTCTTGATGTCGATGGGCGACACGGCGGCCTTGTCCCCGATCGGGGTCTTGCACTTGTAGTTGACGTCCACGACCGTCGCGTGAGCGGCGGGCGCGGCCATCAGCACCACCGCCCCCGCCAGTCCGGACGCCAGCGCGAGAGCTGTTCGCTTCTGGTACGACACCTCGAGTTCCCCTCATGCCGGGAGTCGCCGTGCGCCGCTTCCGTGCGGCCCAAATAGCTGACGACACATCAGATTGGGCGCTCAAGGTACGCCCGGCGCCTTGTGGAGGGAAGACAAAGAGCGCGCCGATCCGGCGCGCTCTTCGAGGGGCGTGGAGCCCGGGGGACACGGCCCCCGGGGCGGGCGGACAGACCCGCGTGCGGCTATACGGGGGCGGCCAGCTCCGCCCAGACGGTCTTGCCGGGTGCGTCCGGCACCCGTACGACTCCCCAGTCCAGGCAGAGCCGCTGCACGATGAACATGCCGTGCCCGCCGGGCCGGCCGGCCCGGTGCGGGGTGCGCGGCGCGGGCTGTCCCGCGCCGCCGTCGACGACCTCGACCCGCAGCGCCTTCGGCGTGCACGCGATACGGAGCTCGTCGGGGCCCTCCGCGTGCAGGCACGCGTTGGTGACCAGCTCGGAGACGACCAGCAGGACGTCCTCCGCGGCCGCACGGCGGTCGGCGGTCGAGGCGGGGAGCCAGCCCCAGTCGTGGAGTGCCTGCCGGGCGAAATCGCGGGCCGTCGGCACGATGCCGCTGACCTGCCGCAGCGACAGCGTGCGCCACTGCCGCTCGACCGACCCCCCGGAGGAAGCGCCGGCGCCCGCGTCCGCGCGCGTGCCCGCGTCGGTACGTGCACCCACGCCTGCGCCCTCCGGCTCGCGGCCGAGGTCGCCCGGCGGATGCTGCCGGGTGGTGCTCATCAGCGCTTCACCTCACCGATTCACCATGTCGCCATTGAACAGATACAGATACGAATACAGATACGGACACCGATACAGGCGCCGGACGGATACGGAGCGTGCGGCTCGCCGAGGGCTCACCGGGGTGTCTCCTGCCCGGCCGAATCGTGACAACACCCACTTCGCCTACGCGGATCGCGTGACGCACGCAACACATGAGGTTGCCGAGGCGGTGAAACACACCACGATCAGTCGTCCAGGGCCTCGTCGAGGGAGCCGTGAACGGTGAAAACCGCCTCGGCCCCGGTGATCTCGAACACCCGCGCCACCACGGGCAGCATTCCGGCCAAATGGACCCCTCCCCCGGCTGCCTCCGCCTTGAGGCGGGCACCGAGCAGCACGTTCAGCCCGGTGGAATCACAGAATTCGAGTTGCGAGCAGTCCACCACCAGGCGCACGCGCCCTTGCTCGACCGCGCTCTCCAGGGGCTCGCGCAGCAGATCGGCCGTGTGGTGATCGAGCTCGCCCACCGGCGTCACAACCTCGCTGCGGCCCACGGTCCGGGCCTCGACCTGAAGCCGACCCCGGTTCGCACTGCCGACCGTCCCGCGGTCCATGCCCGTCCCTCTTCGCCGATCGTCACTGTCTGCATCACTGTGCGTGCAGATGCGTTGCACCTGTCGCTGACGTTGTTAAAACAGTACGCGTTCCGTGGGCCACGCGGTAGCCGAAGACCTCAACAAACCGGACATATAGCGGTAATTGGAGCTTGTAACGACCCACAGGGACCGGGTAAGGGTAGGGGGACACCCAAAACATGGCCGGCTTTGGAGGCGCCGCTTTACCGCAGGAACACGTATGGGCATCGGCAGCCATATGCCGAGAACGATGGAGGAGACCATGTCACCCCGGCTCGACGAACCGCGTACCCACAACGCGACGTCAGCATGTCCTCAGGGACTGACCGAATCAGACTCCCCTGCCGCGGCCGTCCTGGACGGTACGCGCGACAGCACCACCAGCAGTGACCACAGCGACACCGAAGGCACCACCGGCGGACTCGTGGAGCTTCCCGAGATCCCGCCCTCCTCCGAGATGGGGCCGCTGGACGCCAGGGCGCTCTCCAAGACGCTCTTCGCCCGGCTGGAGTCCCTCGAAGAGGGCACCCACGAGTACTCCTACGTACGCAACACGCTCGTCGAGCTGAACATGGCCCTGGTCAAGTTCGCCGCCTCCCGGTTCCGCTCCCGCAGCGAACCGATGGAGGACATCATCCAGGTCGGCACCATCGGCCTGATCAAGGCGATCGACCGGTTCGAGCTCAGCCGCGGCGTCGAGTTCCCGACCTTCGCGATGCCGACCATCGTCGGCGAGATCAAGCGCTTCTTCCGCGACACCAGCTGGTCCGTGCGGGTGCCGCGCCGCCTTCAGGAGCTGCGGCTCGACCTGGCCAAGGCGGGCGACGAGCTCGCCCAGCAGCTGGACCGCGCGCCCACCGTGGGCGAGCTCGCCGACCGCCTGGGCATCAGCAATGAAGAAGTCGTCGAGGGCATGGCCGCGAGCAACGCGTACACCGCGAGCTCGCTGGACGCCAAGCCCGAGGAGGACGAGAACGACGGCGCGCTGGCCGACCGGATCGGCTACGAGGACCACGGGCTCGAGGGCATCGAGTACGTCGAGTCCCTGAAGCCGCTGATCGCCTCGCTGCCCGGCCGCGACCGGACCATCCTCTCGCTCCGCTTCGTCGCCAACATGACGCAGTCGGAGATCGGCGAGGAGCTCGGCATCTCGCAGATGCACGTCTCCCGGCTGCTCTCCCGCACCCTGGTCAAGCTCCGCAAGGGCCTGACGCTGGAGGAATGAGCGGGCACCTCGCGACGCGCTCGCGAGGACTGCCGGACAAAGGACCTGCCCCGACACGGGGCAGGTCCTTCCGCGTTGCCGACGTGACGTCAGCCGTGCCGCCGGGCACCGGTGCGCTCGCCGCCCCGCCAGACCTCGTGCACCAGCGGTACGCCGGGCCGGTAGGCGAGGTGGACGTGGCTGGGCGCGTCCAGGACGACCAGGTCGGCGCGGGCCCCGGGAGCGATGCGCCCGACGTCGGTACGCCGCAGCGCAGCCGCGCCGCCCGCGGTGGCGGACCAGAGGGCCTCGTCGGGGGTCATGCCCATGTCGCGGACGGCGAGTGCGACGCAGAACGGCATGGACGAGGTGAACGAGGAGCCCGGGTTGCAGTCCGTGGAGAGCGCGACGGTGGCGCCCGCGTCGAGGATGCGGCGGGCGTCGGGCCAGGCGGCGCGGGTGGAGAACTCGGCGCCGGGGAGCAGCGTGGCGACGGTGGCGGACTGGGCCAGGGCGTCGATGTCGGCGTCGGTCAGGTGGGTGCAGTGGTCGGCGGACGCCGCGTCGAGTTCCACGGCGAGCTGGACGCCGGGGCCGTGGCCGAGCTGGTTGGCGTGGACGCGGGGGTGCAGGCCCTTGGCCCGGCCCGCGGTGAGGACGGCACGCGCCTGGTCGCCGTCGAAGGCGCCCTTCTCGCAGAAGACGTCGATCCAACGGGCGTACGGGGCGCAGGCGTCGAGCATCGGACCGGTGACCAGGCCGACGTATCCGGCCGGGTCGTCGGCGTAGTCCGGGGGGACGATGTGGGCGCCCAGGAAGGTGACCTCGTCGGTGTGGCGGGCGGCGACGCGCAGGGCGCGGGCCTCGTCCTCGACGGTGAGGCCGTAGCCGGACTTGGTCTCGAAGGTCGTGGTGCCCTGGCGCAGCGCCTCCGCGAGGTAGCGGGCGACGTTGGCGTCGAGCTCCTCGTCGGTGGCGGCGCGGGTGGCGGCGACGGTGGTGCGGATGCCGCCCGCGGTGTAGGCCCGGCCGGACATCCGGGCGTTGAACTCCTGGGTGCGGTCGCCCGCGAAGAGGAGGTGCGAGTGGGAGTCGACGAAGCCCGGGATCACGGCCCGGCCGGCCGCGTCGACGGCGTTGTCAGTGGCGGGTGCTTTGCTGGATTCACCGGTCCAGACGACCCGGTCGCCCTCGATGACGACGGCCGCGTCCTGGATCAGTCCGAGGGGGGAATTGTCACCGAGGGAGGGGTCGTTGGTGACCAGCGCGGCGATGTGGGTGATGGCGGTCGTCGTCATCGGGGGACTGCTCTCCTTGCGTGTCGGCTTCGGCGGGGGCGCGGGGCCGGGCGGCTCCTGGGGAGCGCTCAGCGGTACAGGGCCGCGACGGCCTTCGCGAGTGCCGCGGGGACGTCGGGGACCAGCGTGTGGTGCCCGTCGCGCACGATGTGCCGTCCGGCGACCACCGTATGGCGCACATCGGCCGCGGAGGCGGCGAATACGGCTGTTTCGGCAGCCAGCCTGGGGACCGGCCCCGCTGTTCTGACGGAGTCCAGGGCGATGGTCGCGAGGTCGGCGGGCGCGCCCGGTTCGAGGATGCCCGCTTCGGGCCGGCCGAGCGCGGCATGGCCGTCGGCGGAGGCGGCACGCAGCAGCGCGGAGGCGGTCCAGTGGCCGCGGGTCCGGGTGCGCAGGCGCTCGTTGAGCTCCATCGCGCGGGCCTCCTCGAAGAGGTCGATCACCGCGTGGCTGTCGCTGCCGAGGGACAGCGGGGAGCCGGCGTGCTGGAGGGCGACGGCGGGGCCGATGCCGTCGGCGAGATCGCGTTCGGTGGTCGGGCACATGCAGGTGCCGGTGGCCGTGGAGCCGATCAGCGCGATGTCCTCCCCGGTGAGATGGGTGTTGTGGACGCCGGTGGTGCGCGGGCCGAGGACCCCGTGGTCGGCGAGGAGCCGGGTGGGGGTGCAGCCGTGGGTGGCGAGGCAGGCGTCGTTCTCCGCGGTCTGCTCGGAGAGGTGGACATGGAGCGGCGCCCGCCTCTCCCGCGCCCACTCCGCGACGGTGGCGAGCTGGGCCGCGGGCACGGCGCGCACGGAGTGGACGGCGGCGCCGATCAGGGCGTGCTCGTCGCCCTTGAGGAGGGAGGCACGCTCGGCCCAGGCGTCGGCGGTGGTGTCGGAGAAGCGCAGCTGGTGCCGGTCGGGCTTCAGGTACTGGGAGGGCCGGCGGCCGAACCCGGCGGCGAGGTAGGCGGTGTCGAGCAGGGTGATCCGGATGCCGGCCTCGCGGGCGGCCGCGATCAGGGCCGTGCCCATCGCGTTCGGGTCGCTGTACGGGGTGCCGCCGGGCGCGTGGTGCAGGTAGTGGAATTCACCGACCGCGGTGATGCCGGCCAGCGCCATCTCGGCGTACACCGCGCGGGCCAGTTCGTAGTACGTGTCGGGGGTGAGCCGGGACGCGACCTGGTACATGGTCTCGCGCCAGGTCCAGAAGGTGCCGGAGCCGACCTGGACGGTGGAGCGCAGGGCGCGGTGGAAGGCGTGCGAGTGGGTGTTGGCGAGACCGGGCAGGGTGAGGCCGCGCAGCACGGTGGCGCCGGGCGGCGGGGAGTCGACCCCGGTCCGTACCCCGGCGATCAGTCCGTCGGCCACCTCCAGGAGGACGCCCGGTTCGACATGGGTGCCGAGCCAGGCATGGGAGAGCCAGTACGTCACGGGGACGGGCCTGCCCGTCGGCCCGGCTTCCGGTTCGGTTGTCGGTCCGGCTTGCGGCTCCGTCGTCATCGGCACGCGAGACCTTCCAGTACATCGGCGAGTGCGATCACCCCGGCCACGCAGTCGTCCTCGGCGGCGTGCTCGGCCGGCGAGTGCGAGATCCCGGTGGGGTTCCGGACGAACAGCATGGCGGTAGGGGCCGAAGCGGACAAAATACCCGCATCGTGTCCCGCTCCGGTGCCGAGCACGGGGGCGGCGCGACCGTCCCCACGGGTGGCGGCACCCTTCAGGATCGCGCCCAGCTCGTCGCGCAGGGCGTGCTGGAACTCCACCACGGGCGTGAAGGACTCCCGTACGACGTCGAGATCGATACCGGCCCGTTCGGCGTGTTCCCGGGCGGCCCGTTCGATCCCGGTGACGACGGTGTCCAGGGTGTCCTGGTCGGCGGCCCGGGAGTCGAGCCAGCCGCGCACCAGGGAGGGGATGGCGTTGACGCCGTTCGGCTCGACGGCGATCTTGCCGAAGGTGGCGAGGGCGCCGGCCAGCTCCGCCTCCCGGCGGGCGGCGAGTACCGTCTCGGCGTACGTGAGCATCGGGTCGCGCCGGTCGGCGAGCCGGGTGGTGCCCGCGTGGTTGGCCTCGCCCCGGAAGTCGAACCGCCAGCGTCCGTGCGGCCAGATCGCGGAGGCGATGCCGACGGGGTCGCCGGTGAGGTCGAGGGCGCGGCCCTGCTCGACGTGGAGCTCGACGAACGCGCCGATCCGGGCGAGCCGTTCGGGGTCGGGGCCGATGGCGTCGGGGTCGTACCCGGCCGCCTCCATGGCCTGCGGGAGCGTGACGCCGTCCCCGTCCCGCAGCCGGTGCGCGGCCTCGGCGGTCAGCTGCCCGGCGGCGAGCCGGGAGCCGACGCAGGCGAGGCCGAAGCGGGCGCCTTCCTCGTCGCCGAAGTTGGTGATCGCCAGTGGCCGGGTGAACTCCACTCCCCTGCCGCGGAGTTCGTCGAGCGCGGCGAAGGAGGAGACGACACCGAGCGGCCCGTCGAAGGCGCCGCCGTCCGGCACCGAGTCGAGGTGCGACCCGGTGACGACGGCGTCCCCGGCCAGGGGGTCGCCGAGCCAGGCCCACTGGTTGCCGTTGCGGTCGGTCTCCAGGGCGAGCCCGCGCGCCTCGGCCTGCGCCCGGAACCACGTACGGCAGTCGGTGTCGGCGGAGGTCCAGGCGTAGCGGCGGTAGCCGCCGCTGTCCGGGTGCCGTCCGAGGGGAGCGAGCTCCCGCCACATGTCCTGGAAGGACAGGGTCGACCGGGATCGGTCCGGCGCCGTCACGCCTCGCCCTCCCGCATCGGCACCCGCACGCCCTTGTCGGAGGCGACCGACTCCGCGATGTCGTACCCCGCGTCCACGTGCCGGATGACGCCCATGCCGGGGTCGTTGGTCAGCACCCGGCGGATCTTCTCGCCGGCCAGCTTCGTCCCGTCGGCCACCGTCACCTGGCCCGCGTGGATGGAGCGGCCCATGCCCACACCGCCGCCGTGGTGGATGGAGACCCAGGACGCCCCCGACGCCACGTTGACCATCGCGTTGAGCAGCGGCCAGTCGGCGATGGCGTCGGACCCGTCGAGCATGGCCTCGGTCTCCCGGTAGGGGGAGGCCACGGAGCCGCAGTCCAGGTGGTCGCGCCCGATGGCCAGCGGCGCGGCCAGCTCACCGCTCGCCACCATGTCGTTGAAGCGCTCGCCGGCCCGGTCCCGCTCGCCGTAGCCGAGCCAGCAGATCCGGGCGGGCAGCCCCTGGAACTGGACGCGCTCGCCGGCCATCTTGATCCAGCGGTGCAGCGACTCGTTCTCCGGGAAGAGTTCGAGCATCGCCTTGTCGGTCTTGTGGATGTCGGACGCCTCGCCGGACAGGGCCGCCCAGCGGAAGGGGCCCTTGCCCTCGCAGAAGAGCGGCCGGATGTACGCGGGCACGAAGCCCGGGAAGTCGAAGGCCCGCCCGTAGCCCGCGAGCTGTGCCTCGCCGCGGATGGAGTTGCCGTAGTCGAAGACCTCGGCGCCCGCGTCCATGAAGCCGACCATCGCCTCGACGTGCTTCGCCATCGACTCCCGGGCGCGCAGGGTGAAGTCGGCGGGCTTCTCGGTGGCGTAGTCGGCCATGTCGTCGAAGTCGACCCCGAGCGGCAGGTAGGCGAGCGGGTCGTGCGCGCTGGTCTGGTCGGTGACGATGTCGACCGGGGCGCCCTCGGCGAGCATCCGGGGCAGCAGTTCCGCGGCGTTGCCGAGCAGCCCGATGGAGAGCGGCCTGCGGGCGTCCCTGGCCTCGACCGCGAGCTGGAAGGCGTGCTCCAGGGAGTCGGCCCGCACGTCCAGGAAGCGGTGCTCGATGCGGCGTTCGATGGCGCGCGGGTCGCAGTCGACGCAGATCGCGACGCCGTCGTTCATCGTCACGGCGAGGGGCTGGGCGCCGCCCATGCCGCCGAGCCCGGCGGTCAGCGTGATCTTCCCGGCCAGCGTCCCGCCGAACTTCTTCGCGGCGACGGCGGCGAACGTCTCGTACGTGCCCTGGAGGATGCCCTGGGTGCCGATGTAGATCCACGATCCGGCGGTCATCTGGCCGTACATGGTGAGCCCGAGCGCCTCCAGGCGGCGGAACTCCTCCCAGTTCGCCCAGTCGCCGACGAGGTTGGAGTTGGCGATCAGGACCCGCGGGGCCCACTCGTGCGTCTGCATGACGCCGACCGGACGCCCGGACTGGACGAGCATCGTCTCGTCCTGCTTGAGCGTCCGGAGCGTGCGCACCATCGCGTCGAACGAGCGCCAGTCGCGGGCGGCCTTGCCGGTGCCGCCGTAGACGACGAGCTTGTCGGGGTGCTCGGCGACCTCGGGGTCCAGGTTGTTCTGCAGCATCCGCAGCGCGGCTTCCTGCTGCCATCCCAGGGCGCTCAGTTCGGTACCGCGCGGTGCCCGTACGGGGCGGGGTCCTGACATGGCAATGCCTCCTCGCGACTGTGAATTTTCTATTCACATCCTGATCGACTGAATACGTCCAGTCAACAGGGCGGCGCGACCCGGGCCAGGACAGCGCTCGTACGGCGCTCAACCGGCGCTCAACAGGCGCCCGGCAGACGCCCGGACGGCTCCCTTCCGGTGTGCGGGAGGGCATTTTCCACCGGCCACCTGCATGTACCTGTGGAAAATGCCAGAACCTCCACCAGGCCCGAGCACGTTGCGTAACCTCTGGGTCACAGCCGCACAGAGTGTCGGAGGGGAGTCCGCGTGCCCGGAATCGACGAGTGCCTGCTCGACGCCATGAGACTGCCCGGTGCCCGTGGTGCCGCCGTGGTCGACTGGACGAGCGGTCTCGCTCTCGGCACCATCGGTGACTCGCCCAACGGCGACCACGAGGCCACCGCCGCGGAGACGGCCGAGGTCGCACGGATGGCGGCCGAGCAGCCAGCCTTCGCCCTGGAGTTACCCCGGCCGCCGACCTCCGTCGGCAGCCAGGCCGTCACGGGGACGGGGTCCCCGGTCGAGGACGTCATCGTCACCACCCGGGCCGGCTACCACATCCTCCGGTTCGTCGAGACGGACTTCGACAGCAGCGTCTTCCTCCACCTCTGGCTGGACCGCGCGGAGGGCAATCTGGCCCTGGCCCGGATACGGCTGGGCGAGATGGCCGAGCGGCTGGTCCTGGCATGAGAACGACCACCCCCGCGCCCGCCCCCTCCCCCGCCCCCGTGCTCTCGCCCATGCTCCAGCGCCTCGCCGCGGAACGGGCCACCGGCGCCCTGATGCGCGACCGGGGCACCCTCTACCTCGCCGACGGCGAGGTGGTGCACGCCGAGAGCCCGGCCACGCCCGGTATCGACGTCCTGCTCACCCGGGGCGGCGCCCTGCACCGCGACGGCTGGTGGGACGCGGTCGCCCGGGCGGGGGCCGGGCAGCGGGTCGGCCGCTACCTCGTGGACAGCGGCCGGGTGGCGGGCGGCGCGCTGGAGCTGTGCCACCTGGGGGCGCTGTACGACGCGGCGTTCTTCGCCCTCGCCCCGACCCGGACCCCGGCCCGCTTCCGCTACGGGGTCGCCCACTGGATCGGCCCGGTCCGCCCCGTGCCCGTGGAAGCCGTGCAGCGCGAGACGCTCCGGCGCCGGGAGCTGCTGGACCGGATCTGGCCCGAGGCGGTGACCGACAGCGCCCCGCTCGTGCGGACCGGCCACCCGGTCGACTCCCCCGTACCCCCGCGCCAGCACCGCGTACTGGAGCGCGTGGACGGGGTGCGCACCGCGACGGACATCGCCCAGGAGCTGGGCAGGTCGGCGTTCCACACCCTGGTCGACCTCCGGCGGCTGGCCGCGTCCGGGCTGGTGGAGGCGGTCCGGACGCCGACGGGCCGGGCCGCCTCCGCGGCCCCCCGGATCGAGCTGCCCGAGGTCACCGCCGACCCCGACGTCGCCCTGCTGCGCCGGCTCCGAGACGCACTGGAGGCCCTGTGATACGCGCGCTCAGACAGCGTGCCGGGAGGAGACAGCTGATGGTGCCCGAGGCCGAAGTCCAGGATGTCCTGGCCGAACTCCAGCGGCTGCGGGCGCGGGTGCCGCTCCTCGCCGGCGCCCTGGCGGCCAGCACCGACGGACTCGTCCTCGCCCATGACACCCCGGGGGTGGAGGCCGAAGGGGTCGCCGCACTGACCGCCGCCGCGCTCGGGGTCTCGATCCGGATGACGGAGGCGACCGGCCGGGGCGGCTTCCGCGAACTCCTCGTCCGGGGCGAGACGGGCTACATCGCGGCGTACGCCGCGGGTTCGTCGGCCGTGCTGACCCTGCTGGCCGAGGACCGGATCAACGTCGGCAGGCTCCATCTGGAGGGCCGCCGGGCCGGCGCCAGGATCGGACAGCTCGTCGACGCCGCACTGGAACGCACCCCGCAGCCCGCACCCGGCGCACGCCCGCCGCTGCCCCGCACCCCGCAGCAGCCGGGCACCCTGCCCCACCGCACGACATGAACCGCCCCCAGCTCTCGCACCCAGGAAACGGAACCGGTCATCGCGGCCGGTCAGGGAAAGGAATCGAGTACTCATGGCGAACACCGAAGCGTCACTGAAGGAAGCGATGACGTCCATCGAGGGCACCGTCGGTGTCGCCCTCGTCGACTACACGAGCGGCATGGCGCTGGGCACCCTCGGCGGCGGCAAGGAATTCAACCTGGAGGTCGCGGCGGCCGGCAACACCGACGTCGTACGCGCCAAGCTCCGCACCATGGAGCACCTGGGCATCCAGGACGAGATCGAGGACATCCTGATCACCCTGGGCACCCAGTACCACCTGATCCGGCTGCTCAGGACCCGTGGCAACAACGGCCTGTTCCTCTACCTGGTGCTGGACTCCGGCCGCGCCAACCTGGCGATGGCCCGCCACCAGCTCAAGAGGATCGAGGCGGAGCTGGAGGTCTGACCGGCCGGTCAGCGGGAGCGCCGCGCCCCACCGGGTGCGGCGTCCCCGGCCACCGGCCCCGTCGTCCGGAACGCCTTGACCGGCTTGCCGGTGGGCCGCCCGCGCTCCACCCAGTCCGTGCGGACCCAGTACAGGGCGTCGTCCCGGCGCTCCCGCTGCCCGATCCGGACGGCCTTGGCCCAGAGCCCGGCCCCGGCCCCCGCGAGCAGCAGCCCGCCCGCCCCCGGCACCACGAACGCGCTCGCGACGGCCACCAGGAACGCCCCGAGCAGCCACCAGCGGTGCCCGCGGCGCCAGTTGCGTACGGTCACGGCCCGGTCCTGGAGGAAGTCGGTGCGGCCGGCCCGGGTGGCGCCCCGGGCGAGTCCGTCGTACCGCTTGCCGCGGGCCGTCGCCACGACGGCCATCGTGACCAGGAACAGCGCGGCCCCGGTCAGCAGTCCGATGCGCCGGCCGGTGAGCCCCGGCACCAGTGCCCCGATGGCCGCGGCGAGCAGCCCCGGCCACCACATGGGCGCCGCGCCGGCCCGTACGATCACGGCCACTCTCGCCAACGACTGCGCTCCGCGCCCCACGTCCGTACCCCTCTCCGACGGCCCTGTGCCCATTCCGTGGGCGCAGATTAGGGGCCGTACATGAGCGAAGTCTGAGAAGCGGCGCCCCGCCCGTGACGGACGGGGCGCCGGCGCGGGCGGCCGCGCGGTTCACTCGACGAACAGGCCCCGCGCCGCCGCCCTCGCGTCGAACTCCTCCAGCCGCGCCTGCGCGTCCGGCAGGGCGTCGCACATGGACTCCAGCAGCACCCGCCCCAGCAGCATCGGCGCACACGCCGTGTCGAAGGCGAGCCCGGTCCCGACGGCGGCCGGGATCAGCAGATCGCTGTGGCCGGCCACCGGGGCGAAGGCGGAGTCCGCGACCGACACCACGGTCAGCCCCTGTTCCCGCGCGTACGCGAGCGCGTCCACGACCTCCCGGGGGTGGCGCGGCAGCGCGAAGCAGATCAGCGCGCTGGCCCCGGCCCGCCGGGCGGCGTCGATCCGGTCGTGCAGCATGCTGCCGCCCTCGTCGAGCACCCGGACGTCGGGGTGGACCTTGGCGGCGAAGTATCCGAAGCCCCGGGCCTGCGAGGAGGCGGCGCGCAGCCCGAGCACGGGCAGCGGCCGCGAGGCGGCGAGCAGCCGTCCGGCCCGCTCGACCGGTCCCGGATCGGCGAGCAGCTCGGCGAGGTGGCGCAGGTTCTCGATCTCGGCGTGCACCGCCTGCTGGTACTCGTTGTACGTGTCCTCCCCGGCGCCCGCCGCCGGACCGGCCGGGGTGACCTCGCGCAGATGCCTGCGCAGCGCGGGGTAGCCGTCGAAGCCGAGCGCCACGGCGAACCGGGTGACGGAGGGCTGGCTCACCCCGGCCAGTTCGGCCAGCTCGACGCTGGACAGGAACGGGGCGTCGCCTGCCCTGCGCACCATCGAGTGCGCGATGCGCCGCTGGGTGGGGGTGAGCCTGCGCCCCTCGAACAGCTGCTGCAACCTCGCGGCCGGGCTGCTCCCGCTCATCCTGTCCCCTCGGTAGATCCGTCGCGCCGCGGTCCGGCACCGACGAATCCATTCAGCCAGCAAGGCGTCTGCATGTCCATATGCAGCCGCGCGGTGAGGGAGGACGGCGGCGCGTCACCGGGGGCGCGCTCCGGCACAAACAGGGGGGTTAGCCCCACTGACCCGCCCGCCCCGGATTCGTACCGTAGGGATATGGACGCACCCGACACCGAGCTCAAGAAGGAGCTCGACGCCACCCTTCAAGCCCGTAGTGAGCTGGGGGCCGAGTACGAGTCCGCGCTCGTCGAGTCGTTTCTCGAAAAGGTCGAGCAGCGGCTCGACGGCACGCTCGACCGCCGGGTCAGGCGCCATCTCGCGGAGCAGCAGATCGTCGTCGCCAGGGGAGCACAGCCGCCGCGGCCCGCCGCGGGGCACTTCGGTGAGCAGTACGGATTCGCGATCGTCTCGCTGGTCCTGGCCATCCCGCTGTCGGCCATCGGCGTTGCCAACGCGGGCATCCGGGGGCTGGTCGTGGCCTGGCTCGGGATCGTCGGTGTCAACGCCTTCCAGGCCGCGCGCGGCGGGCGGCTCTTCCGGCGCCGGGACGACGAGCGGCAGAAGTCCGACTGGGAGGAATGAGCGGCCGGGAGGGCCGGGGGTGTATCGCGGGGACCGCCGCACCCCCGGTTTCCCGGAGGGCGGGACGACGGCGGTCCCCGCGAGGGACGCGGTCCGGGTCAGGGCCGGTCTCGCATCCGGGCGACAGTGGAGGTCCGGGAGCCGCTCCGTAGTCCGTGTCGCCGTATCGGTGCCGGCGGGTCTCCCTGCCGACACCCATCAATCTGCCCGAGCCGTGTTAAGCCGGTGCTGCGGGTACGTGTCGCGCTCGTACCGTTTTCGCGAAGCCCGCGCGCGGGCCTCCCCGGCGGACCCGCCCGCGGCTTTCCCGGCGGACCCGCCTGCGGCCCTCCGCTACGGCTTGGGGACCGCCGCCGCGTCCTTGGCGAGGAACGCCAGCAGGTCCTGCCGGCTGACCACGCCCTTCGGCTTGCCCTCCACCAGCACGATCGCCGCGTCCGCCGCGCCCGCACCGCCGAGCACCGTCATCAGGTCCTCGACCGGTTCGCCGGAGCCGACCTGCGGCAGCGGCGGCGACATGTGCTTCTCCAGCGGGTCGGAGAGCGAGGCGCGCTGGGCGAAGAGCGCGTTCAGCAGCTCCCGCTCGACGACCGAGCCGATGACCTCCGCGGCCATCACGTCCGGGTGTCCCGCGCCCGGCTTCACGATCGGCATCTGCGAGACGCCGTACTCGCGCAGGACCTCGATCGCCTCGCCGACGGTCTCCTCCGGGTGCATGTGGACGAGGGTCGGGATCGGGCCCTCCTTGTAGTCGAGGACGGCCGCGACGCGTGCGGAGGGACCGGTGTTCTCCAGGAAGCCGTAGTCCGCCATCCACTCGTCGTTGAAGATCTTGCTCAGGTAGCCGCGCCCGCTGTCCGGCAGGAGGACGACGACCACGTCGTCCGGCCCCAGCCGCTTCGCGACCTCCAGGGCGCCGACGACCGCCATCCCGCAGGAGCCGCCGACCAGCAGGCCCTCCTCCTTGGCGAGCCGACGGGTCATCTGGAAGGAGTCCTTGTCGGACACGGCGACGATCTCGTCGGTGACCGTCCGGTCGTACGCCGTCGGCCAGAAGTCCTCACCGACGCCCTCGACCAGGTACGGCCGTCCGGAGCCGCCGGAGTAGACCGAGCCCTCCGGGTCCGCGCCGATGACCTTGACCGCGCCGTCGCTGGCTTCCTTCAGGTAGCGGCCGGTGCCGCTGATCGTGCCGCCGGTGCCGACCCCCGCCACGAAATGGGTGATCTTCCCGTCCGTCTGCTCCCACAGCTCGGGACCGGTGGTCTCGTAGTGGGAGCGCGGGTTGTTGGGGTTGGAGTACTGATCGGGCTTCCAGGCTCCGGGCGTCTCACGGACCAGCCGGTCGGAGACGTTGTAGTAGGAGTCCGGGTGCTCGGGGTCGACCGCCGTCGGGCAGACGACGACCTCGGCGCCGTAGGCGCGCAGCACGTTGATCTTGTCCGTGGACACCTTGTCCGGGCAGACGAAGATGCACTTGTAGCCCTTCTGCTGCGCGACGATCGCCAGGCCGACGCCCGTGTTGCCGCTCGTCGGCTCGACGATCGTGCCTCCGGGCTGCAGCTCGCCGCTCTGCTCCGCGGCCTCGATCATGCGAAGGGCGATCCGGTCCTTGACCGAGCCGCCTGGGTTGAAGTACTCGACCTTGGCCAGGACCGTCGCCTGGATGCCGGCCGTCACACTGCGCAGCCTCACCAGCGGGGTGTTGCCTACGAGGCTGATCATCGAATCGTGGAATTGCACCGTGTACTCCGGGGTCTCCGAGATGGTGCGGCAAGAGTATGCGTACGGGGACCGGATTGGGCGAAGCGATTGAACAACGGCCTCTTGGGGGCAGTTAGCTCTGTGTACGGCGGCCGCGGGCGGGGCCGTAAGGCGACGAGGAGGTGGACCGGACTGTGTCGAGAGCGAGGGTGGCACGGCGGATCGCGGCGGGTGCGGCCTACGGCGGCGGCAGCGTCGGGCTGCTGGGCGCCGCGGCGGTAGGGGTCGTGCTGGCGGAGGTCCAGCTGGCGAAGCGGCTGGTGGGCGGCGGCATCGCACCGGTCCCGCCGAGTGCGGACGGGCGGTACGGGGTGGCGTTCGCCGGACCGTCGGACCCGCTGCGGCTGGGGATGCTGGGGGATTCCACCGCGGCCGGGCAGGGCGTGCGGCGGGCCGGGCAGACACCGGGGGCGCTGGTGGCCTCGGGGCTCGCGGCCGTCTCGGAGCGGCCGGTGGATCTGCGCAACGTCGCGCAGCCGGGAGCCCGGTCGGACGATCTGGAGCGGCAGGTGGCGCTGCTGCTGGCCGATCCGTTCGGGACCCCGGACATCTGCGTGATCATGATCGGGGCGAACGACGTGACGCACCGGATGCCCGCGACCCAGTCGGTGCGCTGTCTGACCGCGGCGGTGCGCAGGCTCCGTACGGCGGGGGCCGAGGTGGTGGTCGGCACCTGTCCGGACCTGGGCACGATCGAGCCGGTCTACCAGCCGCTGCGGTGGCTGGCCCGGCGGGTGAGCCGGCAGCTGGCGGCGGCGCAGACGATCGGTTCGGTGGAGCAGGGCGGGCGCACGGTGTCGCTGGGCGACCTGCTGGGACCGGAGTTCGAGGCGAACCCGCGGGAGCTGTTCGGCCCCGACAACTACCACCCCTCCGCGGAGGGCTACGCGACAGCCGCGATGGCGCTGCTGCCGACGGTCTGCGCGGTGCTGGGGCTGTGGCCGGAGTCCGATCATCTGGACGGCGCCCGGCGTGAGGACATGCTGCCGGTGGCCAAGGCGGCCTCCCAGGCGGCCAGGGAGGCCGGTACGGAGGTCACCGGGGCTCGGGCGCCCTGGGCGCTCCTCAAGCACCGCAGGCGGCGGCGTCTGCCTGCGCCGACGGAGCCGCACCCGCACCCGCATCCGCACCCGGGTGCGCGCGGGGAGCAGGGCGGCTCCACCCGGGTGGAGCGGCGTCCTGGCACCGACACGGGCACCTCGTCCCGGACCGCCTGAGCCGACGGACTGAGCGGTCGCTTAGAAAAGAGGCCCGCATCACATGCCCGGCCGGGTGACCTCGGCAGTACGTCCGGGTAACTTCCAGAGCAGTCCAGCCAGACAGCCTTCCAGCCCTCATGGAGCCGCGTGATGCCCGAAGCCGTGATCGTCTCTGCTGCCCGTTCCCCCATCGGCCGGGCCTTCAAGGGCTCGCTGAAGGACCTGCGGTCGGACGACCTGACCGCCACGATCATCCAGACCGCACTGGCCAAGGTCCCCGAGCTGGACCCCGAGGACATCGACGACCTGATGCTCGGCTGCGGCCTCCCCGGCGGCGAGCAGGGCAACAACCTGGGCCGCATCATCGCCGTGCAGATGGGGATGGACCACCTTCCCGGCTGTACGGTCACGCGCTACTGCTCGTCCTCCCTCCAGACCAGCCGCATGGCGCTGCACGCCATCAAGGCCGGCGAGGGCGACGTGTTCATCTCGGCCGGTGTCGAGATGGTGTCCCGGTTCGCCAAGGGCAACTCCGACAGCTGGCCGGACACCCACAACCCGCTGTTCGCCGACGCCGAGGCCCGTACCGCGGCCCGCGCGGAGGAGTCCGGCGCGAGCTGGCACGACCCGCGCGAGGACGGCCTGGTGCCGGACGCGTACATCTCGATGGGGCAGACCGCGGAGAACCTGGCCCGGACCAAGGGCGTCACCCGCCAGGACATGGACGAGTTCGGCGTCCGGTCGCAGAACCTCGCCGAGGAAGCCCTCAAGAACGGCTTCTGGGAGCGCGAGATCACCCCGGTGACGACGCCGGACGGCACGGTGGTCGCCAAGGACGACGGTCCGCGTGCGGGCGTCACCCTGGAGGGCGTGCAGGGCCTGAAGCCGGTCTTCCGCCCCGACGGCCTGGTCACCGCCGGCAACTGCTGCCCGCTCAACGACGGTGCCGCGGCGCTCGTGATCATGTCCGACACCAAGGCGCGCGAGCTGGACCTGACCCCGCTGGCCCGGATCGTCTCCACCGGCGTCTCCGGCCTCTCCCCCGAGATCATGGGCTACGGACCGGTCGAGGCGAGCAAGCAGGCGCTGAAGCGGGCCGGACTGGGCATCGACGACATCGACCTGGCCGAGATCAACGAGGCCTTCGCCGCCCAGGTGATCCCGTCCTACCGGGACCTCGGCCTGCCGCTGGACAAGGTCAACGTCAACGGTGGCGCCATCGCCGTCGGCCACCCCTTCGGCATGACCGGCGCGCGGATCACCGGCACGCTGATCAACAGCCTGCAGTTCCACGACAAGCAGTTCGGCCTGGAGACGATGTGCGTGGGCGGCGGCCAGGGCATGGCGATGGTCATCGAGCGGCTGAGCTGACCGGGGCCGCGTTCCGCCGGGCCCGAGCGCGGGCGGCCTTCCGATGACCGTCACAGGCCCCGCCCGCCGGGCCCTTCGGGGCCTTTCGGGCCTTCCGGACCGGTCGGCGTGGCCGGTTCCGAGCCCCGAACGTGACCGAATCTCCCCCAGGATGTGACCTATCTCCTGGGGGAGAGTCATTCCCGCAGGTCACACCCACATCAGGGCTAAACCCCAGGCACAAAGACCTGTCCAATTCGTGACGTAATGCACTGACACATGGTGCCGGTACAGGCCAAGCTGATGTAGGAAGTCGGGGGATCGATTGAAACCGGGAGTATGTCAGTGAGCGCCATGCCTCTTGCCCTGTTGCTGACCACCGCCGCTGCCACGGCCGTGGGCGCCGCTGCTCTGCACGCCGCTCACGGGCTGCGCAAGCAGGTATCCGCCCTCCGGAGGGAGCTGGCCGACGACCGCGCCCGTGCCGCCGCCGTCCCCGCCCAGAGCCGCAACGACGCCACACCTGCCGCGGAAATACGCGCGGCGGTCGCCGAGGCGCTGGCCGAGGAGCGCGAGCGCGAGCTCGCCGAGGCCCGCGCCTTCTGGGCCTCGCAGGAGGCGCGCGACGCCGCCGACGCCCCGTCCCTGCTGGGCGGCCTGGCCGGGATCGGCGAGGACGCCCCGTTCTTCATGCCGCGCCAGGCCGACTTCGCCGGTCTGGAGGCGATGGACCTCGACGCCGCGGAGGCGCTGGAGGAGCTGACGGAACTGGCCGAGCTGGCGGACATCGCCGAGCTCCCCGAGATCGCGGAGTTCGCCGAGGACTCCCCCGAACTGGCCGCGGCCCGTCGCCGCCACCCCTCGCACCCCGACTTCGTGCCGGTGCAGACACCCGTTGTCACCGATCACGAGCGTACAGTGAACCGCCTGGAAGAGCTCGCCGACAGCCGTACGGAACTCGCCGACGTGCGCCCCGGCCCGCTCGGCACCCTGGACGTCTACGTCTTCGCCGACGGCACCACGCTCTGCATGACCCCCGGCCACCGGGAGACCGCGGAGCGTCTGGCCGAGTCGCTGCGGTCCGGCGAGCACCCGGTGCTGCTGGGCGGTTCCGGGGTCTCCGGCGCGTACGCGCTCACGTTCTCCTGCGGCAGGGAGAACGTGTACATACTGGCCGACCGCGTCATCGCGAGCTTCTAGCCCGCGGACCGGTCGCCCGGCACCTCCCCCGGCACAGCGGCCCTCGCCGGCCGCTGCCCAGCACACCCCGCACGCCCGGAGCGCCCAGCGCTGCCGCCTGTCGCCCTGTGGCTCAGGCGAACGCCCGCGCGGTCGCTTCATCGACGAATCGCACGGCCTCGTCCAGCTCCGCCGACGGGGCCGTTTCCAGTGCCACGGCCAGATCCCGGCCCGCGACCGCGAGTTGGTCACCGATCGCGAAGATCCCGGCGTCCGGCATGGTCCTCGGCTCCCGCTCCGGCGCCTCGATGCGCTGGGCCCGCACCGCCAACCGCCTGGCCACGGCCAGCCCTTCGGCCGCCGCTCCCCGCTGCAGCCTGCTCTGCGGGGCGGCACGCAGCCGGTCGGCGAATCGGTCCACGGCGATGATCAGGGGCGTCGTATCGAGCACCCCGCGACCCTACGCGCCCCGCCGGGACTGTTGCCAACGGGCTGACACCCGGGCACGGTGCCGGGAAGGCGCAGCCCCCCTCGGCAGCCCCGTCCCCGCGGAACACAGAACGGCCCGCAGGCTCCGTCGAAGGAGCCTGCGGGCCGTTCACACGAGATCAACGGACCTGGCGGAAAGCCAGGCCTAGTCGTCGCCGCTGAGGATGGAGAGCAGGCGCAGCATCTCCAGGTAGATCCACACCAGGGTCATGGTGAGGCCGAAGGCCGCCAGCCAGGACTCCTCGCGCGGGGCGCCGTACGCGACGCCGTCCTCGATCTGCTTGAAGTCGAGTGCCAGGAAGCACGCGCCGAGGATGATGCCGACGACACCGAAGAGGATGCCGAGGCCACCGCTGCGGAAGCCGAGGCCGTCACCGCCACCGAAGGCGGCGAACAGCAGGTTGACCACCATCAGGAGCATGAAGCCCATGGCGGCGGCCATCACGAAGCCGTAGAAGCGGCGGGTGACGCGGATCCAGCGCATCTTGTACGCGAACAGCACACCGGCGAAGACACACATGGTGCCCATCACCGCCTGCATCACGACGCCCGGTCCGATGTACGTGCTGACCGCGCTGGAGATGACCCCGAGGAAGACGCCCTCGAAGGCCGCGTACGCGATGATCAGCGCGGGAACCGGAGTGCGCTTGAAGGACTGGACGAGCGACAGCACGAACGCGATCAGCGCGGCGCCGATCGCGATGCCGTACGACTTGCCGAGGTTGGCCTCGTCGACGGGCAGCAGGGCCCAGGCGACCGCGGCACCTGCCACGACCGTGCCCAGCGTCAGTGCCGTACGGGTGACGACGTCGTCGATCGTCATCGCACCGGAACGCGCCGGTGCCTGCGGGGCGCCGAACTGGGCGTCCGGCTGGGCATACGGGTTGGTGGCGTATGGGTTGGCACCCGCTACTGGGGCCCCGGCCTGCGGTGCCGCGTTGACGTTCGCGTAACCGTTGTCGCGGCTGAAGCCCCGTCGCGAGAAGACCGGGTTGCTGCTCCTCATCTCACTCCTCCATGGCCACCCAGCGTGGCCTTGGGACAAGAGTAATGGGTAGGCAAAACAAACTCCCTAGTGCCAGGGGAGGATCTTTCCCCGATCGTCCGCCGGGGGCCGGCCCCGGCGGAGCGGGCCCGGGTCTTCGCCCATTCGGTGCCGACGCGGCGGCCCGCGCGTCGGATGCCGGGCGCGTACCGCGCCGGACTGCAAGATTCTCTGGACCCAGCCCCCGGCCATGAGGACGGCTCCGTGGACCGCACGCGTTCCGAGACCCGGGGCCGCCGGGTGCCGAGACTGCTTCCGTTCGCCGCGTCCGCCCTGTGCGCGGTGCTGAGCCTCTCCTGCTCCCCCACGGCTGCGCGTCCCGCCGCTCGGGGCTCGGCGGCCGCGTCACACCTGGCGGGCGAGGCGCCGGACGGCACTCAGGGATGCCGGCGCACGCTGGTCGGGGTGGCGCATCCCGATGACGACCTCTACTTCACCGATCCCGACATCGGCCGGACGATCCGCGCGGGCTGCCCGCTGACCACGGTGTATCTCACCGGGGGCGACGACGGACGGAGACGCCAGGAGGCCCTGGACTACGTGCGGCGCAGGGAGGACGGGGTGAAGGCGGCCTACGCGCGGCTCGCGGGGGTGCCCGGCCGCTGGAGCGAGGAGACGCTGCGGGTGAACGGCCGCGGCATCCGGTCGCTCCGGCTCGCGAACAGCAGGGTGCGGCTGGCGTTCGTGGGACTGCACGACGGGCTTCCGGGCGGTCAGTCGCCACAGAGCATGCTGCGGCTGTTCGTGGGCGACCGGAAGCGGATCCAGCTGTTCCAGGGCGGCGGGAGCTATACGGAGGAGCAGCTGCTGAAGACCCTGTCCGCGTTCGCCCGGCAGGAGCGGGCCGAGCAGATCCTCACCATGGACGACGACAACGCCTCCTTCGCCTTCGGTCTGACCGGCCGTATCGACCATGCCGACCACGGCATCGGCGCACGGTACTTCAGGACCGCGGGATACATCGCCGGGATTCCGGTGCGGTCCTATCTCGGGTACACGATGTCGAGGTTCAAGCCGAACCTTCCCAGCGACCAGGTGCGCGAGAAGGAGGCGGTGGCCCGGCTGTACCTGGCCGAAGTCCTCTGCGGACCCACGCGCGCGAAGTGCGACGTCACCGAGGACCGCCGGGGCCGGCTGCCGAGCGACGCCGCGGACTGGATTCACCGGCAGTACGAGCAGGAGCACCGCGCTCCCCGCCCGGGGGAGATCATGGGGGACATCGGCAGAACCACCGCGTTCACCGGCTGGAAGCCGGAACAGTGCCTCACGGCGGTCGGTACGGACGGCAAGGACGGCTCGGTCCGGATCGAGAGCTGCGACGGCTCCCGCGGCCAGAAATGGGACATCGGGGCGGACGGCACGATCCGGTCGCGACGCTACGCGGACCACTGCCTCACCAGAACCGCGGACAGCGCGGGGCTGACGCGCTGCGAGACGGCGGACAAGGGCCGGCGGTGGAGTGCCCGGCCTTGGCCGGACCGTACGTGGAGACGCAGCGCCTGGATGCTCGCCGGAGAGGGGGACGCGTGTCTCTTCCAGGACGACCGCCCGCTCCCCTCCCGGTGGGACGCGAAGGACCACCAGCATCCCCGGCTGGGGCTCCTCGGCTGTGGCGCGCAGATCCGGCCCGGCCTCTACTGGCGCTGGCAGCAGGGCTGAACCCCCACCGCCGGGTGCTGAACCCCCACCGCCGGGTCAGGAGAACAGGTTCTCCGGGAAGTCGGTCAAGAACATCACCAGCACGAGCGCCATCAGCGCCAGGCCGACGGCCCCCTCGGTCAGGGCCGCGCGCGGGCTGCCGGCCAGCGTGGCGGTGCGCTTGGGGTCGGCGGGGTCGTAGCGCACCGTGACCCGCGCGCCCTCGATGAAGCGCCTGTTGCCGCCGTCGTGGAACTCGACCCACTCGCCGTTCCGCGCGGTGAACGCGAAGACGTGCCAGGTCCGCCGGTCGTTCGACGAGCCGGTCGCCGAGTCGCGCTCGTACACCCGGATGCAGCGCGCCGGAGCGGTGACGCCGGAGCGCGCCCCGCGCAGTTGCCGGGCGGTCCGCCCCAGGGACCTGAGCGCCGCCAGGGCGACCACACCGATGAGTACGTACGACGTGTTCATGGCTTCCTTGGTCCGTTGATGCCGTGCCCCGCTGCCCTGGTTCCCCGACGCCTTCTAGCCGTTGCGCAGCCTGTCGGCGAGGAAGCCCACCGCGCAGCCCGCCAGCAGCACGACGAGCTGGACCAGGAAGGTGATGACCGTGAGGTCGCTCCCCTGGGACACGTAGATCACCAGTTGCAGGGCGACGGCGGGCGCGAACGCGGCGAGGGCGTGCCGTACCCGGGAGTCCCGTGACGGCGAGCGGTGCACCGCCGCCGCGGCCCAGGTGCCGAGCGCGATGCAGACAGCGGACGGCAGGTGCAGGAACAGGATGGTACGGGCGGGCGTGGCCACGCTTGACGGGTCGTCGCCCGCCACCCAGTCCCACACGACCACCGCGACGCACAGCTCCGCGATCACGGTCACCAGGATGCCCGCGGCCCACGGCAGCATCAGGTCGAACAGCCGCCGCCTGTCGCCGGCGGGGGCGGGTGCGTACCCGCGGTGTGCGTCAAATCGGGACATTCGACTGCCTCTTCGTCGTCGGCCGGCGCTCGGGCACTACTTCACCTCGATGCTGTCGACGATCTTCGTCCGGTCGGCGTCGCTGAGCTTGCCCGCCTGGGCGTCGATGCGGACGGAGTAGATCTTGCCCTGGGAGTCGACGCCCGTGATGACCACGCCGTTGACCTTGGCGCCCTTCGGGGGCGACTGCGGCACACCGGTACCGGTGTAGCTGAAGTCGATGCGCTTGGCGCCCTTCGCACCCTTGATGCCGGCGTCCTTGGTGTCCTTCACCTCGGTGGTCGCCATGAGGAGGGCCCGGCCGACGGAGGCCGCGTCGTCGCCGTTCGAGGCGTTGGCGAAGCCGCTCTGGATCGACACCTTGACCGTGGGCCGGTCGCCCTCGCTGCGGAGGGCCGCGGCGTCGTTGAGCTTGCCGAGCTCCGCCTTGCTCTGCTCGGTGAGGTCGGCCGGGTAGGAGAGCGACACGGTCGGCCCCGACAGCTCCTTCCAGCCGCTGGGCGCGGCCGGCGCCTCCTGCTTCTCCGAGCCGCAGGCGCCGAGCGTCAGTCCGGCGGTGACGACAGCGGTCGTGACGGCGACGGCCTGCACCGTCCGGCGGAGGGAACGGTAGGTCATGATCACGTCTCCTAGTGCTGGTCGATCAGTTCGCACAGTAGCTGTACGGGACGAAGGAGCGCTGCCCGTTGGTGGGGGCCCCCAGGAACTCGGCCTTCTGCAGGTTCTTCTCGCTCTCGGACGTGGTGTAGGCGCCGTTGATGCCCGCCACCTCCAGATTGATGTCGAGGCCGATCTCGTCGGACGAGGAGGAACCGTCGTACTCCTGCTTGCTGACCTGCCCGTGCTGGAACGCGTAGTGGCCGAACGGGTCGCCGGGGCCGGGGTCCTTGGTCGGGACCGGAGTGCCGGTGAACAGGTAATTGAACGCGCTGTTCATGCCCTGGCCGGAGAACATCTGGGCCTTGATGCGGTCGGACTCCGCCTTGGAGAGGTTCTTGTCGTCCAGCGGCACGGTGGTCGTGACGACCTGGGTGGTCGTCCCGCCGCCCTTCTTGTTGCCGTTGACGTCGCCCTTGATACCGGCGTTGGCGTCCGCCTTCCCCTCAAGGGTCCGCGTCATCGTGATGCTCTTCACCTTGCCGGTCTTGCTGTCGACCGTGACCGTGATCGCACCCGCCGCCGAGCCGTTGGCCTCGGCGCCTGCCTTGGCCGGTCCGGCCTCCGCCTTCGCGTACGCACCGCCGGTGGCCTTGGCCTGGTAGGTGTACGCGTCGGTGTTGTTGATGTGGTTCTGCGTCAGGGTGACCTCCTGGGACTCGGAGATCTTGACGCCCGCCTCGATGGTGGCGCCCGGCTTGGGGGCCGGGCTGGTCGTGCCGTCGGGGTTGGTCGTGTCAGGGGCGTTCATCCCGGCGCCGAACTGGAAACCGGCCTGAGCGGCGACCTCCAGGCTCAGCTTCTGGGTGGTGATGTGCTTGTTGCCGAGCCGGTCCTCGATGTTCTTCTTGAGGCGGCTCTCCTTGGCCTTCGGGCCCTTGCCGAACCAGCTGGCGATCTCCGTGCTGCCGCCCACGATCGGGCTGAGGTTGGAGAGCTTGTTCAGCCGGTTGAGCTTCTTGTACTCCTGGAGGTCCTTGCGGAACTGGTCCGCTTCCTTCTGGCTGTCGAACACCCAGGTGTCGCCGGTGGTGACCGTGAGCCCGGCGCCGATCTCGACCTTGTCCTTGCCCACGTCGCCGATCTTGATGCGGGCCTTGGGCTTCTCCGTGCCCTTCACCGAGGCGGCGTCCGTGAAGGTGAGCGAGACCTGCTCGTCCTTGTCGTCGATCTTTCCGTCTTTGTTGACGTCCGTCTTGGCCTTGGACGTCGTCTCCTCGAAGCCGAACTCGCCGCCGAACTCGATACCGAGCGTCTCGAAGGAAACGCCCACCTTGCCGCCCTGGGTACCGGACTTCGTGACCGTCGCACAGGTGATGGGCTCGAACTCCGCGTTGGGATCGGCGCCCGCCTCACCGCCCTTGCCCGAGTCGCACCCGGCGCTGCCGCCGCCGATCGACGAGACGAGGCACTGGATCCGCTGGGTGATCTGCCCACCGAGACCGGCCACCGCCATACCGCCGATGAGGGAGACGACGACGAGGATCGTCCCGAGGTACTCGAACGCGGTGGCTCCCCGGTCACCCCGCCTGCTGCTGGGTATGGGCTCCCGGTACCTCGTTCGCGGCATGACATGTCCTCCCCGTATGGCCTTAGGGCAGGGAGGCTATGAGAGGTGCACCTGTTGCGGCACGGGCCCGTGGGCCCAATCCCGGTCCCAATTCGGACACGCCAGTGACCCAACCGGGCCCGCTCCGGCGACAAAGCGGGCGACGCGTAACGGGAACCGCGGGTGGCATCACGCAACGTGGTGCCGGAGGCCGGCGCACCCGGCCTCCGACACTGTCCGCCGCGCCGTCCGACGGGCCGTCATGCGGAACGACCCGGCCGGACGGCTCACACGTGCGGGCGCGGCTGACCGCTGCGCGCCGCCATGGCCAGCGACACGATCCACCCCACCAGGGTCCAGCCCAGGAACAGATTCACCACAAGTACGGAACCCTTGTTCGGCACTCCTCGGGTGAACGCGACGACCGTCGGCACGAAATAGACGAACAGGATGATGACCAGGCCTAACAGGCCCAACACGCCTATCGAAGCTCCACCCGAACTCATGTGACCCCCCACAGCGACTGGATGAGGAAGCCCATTCTCCATGCCCGCCGCCGGATGTCCACAGCGCGTTGATCACGATCACCGGAGCGTGACCGGCCCCGGATGCCGTTCCGGACGCAGCCCCGGCGCCGCTGGCACCCACACCCTCACTCGTCGAGCGCCCGGATTCCGGAACAGAGCAGTCGCACGCTGCGGATGAACTTCTCGTCCTGGTCACGGCCGGCGGCCGCGGCCACGGTCATCGGGAAGCGCCGGTGGAGGGCGGCGACATCCTCGGCGCTGACGTCGAGGGCGGGCGGCTCGCTCTGCTCCTGGAGCACGTATCCGGTGATGTGACTGAACACCGTGTCGCCCGCGACGCCCAGGTGCTCGTCGGGGACACCGGCGTCCTTCAGCGTCCGCAGCAGCCGCTCCATGAGGGACAGCGCTCCGGTGCTGAGCACCTTCGGGCTGTCCGCGAACATGACGGCTCCACCGGGATGCCTGAGCAGGGTCTGCCGGAGCGGGACGGCCTGGGCCTCGACCCGCTCCGGCCAGCCGGCCCCGTCGGGCAGTGCGGCCAGCGCGGCGCTGCCCGCGTCGTACGCCTGCTGAGCCAGCCGGTCGGCCATCAGCTGGACCAGGGCGCTCTTGTTGGGCACGTGGTAGTACATGCTGCCGGCGTGCGCGTCGAGCCGCTTCGCCACCTGCCGCATGGACAAGCCGTGGTAGCCGGCTTCGGCGAAGACCGCCATGCCGGCGTCGATGATCCGGTCCGTGCTCAGCTTCATGGAACCCACTGTAGCCGACTTTCCAACACTGTTTGAAAATTGATGGAGACGCGCCTACTGTCATCACCGGCGGGAATCAAACAGCGTTTGAAGGGGGGTGGTGGCGATGGGCGGACTGCTGTTCAACGTGACCACGGCGGCACTGATGATGTTGATGCTCAACGGCGGACTGGCCCTGGTGGGCCAGGACACCCTGCGGCGACGCCCCGTCCCGTGGGCGGCGGTGGGGCTGACCGCGGTCGCCGTCGCCGGGGTGACCACCCAGCTCTGCCGGCCGGGCGCGATGGACGCCCTCGACAACGACCCTGCCAGGTCCGGCTGGTGGCGGACCGTCACCTCGGTCTTCCTGCAGAACGGCGGCTTCCTCGGCGGGGCGTGGAACATCGCCACCCTCGCGGTCATCGCCGCCCTGGCCAACCGGTTCTGGGGCACACCGCTCACGCTGGGCCTGTTCCTCGCCGGTGTTCTCCTGCCCCAGTACGTCGACGCCCTGTTCGGCGAGAACGGCCACAGCACCGACCCCCGCAACTTCGCCGGCAGCTCCGGCGCCACGTACTTCCTCGCCGCGACCCTGTCCGCGGCCCTGCTCCTGCGCACACTGCGCACCGGCCGCCGCCGCGGCCGGGAGAGCCTGAAGGAGATCCTGCTCGCGGTCGGCGTGCCCGCGCTCGGCCTGGTGATCTGGTTCGCCCAGTCGAACGGCCACGGCCTCGTATCCGTCTACGGCTTCGCCCTGGGCGCCGCGGTCCACGCCGTCACACGCCGCACCTCGGGCCGCGGCCCTGCCCAGGCCGGAAGCGCGGCACCGGCCGGGGAAGTCCCGCACGAGACAGCCTGATGCGGGGCATACGAACGCCGAGACGGACGGGCGCATCGGACCACCGGGGTCGGGGCAAGCCCATCGCCGCCACATGCGCGGGACCCGGCGCGAAGGAGGCCGGCCACCCGTTGGCAGAAACGCGTGTCCGACAGAGCCATGACCTGGACGTCGGGGAGAGACAACGGGCTCGCGCTCGCCGATCGCGCGCGGTTGCGACCGGTCTCTCACCGCTGAGATCGCGGCAGACTGCGGCCACGCCGGGGACGGCGCCGGTTACGGGCGACCACCGGGAGCGGAGCCGTCCGGGGACGAGGCGCACAGAGGGGGCACATAAGGGGGAACAGGCGGAACAAGCCGCACATAAAGGTCAGGCCGCAAGCGCGCGGTGGTGCCCGGAGCCGGACTCGAACCGGCACGCCCCCGAGGGGCAGCGAGGTTTAAGCTCGCCGTGTCTGCATTCCACCATCCGGGCTTGGCGCGCGGCTCCGCGTTGGCACATGACCCTATCCGGGGGGCTCCCCCGATCAGCCGAACAGTGGCTCGATGTTGTCTTATTTTATTGACCGTTTGAGGGTGCGTCAGCACACCCGTGAGGCATAGGCGCACCCTTTGCGGGGTTGTGGGCGCAGCGACCGGCAATCCGAATTGACGTGAATTCGCCGCACCCACACAGCCGATTCGCCAGGGGCACGCCATGGATCGCCAGGGGCGCGCCACCCCTATCGGGTGACGGTGTCGTTCACGCAGCGCAACACCGGGTGCCGGCCCAGGGCCTCCGGGTCCTCCAGGGCCGCGCCTGTGATCATGAACACGGTGCTCTCCCCCGGGAGCCGGGTCAGCCGCAGGGTGCCGGTCCAGGGCGTCGGGGCGTCGTTGACGAGGTGGACGGCGCCGTCGCGGACGGCGATGAGGCGGTCCGCGTAGACGGCCCGCAAGGCGTCCCAGAGGGGTTCGCGTCGGCCGTCGCCGTCGGCAGTCGCAGGACGCGGCGGCCCGGCTGGTCCCGCTCGGGTCGACGGCCGCGCCGCGGTAGGGCCGGACCCACGGACGGCGTCACTCCTCTCAGGGGCGGTGTCATACCGCAGGAGGACGCGAGGGCCCTGCGGTGCGACTCAAGGCGGCCTCCGGAACGGGCACCGGGACTGACGATCCGCGGCGAAGCGGCGGAGACGATGGAGCTGTGCCATCGCGAAGGGCGCCGCCCCGGCGGCGCCTTCCCTCCGGCCCCGGAGCGAAGGCCCTTCCGTCCCCGTACGAACCCGACCCTGGAGCCTCCCGTGACCACCATGACCACCGCTCACCGCGCCACCGCGGTGGCTGCCCGCGCCACGGAACTGTCGAAGGTCTACGGGGAGGGCGAGACCAAGGTGACCGCGCTGGACCGGGTCACCGTGGACTTCCCGCAGGGCGAGTTCACCGCGATCATGGGCCCGTCGGGCTCCGGCAAGTCCACGCTGATGCACTGCGTGGCCGGTCTCGACAGCTTCAGCAGCGGATCGGTCCGGATCGGCGAGACGGAGCTGGGGTCCCTCAAGGACAAGCAGCTCACCCAGTTGCGACGGGACAAGATCGGTTTCATCTTCCAGGCGTTCAACCTGCTGCCGACGCTGACGGCGCTGGAGAACATCACGCTGCCGATGGACATCGCGGGCCGCAAGCCCGACCAGGAATGGCTGCACAAGGTCATCGGGATGGTGGGCCTCTCCGACCGGCTGAAGCACCGGCCCACCGAGCTCTCCGGCGGCCAGCAGCAGCGGGTCGCCGTGGCCCGCGCCCTGGCCTCGCAGCCGGAGATCATCTTCGGTGACGAGCCGACCGGGAACCTGGACTCGCGCTCCGGCGCCGAGGTCCTCGGCTTCCTGCGCAACTCGGTGCGCGAGCTGGGCCAGACCGTGGTCATGGTGACCCACGACCCGGCGGCCGCCTCCTACGCGGACCGGGTGATCTTCCTCGCGGACGGGGCGATCGTGGACCAGATGATGCACCCCACCGCGGACGGGGTGCTGGACCGGATGAAGGCGTTCGACGCCAAGGGCCGCACCAGCTGAGCCGCTGGCCCCTCCCCGGGCCCCGACGCCGCACCGCTCCGCACCACCTCGTGCCGCGCGGCGGCCGAACCCTGCCCTTTCCGGAACCCCTCCCCTCCCAGGACTGACAGACATGTTCCGTACCGCCCTGCGCAATGTGCTCGCGCACAAGGCCAGGCTGCTGATGACCGTCCTCGCCGTGATGCTCGGCGTGGCCTTCGTCTCCGGCACCCTGGTCTTCACCGACACTCTCGGAAACGCCTTCCGCAACCAGTCGGCGAAGAACTACGACGACGTCGCCGTCGCGGTCACCACCTACGCCGACCCGCGCGACCCCGATTCACACGGCGTCGACACCGCCACCCTGAAGAAGATCCAGGCCCTGGACGGGGTGGAGAGCGCCACCGGCCGGGTCTCCGGTTTCGCCGGGGTCGCCGACCCGGACGGCAAGCTGATCGGCGACGGCTGGTCCAACGCCGGTGCCAACTTCTCCCCCGGCAAGGGCGGCAAGGACGCGCAGTACGCCTTCACCGACGGCACCGGGCCGACCGCGGACGGCCGGATCGCCCTCGACGCGGACACCGCGAAGAAGGGCGAGTACAAGGTCGGCGACAAGGTCCGGGTCGCCACGAACGGGCCGGTGAAGGAGTACACCCTGTCCGGGGTCTTCACCACGGAGGACGGCGCGGTCAACGCCGGCGGCAGCCTCGTGCTCTTCGACACCGGGGTCGCCCAGAAGCTGTTCCTCAGGCCGGGCGAGTTCCAGGACGTCTCCGTCACCGCCGCGGCCGGCACCTCCGACCAGCGACTGCTGGCCGCGGTGAAGCCGCTGCTGCCCAAGGACGCCGAGGTCAAGACCGGCAAGGCGCGCGCCGATGAGCAGGCCAAGCAGATCGAGGACAGCCTGAGCAGTCTCAACAAGCTGCTGCTCGGCTTCGCGGGCATCGCCCTCTTCGTCGGCATCTTCCTGATCGCCAACACCTTCACCATGCTGGTCGCCCAGCGCACCAAGGAACTGGCGCTGATGCGCGCCGTCGGCGCCTCGCGCCGCCAGGTCAAGCGCTCGGTGCTGCTCGAAGCCGCCGTGGTCGGCCTGATCGCGTCCGTCATCGGATTCGCGCTGGGCCTCGGTCTCGCCACCGGGCTGCGCTCCGCGATGAGCCTGATCGGCGGCAAGATCCCGGCCGGTCCGCTGGTGGTCTCCCCGACCGCCGTCGTCGCCGCCTTCGGTGTCGGCGTCCTGATCACCGTGCTGGCCGCCTGGCTGCCCGCCCGCCGGGCCGCGAAGATCCCGCCGGTCGCGGCGATGAACAGCGTGTACTCCGCGGCCACCGTGAAGTCCCTGGTGGTACGCAACTCGATCGGCGCCGTCATCACCCTGCTCGGCGCGGCGGCGATCGTGGCCGGCGCTGCGCAGTCCGGGAGCACGGCCCAGGCCGTCATCGCGGCCGGTGCCTTCCTGGCACTGATCGGCATCATCATCCTCATCCCGCTGCTGTCCCGCCCGGTGATCGCACTGGTCCGCCCGCTGCTCCAGCGGCTGTTCGGGGTCTCCGGCAAGCTCGCCGCACAGAACGCCGTCCGCAACCCGCGGCGCACCGGTGCCACCGCCTCCGCGCTGGCGATCGGCCTCACCCTCGTCACCGGCATCTCGGTCCTCGGCGTCACCCTCGGCCAGGCGGTCGACCGGATGACGACGGACAACATCAAGGCCGACTACATGGTGTCGATGGCGAGCGGGGACTCCCTCGACGAGTCGGCGCTCACCGCCCTGGAGAAGGCCGACGGCGTCACCGCGGTCTCGCCCCAGCAGGACGTCTGGCTGACGGTCGGCAAGGCCGGTCTCTCGGCGTCCGGCGTGTCGGCCGACGCTGTGCAGAAGGTCCTCAACGTCAACACGCTCTCGGGCTCGATGGACTCCCTGAGCAGCGGCGAGATCGCCGTCTCGGAGAAGACCGCGAAGTCGAACGGCTGGAAGACCGGGGACACCCTCCCGGTCACCTACGAGGACGACAAGAAGGAGAACCTGAAGGTCGGCGCGCTCTACAAGGACAACGAGTTCCTCTCGCAGGCGCTGATCCCCCGCGAGAAGGTGGCCCCGCACGAGGAGCGTGCGGACATCCGCGAGATCTGGGTGAAGACGGACGGCGGCGCGAGCGCGGCCAACGAGCAGTCCGTGGTGAACGCGCTGGGCGACAACCCCGGCATGCGCGTCATGGACCGCCAGGACATCCGGGACATGTTCGGCGGCACCATCAACCTGATGATGAACGTCATGTACGGGCTCCTGGCGATGGCCCTGATCATCGCGGTGCTCGGGGTCGTCAACACGCTGGCCATGTCGGTCTTCGAGCGCCAGCAGGAGATCGGCATGCTGCGGGCGATCGGCCTGGACCGGCGCAAGGTCAAGCGCATGATCCGGCTGGAGGCCGTGGTCATCTCACTGTTCGGTGCGGTGGTCGGCATCGGGCTCGGCCTGTTCCTCGGCTGGGCGATCGGTCAGGCCGCGTCCTCCGCGATCCCGGAGTACGCCCTGGTCGTGCCGTGGGGCCGGATCGCGCTCTTCCTGCTGCTGGCCGGGCTGGTGGGGGTGCTGGCCGCGATGTGGCCGGCCCGCAGCGCCGCCAGGCTCAACATGCTCACCGCCATCAAGACCGAGTAGTACCGGACGTGACACGGCAGAGGGCCGGTACCCGCCACCGCGGGTACCGGCCCTCTGCTCTGTCACGTCCGGTGCTACTCGGTCGCGGAGGCCTTCCAGTCGCGGGCGCGCAACGGCATCCGGGCGGTTCCGCCCGCCGCCGGCCGCACGGCCAGGATCTGGTTGACGCCGATCTTGTTGTGCTCGAAGGAGAGCGCGGAGGCGGCCATGTAGAGCCGCCAGACCCTGGCCCGGCCCGGCGAGGTCATCCTGACCGCGCGGTTCCAGTCCTTCTCCAGGTTGGCGACCCAGCGGCGCAGGGTCAGCGCGTAGTGCTCGCGGAGCGACTCGACGTCGCGGGCCTCGAAACCGGCTTCTTCGAGGGTCGCGACGGTCCGGCCCAGCGGGGCCAGCTCACCGTCCGGGAAGACATAGGCGTCGATGAACTCGTCCACGTGGTACGCGGACTCGTCCTTCTCCGGGCGGCGGGCGATCTGGTGGTTGAGGAGGCGCCCGCCGGGCTTGAGGAGTGCGTAGACGTCGTCGGCGTACTCGCGGTAGCGGACCGAGCCGACGTGTTCCGCCATGCCGATGGAGGAGATGGCGTCGTACGGGCCGTCCCTGACGTCCCGGTAGTCCTGGACCCGGATCTCGATCCGGTCGGTCAGGCCCTCTTCGGCGATGCGCTTCCTGGCGAAGGCGGCCTGTTCGGTGGAGAGGGTCACGCCGGTGACCCGGGCGCCGTACTCGCGGGCCGCGTGGATGGCCATGGAGCCCCAGCCGCAGCCGACGTCCAGGAGGCGGTCCCCCTCCTTCAGCGCGAGCTTGCGGCAGACCAGGTCGAGCTTGTCGCGCTGGGCGTCCTCCAGGTTCCCGCCGTCCTCCCAGTAGGCGCAGGAGTAGACCATGGACGGGCCGAGGACCAGTTCGTAGAAGTCATTGCCCACGTCGTAGTGGTGGCTGATGGCCTCCTTGTCGCGGCGCTTGGTGTGCAGGGCACCGGTGCGGCGGCGTACCTCCTCCGGTGGAGGAGGGGGCGGCGGCCAGGGTCCGGCCAGTTGCAGCAGCCCCTTGGCCGCCGCGCGCACCTTCGGGTCGCGGACCGGGTGGACGCTGTCCTTCGCATCCGCACCGCGGTCCCAGATCAGCCCGGCCACCAGGTCCAGGGCCTCGTACAGATCGCCCTCGATGTCGAGCTCCCCGGCCACCCAGGCGCGGGCGAGGCCCAGTTCGCCCGGTTTCCACATCAGCCGGCGCAGGGCGCGACGGTTCCTGATGACGAGGGCGGGAGCATCGGGCGGTCCGGATTCGCTGCCGTCCCAGGCCCGGATGCGGACCGGTAGGGGTTCTCCCAGCAACTCCTGGGCGAGAGCGGTCAGCCGCAACGCGGCGTCTGCCATGGCGCACACCTCCGTGATGGTGTTTCCCAACGTGCCCAGACATGCCCACACATGTCTCGGACCACGCCCCGGCACCCTGTGGCGCCGCGGCGAGGTACACCCCCCTCAACAGTTTCCGGCGGCCGGGCCATCCCGCTACCGCGCAATGGAACGGCAAAATACCTGTACGGACCATGCATGCGCCGGGTCACTGGCCCCGGTCGCCCTGTACGGTGCCCCGCCCCGCGCCCCGCCGATACGCCGAAGGGGCCGCCCGCACCACGGATGGCGGACGGCCCCTTCGGGGTTGTGCGACTGCTCCGCGCGGACACGGGTATCCGCGCGCGGACCGGGAGGTGCTGGCCTCCGGTCCCGGGTGCGCTAGGAGGCCTTGGCCTTCTCGCCCACCGGCTGGGCGGCGGCGGGGGCCGGAGCCGGCTTGGCGGCCTCGTAGAACTCCTCGCGCGGCGTCTCCATGGCGCCGAGCGAGACGACCTCGCGCTTGAGGAACATCGCGAGGGTCCAGTCGGCGAAGATCCGGATCTTGCGGTTCCAGGTCGGCATCGCCATGCCGTGGTAGCCACGGTGCATGTACCAGGCGAGGCGGCCCTTGAACTTGATCTTCATCTTGCCGACGACGATCATCGCGACGCCCTTGTGCAGGCCCAGACCGGCGACCGCGCCCTTGTTGGCGTGGCTGTAGTCGGCCTGCGGGAAGCCGCGCATCCCGGAGATGACGTTGTCACCGAGGACCTTGGCCTGACGCAGTGCGTGCTGGGCGTTCGGCGGGCACCAGGCGTTCGGGTTGCCGGCCTTGCGGCCGACCAGGTCCGGAACCTGGGCGTTGTCGCCCGCGGCCCAGATGTAGTCGGTGCCCTGCACCTGGAGCTTCTCCGAGGTGTCCACGTGACCGCGCGGGCCGAGCGGCAGGCCGAAGCGGGCCAGCGCCGGGTTCGGCTTCACGCCGGCCGTCCACACGATGGTGTTGGAGTCGACCTCCAGGCCGTTCTTCAGCACCACGTGACCGTCGACGCAGGAGTCCATGGAGGTCGAGAGGAAGACCTCGACACCGCGGGACTCCAGGTGCTCCCGGCCCCAGGTGCCCAGCTTCGGGCCGACCTCGGGAAGGATCTTGTCGGCGGCGTCGACGAGCACGAAGCGCATGTCCTCGCGCTTCACGTTCGTGTAGTACTTCGCCGCGTCGCGGGCCATGTCCTCGACCTCGCCGATGGTCTCCGCACCGGCGAACCCGCCGCCCACGAAGACGAAGGTGAGCGCCCTGCGGCGGACATCCTCATCGGTCGTCGAGTCAGCCTTGTCCAGCTGCTCCAGAACGTGGTTGCGCAGGCCGATGGCCTCCTCGATGCCCTTCATGCCGATGCCCTGTTCGGCCAGGCCGGGGATCGGGAAGGTGCGCGAGACGGCGCCCATCGCGATGACCAGGTAGTCGAAGGGCAGCTCGTAGGCCTCGCCGACGAGCGGCGCGACCGTGGCGACCTTGCGGTCCTGGTCAATGGTCGTGACGCGGCCGGTGAGGACCTCGGCCTTCGGCAGCACGCGTCGCAGCGGGACGACGACGTGCCGGGGCGAGATGCTGCCGGCAGCAGCTTCGGGGAGGAAGGGCTGGTAGGTCATGTACGACCGGGGGTCGACGACCGTGACGGTCGCCTCTCCGTAGCGCATCTTCTTCAGAATGCGCCGAGCTGCGTACAGGCCTACGTACCCACCGCCTACTACGAGGATCCTGGGACGCTCCGTGGTGCTCATGCCATCGAGTATCCACCCCACCCGGGGGGCGGGCTCGTGAGCCCCTTCACAAGGTATGCCCCACCCTCTGCTACACTTCGCCGCCCACGTGACCCAGGTCATGGCCCCGGAAGGGAACCACGACAGCGCGGCGAACGTTGTTCACCCCCTGTGAGCTGGCCCTTGAGCCGCCGGGCGAGGTAGACCACCCCCTCGGTTCACACGCCCGCAACACCCCCGGAACCGGCGCGTTCCCGCCGTCTGTGACCCCGCGCACCCTCCCGGGCGCCCGTCCGGAGCAGAACTCCGCCCCCAGGGGCGCAATTCCTTGTGAAGAAGTTCACGAAGTTCGTCGCGACGTGTCCCCGAGTGGGTCCCCCGGGTGGCCCTCAGGGACTCAAAGGTGCAGGCAGGAATGCGTATGAGCGACGTTCCCGCGCCTCCCCGCACCGGACCCCCGGAGCCCCGCGCGGGGGCCCCAGGAGGGCGCTGTGCGGCCCCGGCCCCCGAGAGGGCGCGCCAGGGCCTGGCTTAGGCGATGGACCAGCCGATCCCGTCGAGGATGTCGTGCTCGCTGACCACGATCTCGTGGGCCCCGGTCCGCTCCATGACGGCCAGCAGGATCAGCGCCCCGGAGGCGATCACGTCGACCCGCCCCGGATGCATCGCGCCGATCGCGGCACGTTCGGCGTGGGTCGAGGAGAGGAGCCGCCCGGTGATCTCCCGGACCTGCTCCAGGGAGACCCGGGAGTGGTGGATCGCCGCGGAGTCGTACTCCTCCAGGCCCAGCGCGATCGCGGCCACGGTGGTGACCGTGCCGGCGAGCCCCACGAGCGTGCCCGCCCCGGTGAGCGGGACACTCCGCCCGGCCAGGTCCAGGGCGGCGGCGACGTCCGCGCGGATCGCGTCGGCCGCGTCCGGCGTGGGCGGGTCGACGACCGCGCCGTCCCGCGAGAGATGGCGCTCGGTCATCCGGACGCAGCCGATGTCCACGGACCGGGCGGCCCGCACCCGGTCGTCACCGAGGACGAACTCGGTGGAGCCGCCGCCGATGTCCACGACGAGATACGGCTTCGCGAGGTCGTCGCGGCCGGTGAGCTCCTTGGTGGCGCCGTCGAAGGAGAACTCCGCCTCCTGGTCACCGGTGATCACCTCGGGCTCGACGCCCAGGATGTCCAGCACACCGCGGACGAAGTCGTCCCTGTTCTCCGCGTCCCGGGAGGCGGAGGTGGCGACGAAGCGGACCCTCTCGGCGCCGTGCTCCTTGATCACCGCCGCGTACTGCCGGCAGGCGGCGAACGTCCGCTCCAGCGCTTCGGGGGCGAGCCGTCCGGTCCGGTCGACGCCCTGCCCGAGCCGGACGATCTCCATCCGCCGGTCGAGCTCGGCGAACTCCCCGGTGCCGGGGTCGGCATCCGCCACCAGCAGGCGGATCGAGTTGGTACCGCAGTCGATGGCGGCCACGCGCGTCATGTCTTCAAGCCTCTCCGGCGATTGAGGAGCGGGGGTCCGGGGCGGAGCCCCCGAGGGGGAACCTCAGCTCTCGTCCCCGCCCGGCGCACCGCACGGCGACACGCACGGCCCCTTGCGCCACCACTCCGGCAGCATCGCGATCGCCTCGTCCCCCAGCGGGTTCACCCCCGGCCCCGCGGCCAGCGAGTGCCCCACGAGCACGTGCAGGCACTTCACCCGGTCCGGCATGCCCCCCGCGCTCGGGAAGCCCTCCAGCACCTCGATGGCGTCACGCCGCGCGATGTAGTCCTCGTGCGCGGCCCGGTAGGCGGCCGCCAGCTCGGGGTCCGTACCGAGGCGCTCGGTCATCTCCCGCATGACCCCGTTCGCCTCCAGCGTGCCGATCGCGGACGCCGCACGCGGGCACGTCAGGTAGTACGTCGTCGGGAACGGCGTGCCGTCCTCCAGCCGGGGCTGCGTCTCGACCACGTCCGGGTTTCCGCACGGACAGCGGTGCGCGATGGCGCGCAGCCCGCGCGGCGGGCGCCCCAGCTGCTGCTGGAACGCGGCGATGTCCGCGTCGGTGGGCGCGGTGGACTCGGTCTGGGGAGGGGGCGTTTCCATGCCTGCCTAGGTTCTGATCGGGCTGCTCGAACTGCGGTTCCGCAGATGTACGGGGGGACGCGGGTCAGCCGCGGTCGGCGCTGTCGACGCCGTCCCACAGGTTGGAGTGCCACGGCCGGCCGGACTCGTCCGGCTTTCCGTCGCGCTCCTTGACCGCGTCGGGATCGACCACGGTGTAGCCGGTCTCTCCCGGAAGAAGGTAGTGCAGGTGCTCGCGGGCCAGCCGCTTGACGTAGGCGTCGTCCTGGAGGCGCGACTTCTCGTCGCGCAGTTCCTCGGTACGTGCCTCGGCCTCCTGCGCGAGCCGCTGCTGGTCGGCGATCTCGTCGCGCTGCGACACGTACTGCCGCATCGGGTACGCGAGGGCGACGACCAGGGAGCAGACGACCAGCGCCAGGAAGGCCGCCCGGCCGGTGAGCCGGGAGCGTTGCGCCTGGCGGCGGTTCTGGGACCTGTAGACGCGGGCTGCGGTCTGCTCTCCGAGCAGCCTCAGCCGGGTCGCGGTGGAGAACCGGTCCCGGTCCTTCGCGGCCATGTCTCCGCCTCCCCATTACGCACGTCCGTCCCCGCACACGGTACGGGACCGAGTGCGGGGACGGACGGAGGCCGGGGCGTCGGTCCCGGCCGGGCTTGTCAGCCCGTGCTGTCTTCGTCAGTTCGCGGAGCGAAACCGCGGGAACGCCGAGCGGCCCGCGTACACCGCGGCGTCGTCGAGGATCTCCTCGATGCGCAGCAGCTGGTTGTACTTGGCGACACGGTCCGAGCGGGCCGGGGCGCCGGTCTTGATCTGACCGCAGTTCACGGCGACCGCGAGGTCGGCGATGGTGACGTCCTCGGTCTCGCCGGAACGGTGCGACATCATGCACTTGAAGCCGCTGCGCTGGGCCAGCTCGACGGCGTCCAGGGTCTCGGTCAGCGAACCGATCTGGTTGACCTTGACGAGCAGGGCGTTGGCCGAGCCCTCCTCGATGCCGCGGGCCAGGCGCTCCGGGTTGGTGACGAAGAGGTCGTCACCGACGATCTGCACCTTGGCGCCGAGCTTGTCGGTGATGACCTTCCAGCCGGCCCAGTCGTCCTCGTACAGCGGGTCCTCGATGGAGACCAGCGGGTACGCGTCGACGAGCTCCTCGTAGTACTCGGTCATCTCGGCGGCCGAGCGGGACTTGCCCTCGAACTCGTACGTGCCGTCCTTGTAGAACTCGGACGCGGCGACGTCGAGCGCGAGCGCGATGTCCTTGCCGGGGACGTAGCCGGCTTCCTTGATGGCCTCAAGGATGAGGTCGAGCGCGGCGCGGTTGGACTCCAGGTTCGGCGCGAAGCCGCCCTCGTCACCGAGACCGGTGGACAGGCCCTTGGTCTTCAGGACCTTCTTCAGCGTGTGGTAGACCTCGGCGCCCCAGCGCAGGGCCTCGGAGAAGGACTCCGCGCCGATCGGGGCGATCATGAACTCCTGGATGTCCACGTTGGAGTCGGCGTGCGACCCACCGTTGAGGATGTTCATCATCGGGACGGGCAGCAGGTGCGCGTTCGGGCCACCGAGGTAGCGGAACAGCGGCAGGTCCGAGGCCTCGGACGCGGCGTGCGCGACGGCGAGCGAGACGCCGAGGATGGCGTTGGCGCCGAGCGAGCCCTTGTTCTCGGTGGCGTCCAGGTCGAACATGGCCTGGTCGATCAGCCGCTGCTCGGTCGCGTCGTAGCCGACGAGCTCCGGGCCGATCTGCTCGATCACGGCGAGGACCGCCTTCTCGACGCCCTTCCCGTGGTAGCGGTTGGGGTCACCGTCGCGAAGCTCAATGGCCTCGAACGCACCGGTGGAGGCTCCGGACGGAACAGCAGCACGGCCGGTGCTGCCGTCGTCGAGGCCAACCTCGACCTCGACCGTGGGGTTGCCCCGGGAGTCGAGGATTTCCCGGGCTACGACGACGTCGATGGACGGCACGAGGCATCTCCTTCTGGGATATGACGCTGGTTGTGCAGGGTCACTTTGGCCTTGCGACAAGAGCCTAACCGGCGCGGCCGTGTCAGTCGGCCGCGCGCCCGTCCCCTGGGACGAAAAAGGACCCAAGAGCGGTCACAGCAGGGCAAACGGCCAGAAATTTACTGGTCAGTAACTACAACAGTTGAACAATCAACACGGAAAGCGGTGAGCCCCGGCCCGGCCGCACGGGGGGAGGTGCGGCCGGGCCGGGGCGGTCAGCGAGGAGAGTGCTGAACTACTTCACCAGGTGGAGCTGCTGGCCCGGGAAGATCATGTCGGCGTCCGTGACGATGTCCTTGTTCAGCTTGAACAGCTGCTCCCAGCCACCCTTGACGTTGTGGTCGGCCGCGATCTGGCTCAGCGAGTCGCCGGTGACGACCTTGTACTCGCCGTCACCCTTCTTGACCTTCTCGCCGGTCGGGGTGGTGACGGTCTTCTTCTGCTCCGCCTCGGGGGCGGTCGAGCGGTCCGAGCGGTTGGTGGCGGGGGCCTCGGTGCGCTCGGCCTTCTTCGGCTCGGCCTGCTGGGCCGGAGCCGACTCCTGCTTCGGAGCGGTCTCGGTCTTGGAGGCGGTGTCGACACCCGGGTCGACACCGTCGTTGCTCAGGTTGCCGGCACCGGCGCAGGCCCAGGCACCCGGTCCCTGCATGGCGAGGAGCTTCTCGGCCACGGCGATCTGCTGGGACTTGCTGGCCAGGTCGGCGCGGGCCGCGTACTGCGTACCGCCGGCGGCGGCCCAGCTGGACTGCGAGAACTGCAGACCGCCGTAGTAGCCGTTGCCGGTGTTGATGGACCAGTTGCCGCCGGACTCGCACTGGGCGACCGCGTCCCACGTGGAGACGGAGGCCGCGGAGGCGCCGGTGGCACCCATCAGCGGCACGGCGATGGCGGCACCGGTCACACCGGCGAGCGTGGCGATACGGACGGCCCTGGACGGACGGCGGTGCTTGTTGCCCTTGCTGTTAAGCAGCATCGAGACTTCTCCTCACCGACGCCTACGAGGTGAGCTGTCGGGTTCGGGCCAAGTGAGTTGCCCGGCCGCACGTCCTAGCGCACGACTTCACCCCAAGCCGGTCCTGATGCGTCTCGCGACGATCCAGCCCGGCACTTACCTGGGTCCCCCGCTCCTGCCTACGGCGCTTTACGCGTCTGTTCCCTTCGACCGACGGCAGGATTCGGCGTGACGATCGACGGGGCCCGCGGTGCGAGCGGTTCTGACCGTAAACACACGCCACCCCGACATTCAAAGAGGGACATACCGGATAAACAGCCCTTACTTGTATCTGAAAAACATACATTTGCGCAGGTCGGAAGGGATGCGGAGGGAGCTCCCGGACAAGATGCGCCAGTTCACACGAAGAGACCCATGTCTCACTTAGTCAAAAGTGGGACATAGGCCTCTTAAGTACCCCGGATTTGAGGCGATTTCAGTTGTTGATCAGACCGCTCCCGCGGCCGCCCTCATCCGGCCTTCACGCCGAGATCGAGGCTCTGGCCAGGAAGGATGAGGTCCGGGTCGGAACCGACCGCCGCCTTGTTGGCCTCGTACAGCCCGGTCCAGCCGCCGGGCAGCTTCTGCGCGTCAGCAATCGCCCAGAGGTTGTCGCCCGGCCGGACGGTGTACGTACCGTCAGCAGCCGGTGCGCCCTTGTCCCGTGCGTCGGCCTCGCCGCGCGAGGCGTGCCGCCCCGCGTCCCGGTCACCGCCGGTCCCCTCCGGGGCCGGCGCGCCGCGGTGCCTGCCGCCCGTCTCCCCGCCCGAGGAGGACCCGCCCGGGGCGTCCGAGGGGCCGGTCGCACCGGAGGAGCCGGATGCCGAGGGCGTGGCGGACGGGGAGGCGGGGGCGTCCGGCGTACGGTCCTTGTCGGCGGTGTCGGCCGTGGCGTCGTCCGACGGGGTCCTCGTCGCGCCCTCGGACGCGTCGTCCGCCGGGTCGGCGCTCTCTGACGGGTCGGCACTCGCGGCCGGATCCGCACTCTCCGACGCGTCGGCGGACGGAGCGTCACCCGGGTCGACGCCCGGCAGCGACCCGTCCGTGGCGAGGCCGGAGATGACGGCGCAGCTGGGCCACGCCTTGGGCCCCTTGTCGCCCAGGACCTTCTCCGCCACGGCGATCTGCTGCGAGCGGCTGGCGAGGTCCGCCCGCGGGGCGTAGGACTCGCCGCCGTAGGACTTCCAGACCTCCTGCGAGAACTGCAGGCCGCCGTAGTAGCCGTTGCTGAGGTCGGCACTCCACATGCCACCGCTCTCGCACTCCGCGACCCGGTCCCAGGTCGAGGCGTCGGCGGCGTGCGCACCGGCCGCGCCGAGCAGCGGGATGGCAATGGCCGAGCCGGTCACGCCTGCGGCGACGATGATCGCGGGTGCCTGCCGAGGGCGACGGTGTCTGCCGTTCGCGGAGCCCATGGGAATGCCTTCCGTGTGACTGACGAGTGACGGGTGAGTCGAACGGTGAACCTAGCGGGACTCGAACGTGTGTCACAAGTCGATGCAGCGGAGATCACGTAAAAGTCACAGAGTTGACAGAGTGTCACCTTCCCCGGGAGCGGACCCACGGGCGGGCCCGGGGGTGAACTCCACCGGAAGCGTCCGCAGTCCACGCATGATGAGCCCGCCACGCCAGCGCAAATCGGCAGGTTCCACCGCGAGTCGCAGGTCCGGAAGGCGTTTCAGCAGCGTGGCGAGGGCTGCCTGGCCCTCCAGCCGGGCGAGCGGTGCGCCCAGGCAGTAATGGATGCCGTGCCCGTAGCCGAGGTGCTGATTGTCACGCCGCGCGAGGTCCAGCGTGTCCGGGTCACCGAAGCGTCCGGGGTCACGGTCGGCGGCCGCGAGCACCACGAGGACGGGGTCCCCCTCGGCGACCCGCTGCCCGCCGACCGTCAGCGCCTCGGTGGCGAACCGCCAGGTCGCCAGCTCCACCGGACCGTCGTACCGCAGCAGTTCCTCGACACCGGTGGCGAGCAGCTCCGTCTCCCCCGCCGCCAGGGACCGCTGGAGCCGCTCGCGCTGCTCCGGGTGGCCCAGCAGGGTGTGGACGCCGTTACCGATCAGATTCACTGTCGTCTCGAAGCCGGCGAACAGGAGGATGAAGGCCATCGCGGCGGCCTCGTTCTCGGTCAGGTGCTCGCCGTCGTCGCTCGCCCGGATCAGTCCCGAGATCAGGTCGTCCCCTGGGTTCTCGCGCTTGCGGTGGATGAGTTCGAGCAGATAGCCGCGCATCTTCTTCACCGAACGGGCCACCCCGCCCCTGGGGCCGCCGCCGTGGCGGATCATCATGCCCGCCCAGTCCCGGAAGTCGTCCTGGTCCTCGCGCGGGACGCCGAGCAGGTCGCAGATCGCGTAGATGGGGAGGGGGAAGGCGAACTCGTGGATGAGGTCCGCCTCCCCCTTCTCGATGAAGGAGTCGATGAGGCGGTCCGTCAGCTCCTGCACGCGCGGCTCGAACTCCGCGATGCGCCGGGGCGTGAACGCCTTCGAGACGAGACGCCGCAGCCGGGTGTGGTCGGGCGGGTCGATGTTCAGCAGATGCGTCATCAGCTCCGCCTTGCGCTCGCCCGGGATGCCCGTCCGTCCCTTGGCGTGCGCCGGCTCGGCGTGGTGCGCCGGGTTCTTGGAGAGCCGGGCGTCGGCGAGGGCCTGCTTGGCGTCCGCGTACCGGGTGACGAGCCAGGCCTCGACCCCGCTGGGCAGCGTCGTGCGGTGCACGGGGCTGTGCTCGCGCAGCCAGGCGTACGCCGGGTACGGATCGGTGGCGAACTCCCACGTGAAGAGTTCGGGGGCGGGGGTGGAGCCGTGGGCGGGGCAGCCGGCGGGGGCGTCGGCGGGTAGGTCGTTCACCCCCCGACGTTAGCCGCTGCCCCGTACCGGGCTATCCGTTGCCCTCCGCCGCCCTGATGGCGTCCCGGTAGGCGCGGCCCGCGGCCCGCAGGGCGGCCTCCGGGTCGGTGCCGTCCTCCTGTGCGCGCACCGCCAGCTCCAGGAGCCGGTAGCCGATGCCCTCGCCGTGCGGCAGCGCCACGTCGAGTCCGGCGGTGCGGGCCCGGCCGGCCAGTTTCGCCGCGAGTGCCAGGGCGGGCTGGCCGAGCGGCACCCCGTCGGTGACCGACTCGCGCCGCTTCTCGATCGCCTTGGTCCGCAGCCAGTGCGCGTGGACGTCCTCCGGGGTCTCGGCGGTCTCGTCGCCGAAGACGTGCGGATGGCGGTGGATCAGCTTCTCGACGAGCGTGGCGGCGACGTCGTCCACCGAGAACGGCTCCGTCTCGTCCTCCTCGGCGATGCGCGCGTGGAAGACGACCTGGAGCAGTACGTCGCCGAGCTCCTCGCGCAGTTCCTCGCGGTTGCCGTCCTCGATCGCCTCGACGAGTTCGTACGCCTCCTCGATGGCGTACTTGGCGAGGCCCTCGTGGGTCTTCCCCGAGGTCCAGGGGCACTCGATCCTGATCCGGTCCATGACCTGGACCAGGTCCAGCAGCCGGGCACCCGGCAGGTCGTACGAGCCGGGCAGCAGCTCCAGGTTCGGCATCCGCACCCGCCCCGAACCCGCCAGTCGCGCCAGCCCGTCGGTCAGCGGCTGGTTTCCCTCGCCGCCGCTGAGCACCACCACGGTCCGGCCTCCGGCGCAGGCGCCGACGAGCTCCGGTGCGCCGGGGACGGCCGGCTCCACGGTGATGCCCGCCTCGCGCAGATACGGCAGCTGTGGCTGGTCAGGCTCGGCGCACAGCACCCGGTCGGCGGCGTGCAGCGTCTGCCAGGCGGGCCAGGACAGCAGTCCCGGCGCGACCCGGTGGCTGGCGGTGAGCAGGACGATACGGCCGGGGTCTTCAGCGTTCACGCTGCGAATCTACCCGGCCGCCCGGCCACTGCTACGCCCCGGCCTCCGCGGGGGCCTGGGCGGGCTTGGTGACCTGGTTGATCCAGGGGGCCTTGTAGTCCGCGAGCTGGATCTGCTTGTTGTTCCAGGTGCCGTAGCGGGGGTTGACGTCGACCTTCAGCGCCTTGGACGCCTTCGTCAGCGCGTCGCCGAGGACCTTCGTGCCGGCCGGGGTCGACGGGTCGGCGCCGAGTGCCTGGGCGAGCTTGGTCAGCTGGATCTGCTCGCGCAGGAAGGAATCGATCTGGCCCGGGGAGATCCAGCGCTCCTGGAGCACCGCGGCCCGCAGTCCGTTCTCCCCCTTGTACTGGGCGACGGCCGACTGGCGCATCTGCTGGATCTCGGCGCGGCTGACGGTGACCCCGGCGTCGGCGGAGGCCCGGTCCAGGACCCGGTCCAGGATGATCCCGTGCAGCTTGGCGCGGACGAGCTGGCCGGACTGGTCGGCGCCCTGGGCGGGCTGCGCGGAGCTGTCCTGCGCGTCGCGCACGTCCGCCACCTGGGCCTGCACGGTGGACACCGCGATCCGGTCACCGCCCACGACGGCTGCCGCGCCGGGGTGGGCCTGGCTGCCGCAGGCGGAGAGGAGTGGCGCTGCGACGAGAGCGGCGGCGGAGACGGTGAGCGCGGTGCGACGGCGGCGGTGCAAAGGAGCCTCCCGAGGAGATTGTGCGGCGGTGCACAAGGCCTTGCGGTGATCGATGCTAGAGCATCCGGCGGGAGTTGGGGATGTGGTCTCCCCAGAGGCCCCGGTCAGCGCACCGGGAGTGACGTCTTCGGTGGCACGTCCGGCCGCAGCATGATCGTGCGCGAGACCACGAAGGTGATCGGGATGGCGGCCGCGGCCGCGACGAGCGGGGCGTACCGGTTGCTGAACCCGGCCAGGTCGACCAGCAGGTAGACCCCGCCGGTGGTGATGACGAAGTTGGCGGCGTTGGTGAGCGGGAAGAGCAGGAACTTCCGCCAGGTGGGCCTGGTGCGGTAGGTGAACCAGGAGTTGAGGAAGAACGACCCGGTCATGCTGAGTGCGAACGCGGCCACGTGCGCCGCTATGTACGGCAGCCGGGTCAGCAGGGCGAGGTAGCAGCCGTAGTACGTGCCGGTGTTCACGACGCCCACGAGTGCAAAGCGTGCCAGCTGTGCCTTGAGCGTCATCGGCGTACGGACTCCAGGGGTTCCGGCCGGGGGGCCGGTCCGCGGGTCCGGGTGTTGGTGTCCTGGACCAGGTAGTGCGGGCGGCGCTTGACCTCGTAGTAGATCCGGCCGACGTACTCCCCGACCACGCCGACCATCACCATCTGGACTCCGGCGAGGGCGGTGACGACGACGAGGAGGGTGACGTATCCGGGGGTGTCGACGCCCTTCACCAGGGCGACGCCGACGATCCAGCCGGAGTAGGCGAGGGCGAGGGACAGCAGCAGCAGGCCGAGGTAGAGCGCGGCGCGCAGCGGCTTGTTGTTGAAGGAGAGGAGCCCGTCGAGTCCGTAGTTCAGCAGTTTCCCGAAGGTCCAGGCGGACCGGCCCTCTTCGCGGACGGCGTTCTCGTAGCTGAAGGTCGTGGTGGGGAATCCGACCCAGGCGAAGAGGCCCTTGGAGAACCGGTTGTATTCGGTGAGTTCGAGTACGGCGTCGGCGGCGCGGCGGGAGAGGAGCCGGAAATCGCCGACGCCGTCGACGAGTTCCACGTCGACGAGGCGGTTGATCAGCCAGTAGTAGGCGCGGGCGGTGAGGGTGCGGGTGACGCGGTCGCCCTTGCGGGTGCGTCGGGCGATCACCTGGTCGTAGCCGTGCGCGTGTTCCTCCAGCATGCGGCCGACGAGTTCCGGCGGGTGCTGGAGGTCGGCGTCCATGATGACGACGGCGTCGCCCTCGGCGTGCTGGAGTCCGGCCAGCATGGCGGCCTCCTTGCCGAAGTTGCGGCTGAAGGAGACGTAGCGGGCGCGTGGGTCGGCGGCGGCGAGCTGCCGCAGGATCGGCAGGGTCCGGTCCGCGCTGCCGTCGTCGACGTACACGAGCTGGAACGCGTGACCCAGGCGGGTCATCTCGTCCGTCACGCGTTCATGGAAGCGTTCGAGAATCGCTTCCTCGTTGAAGCAGGGCACCACCAGCGAGATCAGCACACGGGTAGCTCAGCCGGTCCGTGTGTCGGGAGTGGATGCCGGGTGTGGCCGAGGGGCGGCCATTGGGTGAACTGGCCCTTGGGCGCCCGTAGTCGGGGCTCGTGCTCATCGTGGTGCGGCTCGTGAGGGCGCCGTTCGACGATGAGCACGGGCCGTGGAGGCCTCAGAGCCGCTTCGCGCTGCGCAGGGTCGCCGCGTAGTAGCCGTTGCCGTCGAGGCGTGAGGTGCCGCCCTTGTCGCCGATGGTGGGGCCGTTCACTTCCTCCCGGCTGGAGACGAAGATCAGGTGGCCGTCGGAGTCGTGGCCCATGTACATGCCGATGTGGTCGAGGCGCTGTCCGGTGCGCTGGTCGAGCTTGAAGAAGACCAGGTCGCCCGGTTGCAGGACGTCGATCGAGGTGGGCCGGTCCGCGGGCGTGATGCCCTTGAGCGGGATGACGTCCGCGCCGAGCTTGGAGCGGCCGATGCCGTTGGCGGTGCGGGGCAGTCCGTCGCCCTGGCCGTCGAGGGGGGCGAGGGGGTAGCGGGCGCGGTAGCCGAAGATCGTCCGCATGAAGCCCGAGCAGTCCATGGACCGGTAGCGGACCTTCGCCGGCTGGCGGGTGACGCCGTTGCGGAAGGTGTACGGGATGCCGAGGTAGTCGAAGAAGTCCGACTCCTCCAGGCGCAGGTCGTTGCCCTCGCTGCCGACCGGGTTGAGGGGTCCGAACTGGGCGTCCCCGGCGTAGGAGACTCCTTCGTCGTCCTTCTTGACCGGCGCTCCCTCGATGTACTGGAAGGCGAAGGCGAACAGGTCGTCCTCCTCGCTGCCGTAGTAGGTCTTGAACCAGTCCTTGAACCACTGCTGCTTCTCGGCGCCCTTCTTCCACTTCTCCGGCATCAGCCGCACCCAGTTCTCGGTGATGACCCGGGACTTGGTGCTGGTGGGTTCCGCGAAGGTACGGGAGGGGCCGGTGAGTGTGGCGGTGCGGGCGTGGTCGGTGAAGGTGGCGAGCACCTTGCCGCCGGCGTCGCGCAGGACCGTGCGGGCGGGTGTGTTCAGCCGTTCCCAGGTCTGCTCGCCGGACTTCAGCTCGGCTCCCGCCGGCTTGTCCGTGATGGCCTGGACGGCGGGCGCCTTCGCCTGTTCGTCCTTGCGGAGCTCGACGGTGAAGTACGCGCTGCCCGCGAGCAGCGCCACCACTGTGACGCCGTGCAGGATCTGACGGGGGCGCTTGGACTGCTTGGTACGGGGAGCGGTCATGAGATCACCTCAGGCAGACGGAAGGGCGCCGAGCAGGATGCCGGCGGTCAGGACGACGTAGGCGAGGAGCGAGACCGAGCCGGTGGCCAGCAGCGTCGCGCCCTTCGGCTGGCGGACCAGCTGGTAGGCGATGAGTCCCGGGACGATGAAGCCGAGAGTCTGGTTGGCGTACATCAGCGGGAACTCCACCTGGAGCACAATCATCACCGTCGCCTGGAGGATGACCCCGGTCAGCACCACCGCGGAGAACAGCCGCTTCCCGTAGAGGATGACGACCTTCTGGAGCAGCAGCACGGAGACGTAGGTGAGGACGGTGACGCCGACCACCATGGCGGCGCGCTGGAGGTCCTCGACGAGGGTCAGTGCGAGCCAGCCGGGGGTGATCATGCCGCCGGGTGAGAGGTTGGTCGTCAGGTAGCAGACCAGGGAGAACATCAGGCCGAGCGCGATACCGATGGCGGCGATCTCGGGCGTCAGGACGGTGGGGATCAACGGGGGTCTCCTGCGCTGTTCTGCCGGCTCTGCTGGTAGGGGTCCTGCGGCGGGTACGGGTCCGGGTGCGGGCCCTGCTGTCCCGTGGGCTGCTGCCCGTGCCGGTACGGCTGCTGGTGCGGGTCTTCCGGCTCCTGCCGGTGGTCCGGGGGCCGGCTGTCCGGGGGCAGCGCGGGCTCGAACATGCCGCGCTGCCGGGGCTGGGCCGGCACCGGTGCCGGGGTCTGTGCCGGGGTCTGGACCGGTGCCTGGGCCTGGGCCAGGGTCTGGACCGTGGGGTGCGGCTGGTAGCGGGTCTCGTACGCCTCCGGGTAGGGCGCGTACGGGTCGAGGTGCGGCCGGTACTGCTGGAGCGGCAGCGTCTCGTCGTGGCGGATGTGCTGCGGGGCGTGCGGGGCCGGCTGCTCGTCCGGGACCGCCGTTTCCTGCTCGTCCGGGGTCTCCTGGGCCGGCTCGTCCGGGGCCGGGTCGAGCAGCTCGTCGGGGGTCTCGTCGGGCGGGAGTTCGCTGAGGTGCTCCAGCAGGAGTTCGCCCTGGCCGTGGATGTTGCCGATGGCGATCAGTGACGAGTCGGGCCCGAGGCCGCCGAGCAGCTCGCGCATGAACTCCTCCGGATCGCGCCGGTCGCCGCCGAGGTCCACCGCGCGGTCGCGCCATTCGGCGGGGATCGCGTCGATGGCGCTCTTGGCGGGGTGGCCGATGACGAAGACCTTGTCGGGCTGGAGGTCGGGGATGATCTCGCCCATCTGGCCGTTGCGTTCGACGCGGTCGGGGCGGCAGTTGATGACGACGTTCAGCGGGCGGTGGACGGCGCCCAGGTCCAGCAGCTGGTTGACGTTCATCAGGGTCGACTCGGGGTCGTTGGCGGCGAAGACGTTGGCGAACCGGAGCTTCTTGCCGTCCGGTGTCACGTACCTCTCGACGGAGAGGACGCCCGGGTCCGGCGGGGCGTCGTACATGCCCTTCAGCGCGGTCTCCCGTTCCACGCCGAGCAGTTCGGCGACCTTCAGGGCGATCGCCACGTTCTCCTTGAAGGTGAACCAGCTGAAGCCGCGCAGCTCCTCGTCGCTCACGGTCTCGGGGTCGGCGTAGATGAGCTCGCAGTCGCGGGCGTCGGCCTCCTCCTGGAGGATCGCGAACCGGTCGACCTCCGCGGTCACGCAGATGCCGCCCTCCGGCATGGAGCGGCAGAGCGAGCGCGCCACGTCGTCGAGGGTGGGGCCCATCTCGGCCAGATGGTCCTCGCGCACGTTGCAGAGCACGCCGATCGTGGAGCGGATCAGCTTGGACTGGTTGATCTCCTGGAGCGCCGGCATCACCGCCATGCACTCGATGACCAGGGCCTGGGGCTCGTACGAGGCGGCGCGGCGCACGATGCCGATCTGTTCGACGACGTTGGCCAGGCCGAATTTGCGGTAGACGGGTTCCTCAGTGGCGTCCGGGTGGATGAACCGGGCGGCCGTGCCGGTGGTCTTGGCGACGGTCACCAGATCGCCGCCGCGCAGGGCGCCCGCGCAGAGCCGGGTGATGGAGGACTTACCGCGGATGCCGTTCACCAGGACCCGGGCGGGTATTCGCTCCAGGTTGATGAAGTGGCGTCGCTGCTCGACGATGCCCGCTGTCAGCAGGATCGCGCAGCACACCACCAGCACGGTGTAAAGGAACAGCACGGCCGGTCAGGTCCTTTCGGCGTAGGTCGTGGGCGCCGTCGGCGCGGTCTCGCGCTTCTGCTGCGCCGGGAGCTGCTGGCGCAGCAGTTCCAGGGAGCGGGTGACGGCGCCGACCTCGTCGTGGTGGCGCGGATAGAGGACGGTGCGCCGGTCGCCGCCGGCGAGCGCCTCCGCCTGGTCGGCGAGGGCGCGCAGCGGGCGTACGACGACGATGTGCAGCCAGCCCAGGCAGGCGATGGCCGCGGCCATTCCCAGCAGTCCGGCGAGCACCGTGAGGTTCTGCCGGCGGTATTCGGGGATGGCGAGGGAGCTTGCGGGCTGTCGGCTGACCACGGTCCAGCCGAGGGACTTCGCCGCCCCGCCGCCGACGAAGGGCGCGGCCGCGGCGATCTGCACCTTGCCGCCGTCGCGGTACAGGATGCCGCTGGGGTGGGTGCTCACACCGGTCTTCTGGTTGGTGCCGGCCACGAGGGTCCGCAGGCGTTCGCCGGACAGCTCCTGGAAGGCGCGGTAGCCGGAGTTGCCGCCGATGATCCGCTGTTTGTCGTCGACGATGTTGACCTGGCCGAGGCCGGGCCGCTTGAGCAGGGCGTTGACGAACTCGATGCGGAACTCGCCGACGACGGTGGCGCCGTCGCGGCCGGGTATCTGGGCCTGGGCGACGATGACCGGCTTCTTGCCGGAGTCGTTGAGCACCCGGATCAGCTGGCCGGAGGATGCCTTGCCGGACGGCTGGTGCGGGGTGTCGCCGGCGTGTGCGGCGACCTTCCCGGAGGCGTCGAGGACGTACAGCGACTGGTAGCGGTCGTGCTCCTGACGGGTGCGGTCCAGGACGGTGCGCATGTCGGTGGGTGAGGTGTCGGCGCCGATCAGTGTGGCCACGGACAGGAGGTCGGCCTGTCCCTCGTTGAGGGCCCGGCGCACCCGGTCGGTGAGGGTGTCGGTGCGCTCGCGCTGGTCGTTGACGAGTTGCTGCGGTACGACGGCGGTGGCGTCGGCCCGGTTGAGGAGCAGCAGCATCGGGGCGCACCAGGCGAGGACGAGGACTCCGCAGACGACGAGGAGTCCGCGGGTGCCGAACCGGCCGCGGCGGGGCGGCTCGGCGGACCGGGGCTCGCCGAGCAGCTGACGGCGCAGCCGTTCCAGGGAGTTCCCGATCCGGGCCGCCTCACCGTACGAGGGGGTGCTGACGGGTCGGGTGAGGTCGCCGCGGGTGAGCCGGCGGCTCTCCAGGAAGAGGCGGATCAGCGGCCGTTGGACGGTGCCCAGGAGCAGTGCGACGGCGAGTGCGCCGACGACGACCAGGCAGCCCGCGGCCACCAGGCCGAAGAACGGTCCGGCGACGGCGGTGGGATTCTCGGCCACCGGGACCATGGCGACGACGCTGAGGCCGAGTCCGGTGGCGACGGTGGGTTCGCCGGGCTGGGGGCCGGCGAGGGAGGCGTAGCCGGCGACGTTGCGGTCGCCCGCGTGCACGCTGCCGAGCAGGCTGCCGCTGACGCCGGGGAAGCCGCCGGAGCCGGGCTCCTTGGCGGACAGCGGGTGCCGGCGGACCTTGACGGAGGCGGTCTTCGCGAAGCTCTTCAGCTGCTTGTCGGCGCGTTTGGCGTCGGCGCGCTGGGTGTCGGTGAGCAGTTGCTCGGGCTGCGGGATGCCGTCGCTGGAGAGGATGGCTGCGTCCGCGTCGATGACGGCGATGGAGCGGAACTGGCCCAGGCTGATGCCGGGGAAGCGCAGGTTGCTGGAGGCGACGAGGAGTTGCTGCGGTGCGCCGGGCCAGGAGAGCAGTGCGAAGGAGAGCAGCCGGGTCTCCCCGTTGGCCAGCTTCACCATGCGGGGGCCGAGCGCGTCCTTGCCGCTGAGCTTGGAGGTGTCGATCGCGGTGAGGGGGACGTTCTCGCCGCGGGCGGCGAGCAGCTTGCCGGAGGAGATCTCGACGACGGCTGTGCCGGTCCACTTCTGGTAGACGCTGCTGATCTTGTCGAGCACCGCGTCGGGAGAGACCTGGTCCGCGGCGTTGAAGAGGCCGGCGGTCCGCCCCAGGTCGGTGAAGCTCTCGTCGATGGAGGCGCGCAGGGCGATGGCGCCGTCCTCGGCGAACTCCTGCTGGGAGGTCAGTACCGCCTCGGGTACGCGGTCCTGCACCGTGCGGCCCAGTCCGAGCGCGGTGATGGCGGCCAGCGAGAGCAGCAGGGCCGAGAGGACCGCGATGGGCGGTCGTATACCACCCAGCAGCGACATATCGGCCCGGCGGCGGACCTTGTGTCGCCGCTTCACAGGCGAGGCGGCCATGGTGCTTCCCTTCTGGAACTTCTTGCGTTTTCTGGTACTGCGGCACTGCGGGAGCGGTCGGCGCACGGCAGGAGTGGTCGATCCTGCGGGAGCGAGCGGAACTTTCGCGCAGTGCGGAACTTCTGCGGCTTCTGTCTCTTTCAGGTCTTTTCGAGTCTTCGGGGCGCGTCGGCATACCCAAGGAATCGAACGCCTACACGGAAGATCATGACTCGTTCGCATTCCGAACGGTTGTAGTCGAACGAGCAGTTGTGACGCAGACCACTCGGATCAGGCCACTGGGGCGGTGGGATGAACCCGGCCGACATCCCGTGTTCATCCGACCGCCATCACCGACCCCGTCACCGGCCGCCACCACTCACCGTGTTCACCCCGAGCGCCCCCACCGACCGCGATGACGCTCCGCGTTGACGGCCCGTACTGGCTCACCGTCAGCCGGGCAGGTCCTCCAGCGGTTTCAGGCCGTCCTGCGCCGCTCCGCGGTTGAGCATCGTGCCCTGGGTGCGCTCGAACGCCAGCCGGTAGCGGGCGCGTTCCTCCGGCGTCAGCTTCTTGTCGTCGCGCAGCGCCGCGGCCACATCGATGAGCCGGTGGTCCTGCACCGCGTCGGACGGCGCCGGGTTCGCCGCGTCCGCCTCGGGCGGAATGGAGACGAGCGTCGGCACGTACCGCGCCTGCACGTCCCACGACCCGCCGCGCTTGCGGAACTCGAACCAGCCGATGATGCCTTCCTCGGTCAGTCCGGACGGCACCTCGTGCCGGGCGACCTGATTGCCCAGCCCGTACGCGATCCAGGTCCCGTCGACCTTCTCCATCGGCTGCACGACATGGGCGTGATGGCCGATGACCAGGTTGATGCCGGTCTCCCGGGCGATCCTGCGCGCCAGCTTGATCTGCCCCGAGCTGGGCTCCGGGTGGTGCTCGCGCCCCCAGTGGATGCTCAGGATGACCACATCGGCGCCGGCCGCGCGGGCACCCTTCTCGGCTTCCTTGATCCGGGCGAAGTCGTTCTGGTTGACGACCCAGGGCGTGCCGGCCGGGACCTCGCGCCCGTTGAAGCCGAAGGCGTACGAGAGCTGCGCCACCTTGACGCCCTTGACGTCCATGATCAGCGGCTTGTCGGCCTCGGCCTTGCTGCGCGCCGAGCCGGTGTGCTTCAGCCCGGCCTTGTCGAGGGCGTCGAGGGTGCGCTTCACTCCGGACCGGCCGTGGTCGAGCGTGTGGTTCGACGCGGTCGAGCAGGTGTCGTAGCCGATCTGCTTCACCGCCGTGGTGATCTGCGGCGGCACCAGGAAGTCGGGGAAGCTGCGGAACGGTCCGTTCGGCTTGCCCACCACCGGCTCGAAGTGGCAGATCGCCAGATCGGCACGGGAGATGACGGGCTGCACCCCGGCCATGAGCCGGTGGAAGTCCAGTCCCTGCTTCCCCTCGGCCTTCGCGTCCTTGCGGGCCTGCTCGATCAGCGGCGGGTGGATCAGGATGTCGCCGGCCGCGGCGACGGTGAACGACGGCCCTCCGCCCTTGGCCGGACCGCCCCCGTCGGACTCGGTGTCACTGCCCAGGAGGGAGCAGCCGGTGAGGGCCAGCGCGAGGAGCCCCACCAGGGCGGCGCGAGAGGTGAAGGGAACATAAGGACGTCGGGTCACCCATGTATTTTTACTTGAATATGACGAGCAAATGGGCCAAAAACTCGGCGATCTCTGCAACATTGCTGGTCACAGCCGTCGTAGCGGCTGTTGTGGTGCTCGTCACCTCCCCCGGTGGAGGGGGTTCCGACGGGGACCGGCCGCAGCGTGCCCGGCCCCGTGACGGCGTCGACCTGGCAGCCCGGATCGACGCGTACACCCGGGACACGATCAGCCGCAGCGGCTTCCACCCGCCGACGGCCCTGGACCGCCGCACCGTCGCCGACGGCGTCGGCCTCTACCTGGAGGGCCGCCACAAGGACGCCGCACGGCGCCTCGCCGAGGTCGACTTCGGGGTGGCCACGTTCACGGACACGGCCACCGGCCGGCCCTTCGCCGAGATCTCCGACCGGGCCCGGGAATCCGCCCGGGGCTGGGGACGCGTGTACATCGACCTGTCCCGCCCCACCCCGACCTGGTCGGTCCAGGTCCCGCACCCGGTCGCCGACGCCGACAGCGAGAAGCTGGGCGTGGGCGCCTGGCGGGCCACGCCGGGCGGGGTCATGGTCCTGGCGGGCGCGAACCGCAGAGCGGGCGAGGGTGACGCGGCGGATGTCGCCCACCGCCGGGACACCGTCTTCCACGCGGTCTGCGCCGAGCTGGTCACCCGCCGGCTGCCCGGCATCCAGCTCCACGGCTACGCCGACTCCACCGAACCGGACTACGACGTGATCGTCTCCACCGGGAAGGGCGACCACGGCCGCGCCTGGGGCGAGGGGCTGGCGACGGCACTGCGGCGGGAGGGCTTCGAGGTCTGCCGGGTCTGGATACGCCGCTGCTCCCTGGAGGGCCGCACGAACGTCCAGGGCCGGGCCGCGGCGGCGGCCGAACTCCCCTTCCTGCACGTCGAGTTCAGCCGCAAGGTCCGGGCTTCGCCGCGCCGGACCGCCGACGCGGTGACGGCGATCAGGGAAGCGGCGATCAGGGAGGCGGCGGCGGGCCACACCGCACAGAGCCTCCGGACCGCGCCGGCCGGGGGGTAGGGGGCACGGCCTCGGGCCGACGCCGCCGCGCGAAAAGCCCGGCTGGGGGCTCCAGCCGGGCGTCCGCGTCTTCCCCTTGGGCCCGGTGCAGCACCAGTGGCGCGACCGCGCCCCGGGCTACGGGCGGAAGCTGCCCGGCCGACTCCCCTTGGTTTCCGTTGAGGCTTTCCAGGATTTCAAGGACGATCGACGCAGCTCCTGGGAGACCCCGGCGGCCCCCGCGTGGTTGCTTGGATACGAACGCGGGCCCCCGGAGTGTGCCGGAGGCCCGCGCTCATCCCGCTGCCGGGGCTACAGACTCATTGGCGGACGGTCGAGGTCGAACAGGTCAGGATCCTGCTTGGTCAATTCCTCCTCGAAGGCAGGCCATCCGTTCTTCGTGACGTAATTCGCCTCGACGCCGTGGATCGGCACCAGCCACACCACGGAGACATGCGTCCCGTTTTCCAGATCGACGGAGAAGAAGCCGTCGTCAAAGTAGACCGGCATCGCCGCGTAGAGGTGCGTCAGCGTTCCGCCCGGACACAGCGGCATCGGCAGGGGCACGACGTCCCCCCGCAGCACCGCCGTTCCGGACGTCACCAGACGCTCCGCCGCCCATTCCAACACTCCGGGAAAAGGACCGTACTCGTCCCCGGCGATGGGGCGGTTGCAGCCGAGCAGTTCCAGATGCTGGGGATCACCCGTGGTGGGCGAGACCAGGTGCGTCCGGTGCAGGGTGGTGGTGGCGTAGGCCTGGACTCCGTCGAGGACGCCGCCGGTGAAGTACCCCACCTCTGCGGCGCCCTCCGGAGCGCCGTCCCTGACCGACCATGCCCCGACGAGTCGACCCAGACGTGATTCGAGATGGTCGATCAGAACAGCCATCTTCTTTACTACCCGTCCTCTCTGTTTCCTGCGCCACGGTTGCACGGAACGCATTCGAGTCGTACATCCGTATGGGAATTATCGAGCACCTGCTCACGAGTCACGTTGGCCGGGAATTTCCGGTTCGACCAACTCTCGGGATAGTGACCGCCGTCCCATTGCCCACCGCGGTCCTGTCCCTTGGTGGGATCGCCGCCGACCACACCGACACAGTTCGGCCCCTGTCTGGGGCAGACCCGGCCGGGCCGCCCGCTCGCCAGCACACCCACCTTGGCGTCGTCCGGCAGACTGCCACGAGGCGCCGCGCTGCCCGGCGAGCGAGCCATGACCGAGCTGTACAGCGTGAGCATCGGAACCGTGCGCCGCGCCATCTCGGAACTACGAAAGCGTGAACTCGTCGCCACCCTGCCCGCAAAGGGCACCTACGTCATCGGAGTGCCGGGACCAACCGACTGCTCGCCGGGAGAAGCCACAACCGGCGACTGAAACTCCCTGCCCAGCGCCCTGAAAACGCCCCGAAAGAGTCGTCCTCGCCTACTCCTACTGAGATTGAACTCGTGAAGTCATAGGGGCTGACGAGGGGTGTCTGCCTGCGGTGTCACGAGAGGATGAGGTATCCACAGGGTGGCGGGTTGACTGCTGAACGGCAGTGCAAGCGCCAGGAGTTACGGCTCCAGGCAGCTGAGCGGTTCGCTCGGGGCGAGGGCAGTACGGCGATCGCCAGGGATCTGCGGGTCAGTGTCCGATCGGTGCAGCGGTGGCGTCACACGTGGGCCGAGGGCGGCCCGCGATCCTTGAGGTCGCAGGGGCCCGCGTCGCTGCCGAGACTGAGTGAGAAGCAGTTCGCGCAGCTGGAGTCCGAGCTGGCCAAGGGGCCGGCCGCGCACGGCTGGGAGGACCAGCGCTGGACTCTGAGCCGTGTGAAGACGGTGATCGGACGGCGCTTCCACCCGGATGTAGCACCGCAGTTGCGCTCCTCGCCGGTGACGCAGAGCGCCGTGAAGGCCGGCAGTGCCAGGGGGTCGGAGACGGCGGTCACGTGGTACTCGCGGAAGCGATAGCGCCCCCGTGCGGCATCGCGGACCTGTGCGTCGGTGTCCGCAGAGTCAGGCACCCTCGTCCGCCTCTCCCTCTTCCGGGTCCGGGAGGCGCTGCCCGCGCGAGTCGGCTACTCGGAGCGCGTCTGCCAGGGCCTCGGTCAACCGGCGGGCCAGCCAACAGTATTCGGTGGCCGACAGAGTTGGCACTCCGGGAGCCGTGGCTTCTCAGGCGTGCTCCAGCAGCTCCTGGCCCATGCCGAGCTGTACCGTCTCGATTCTGTCGGCGAGGGTGGAGAGGTAGCCCCGGCCGTCGCTGCTCAGGTAGCAGGGCTTCCCCTCCGGGCTGGTCCACGGCAGTAAGCGGGGGCCTCCCCCACCCGACGCGGCGTCGTACAGGTCTCTGCGACGCATGCGGTCGGCATCGCTCCTGGGCTGGCTCACTGGGCACCCCCGGCCTGGGTCACTGATGGTGGTCACACCGACCGTAGGCACTGACTGACTGTCACCCCAGGTGGGAGCCATGACAGTTCGCGACTCTTGGTTCACGAACTGCCACGCTGTGTGGCAGCTACCCGACGACGCCCAGGTAGTCGGCCATTTCGCGCATCTCCATCGTGAGGGTGCGCTTGCGCTTGCCCAGGATCTCCTGCATGGTCTCGGCGGCCCCGTTCTGGTGCCGCAGCCACTGCGGGGCGGCTTCCCTGGCGCGGGTCAACTCCTCCATGGCGGCCGACAGGTCGCCGGTCCGGGTGTGGGCGCGCGCCACATCGAGGGTGAAGCGGTTCCCGTCGTTGGTGCTGGGCCTGCCCAGGCGTTTCCACGCCTTGGGCGACAACTCCTCCTGCTCGCCTGCCTTGCGCACCACGGCGCGGGCGTCGCCGATGACCAGCGAGTCTTCGAGTGCTTTGACCGCGACGGTGACCGGCCCGAAGACGGACCAGTGCCGGGAGACGTTGCGATGTGCCGTCCCGACAGCGGTTGCCGCGACGCGGGCGGCCTGACGGTACGCCTTCGCCTCGTCGGGACGGTTGTTCCTCGCGGCTGCGGCGGCGGCCTCCATCGCCAGGCCGCCCCACACCGCGTAGTGGTCCGGCTCGGCCCCGGTGATCTTCGGCTCCACCGCTTCCATGCTCTGGGCAGCGACCTGTTCCGCCTCGTCCAAGCGGCCCTGCCGCACCAGCAACCAGCACATGCAGCCGACACCCGAGCCCGCCGCGAGCATGTCTCCGGCCTGACGGGCGTCCATGATGGCGCCGCGCAGGGCGGCGTACGCGATGTCGTACTGCCGTACCTGGGTGAGGTAGGTGCCGGCCAGACGCAGCGCCTCGGCACGGGCCAGCAGAGCCTGCCGGTGCTCGTCCCCGGCGTCGTAGTATGCGACGGCCTGTGCGGCATCATGCAGCAGGACCGGCAGTTGAGCCGCGACGCTCTTGTAGCTGTCGGAGAAGTACAGCACCCGTGCGTCTTGCAGCGTCTGCCGGAAGGTGCGCAGGTTCGGCTCCTCGCCCACGGCTTCGGCCTCCTGCTCCACGAGCCCGACGGCCGGGGTGAGGGCGGCGCGGAGCTGGATCAGGTTGACGCGGTTCGGCTCTTCGGTCCGGCCGACGGGCTCCGGGGCATCGGACGCCATCAACACGGCTGTGGTCACCCCCAAGGCTCGGGCGAGCGTGTGCAGGGTCTCCATGCGGAGAGTGCCGCCCTGCTCGGCCTTGCGTACCGTGCCCGGCGAGACGCCTGCGGCGTGGGCCAGTTCCTCCTGGCTCATCCCCGCGCGACGCCGGTACCTGCGGACGTTGTCGGCCAGCTCCGAAATCATCAACTCACCACCTCCCACTCCACGGTACGCCCGGCCAGCACATCACCCGGGGGCGATCCGGCAGACACCCACCCACGGGGGCTACCCCACGACCTGGCGTGCCGGGACTTCGGCAGGATCGGGGCCTGAGCGGGAGGGGTCCCTCACCGTCGCCCCGCTCCTGCTCCTCGGCTGGGGCCACGTCGGCCCCGCCTTCCTCGCCCAGTTCCACACCCACACCCGTCCCACCCCGCGCCTGGAGGCCACCGCCGCCACCCTCGCCACCGATCCGGTGCCCGACCTCGCACCATCACCCGAACCGGCACCCCCGATGCCCGCCCCGGACATCGCCGCCTCCCTGATCGAGGAGCTGGAACCCGCTCCGGCTCCGGCCGCCGCTCCGCCGGTCGCCGTCACCACGACGGGCCGACCCGCTTCCGGCCCCGCCCTTCCGGCCGCCCTGCTGGACGCGGCCCGGCGCATCGCGGACACCCACCGCGCCGAATACGGAACAAGCTCGCCAAGCTCACCGCCAAGGACGTCCGCACCTGGCTCAACCAGCTCCGAACCGCCTGCCAATGCTGCGTCCGCGGCCTCGACAGGGCCCGGGATGAGCCCTCCTGCTGCGCCGCCGGGAAGTGCTGCTCCAAGCGACTCTCACCGCTGACCCTGGCCTACGTACACTCTGTGCTCAAGTCCGCCCTGGAGCACGCCGTGCGTGAGGAGGAGATCCCGCGCAACGTCGCCCGCAACGTCCGCACCGGCACCCCGCGGCCCCGCCGCTTCGAACCACTCACCGCCGACGAAGCCCGCCAGTTCCTCTCGACTACGCGCGGACACCGGCTGCACGCACTGTTCGAACTCGCTCTCCACACCGGACTCCGGAAGGGCGAACTCCTCGGCCTCCACTGGGAAGACCTCGACCTCGACGCGGGCACGGCCGCCATCCGCCGCACACTCCAGCGCACCAGCACCGGCGGGCTCACCACGCTACCCACCAAAACGCGCGCCTCCGAGCGCCGCATCGGCCTCCCCACCCGCTGCGTCCAGTCGCTGAAGCTCCACCACGAACAGCAGGAGCGCGAGCGAGAGGCCGCGGGCGCCACGTGGCAGCACGACGCGCACGTGTTCACCACAGTGCAGGGCAGACCGATCGACCCGACCAACCTCACCCGCACCTTCACCACGATCCTCCGCAGGGCCGGCCTTCGCCGCATCCGCTTCCACGACCTCCGCCACTCTGCTCCTGGAGCAAGGCGTCGAACTCGTCGTGATCAAGGAACTGCTCGGCCACGCCCACATCGGCGTTACCGCCGGCGTCTACGCCCACGTAAGGCTCCGTCTCCAACGCCAAGCCATCGACACTCTCAACGACGCACTCCGCACGGACAACGACGGCCCTGGTGACCCACCCGCCGCAGGAGTCGTCCGCTGACGTTGCCGTCACCGTTGCCGTCAAAGCCCCGCCAGCGTCCTTGCTGGCGGGGCTTTGACGGTTCAGCGCACCACTAGAATTCCCAGTTGCTAAGCGCGGCAACCTCCTCGATGGAAGGTGCCAGCCTCGCGCCGAATTCCGTCGATGATGCCTGGATTTGATTCACAGATGAGCCGCTAGGCGCACCTTGACTAGAAGCTGCTGCCTCGCGAGCTAGAAGGTCAATTACTTCACGCTCTGCACCGATCTCCATTTGAAACAGAGGTCCCGCCGGCGGGGTGGGGTCGCCATATCTCACGATCACAGGATTCTCTCCTCCCACCTTGAAGTCGAGCATGGAGAGCAACGATCTGATGGCGTTGATAGCCATCTCGGTCTTTGCCGCTGACGGCCTCAATGAAACCGCGAGAGCGTTTCCGACCAACGCCACGGACTGGGCCACATAGAACTCAGGTCGAGAGGAATCATCCTCGCCATCCTGAGATTCCATCTCCAGCTCATCCAGCGCCTCAGCACACTCGTCCTGAGTGGAATCTCCAGCAGCAGCAGCCCAGACAAGCCCGAGCGAGGCATCGACCCACTCGGACTGCTCCGATCCACCGAGGGCTCGACAGAAGGCAGCACCTCGCTCCGCCGCTGCGGCACAGATCAGCACCAGTTCAGAGTCCGAAGCGTTCGAAATTGCCTGTAGTTCTGGCGAAATCGTCATGTCTCTCTAGTCTCCAGTGGCCCAGAAGGTCGTGAATGGTGAGTTCTGTGCAGCGTGACCACGTAGCCCTGCACCACCCACTGTCACCCCACGAACATTCAGCATGGGTGAACAGATGGCGACACAGAAGTTTCTCGACGCTGCACCAAACACGGCATGCTCATTGGGGCCCAAACTGCTAAGAATCCCTTGTTCTGCATGCCCAGCGGCCTGCACGAACTCTTCTCCCGGTCGAAGTGTCCAGCCGGAAGGCATAGCGCCACCGCCGTTGATGCCGATACGAGTGGTGAATGCCTTCGTTTTTGAGTTAAAGACACCAATTACGGCCGTGGTGCCCTTCACATCCGCCATGAAGTAGTCATTGCGGGATGCCTGCAACTCGTCCGCACGGCCGAGAGCGAGCATTGCATCATCTTCAGTTGCAACGCCAGGACCGCAGTTGTGAACGAGGACTGGCGTAGCGCCCGCCAGCACATAGTACGTGTGCAGACCGTCAATGCTGAGGTCGTACGTGGTGCGCTGCGCGGTGTAGGCCTTGGCGTCGATCACCACCGTGGGTCCGCCGGTGTCGTTCTGGAGTTTCTGGCCGGCCTTGAGGTCGGCGGCCTGGGTCCAGGCGTCCTTGGTGGACTCGTAGAACTGGTGGTGCTTGGTGGTCTGGATCGTCTTCGGGCCGGACTTCGTGGACACGACGACGTCTACGTAGTCACGGTCCGTCTTGGTGACGATGACCGCCTTGACCTTGTGCTTTTCCTTCTTCTTCTTGCCGGGTTCGGCCGTCAGGACGTAGTCCCCGACCTTGATCTCGGAGATGGGCTTGGTCGTGCCGTTCGCCATCAGCACCCCGGTCAGACCGGTGAAGCTGTGCGGAACGCCGGTCCGGCAACCCGGAGAGGACGGCTGGCCGTCCGGCTCCTGCTTCGCCGTCGACTTGCGGCCGAACCTGCCGGCCGCCGCACCGAACACACCACCCGTTGCCGCGCCCACCGCCGAGGCCTTCGCCGCACCGGAGACGCTGCACCCCTCCTCGCTGGCCACGCAGGAGACGCCGTAACCGACCGCGCCTTCCGCCGCGCCGCCCGCAGCGCCCATCGCCGCACCGTTCAGCGCCTTGCCGCCGACTCCGGCGAGCAGACGGCCCACCGCGCCGGAGGCCGCACCGCCGGCCGCGCCGCCGAGGGCGCCGGTCACGGCTCCCACGCCGACCGCGGTCACGAAGCCGGCCAGCGACTTGGGACCGTCACTCATCGCGTAGCCCACCGCGTTCGCCGCAGCGCCCGCCAGGGCTCCGCAGCCGATGACACCCACGCCACCGGTCGCCGCCGTACAACCCGCGAAGACCACCACACCGGTCGCCACCGCGGCGATCGTCGACGCGTGCTGCTTCACGAAGTTGGCCGTGGCCTTGGCCGCCTTCTTGACGGCCCTGCCGACCTTCTTGGCGGCCTTCACCACCTTCTTCGCCACGTGCTTGGCGGCCTTCGCCACCTTGTGGACCGTCTTCTTGACCTGCTTGACGACCTTGTGGACGTATTTCTTTACGCGCTTGTACGTGCGTTTGACATATCTCTTGACCTTTTTGACGCTGTCGGCCACATAGTGCACGGCCTTCCGCACCACGCGCTTGGCCTTCTTGACGACCTTCTTGACCGCCTTCTTGACCTTCTTCGCCGCGGCCTTGACCTTTTTCGCGACCTTCTTGACGGCCTTCTTGGTCTTCTTCCAGGCCGACTTCGCGACCTTCTTGACCTTCTTCTTGACCTTCTTGATCGCCTTGTCGACGAAGCTCGGCCAGTGACCGGTCGGGTCCGTCGCCGTCATCGGGTTCTGGTCCGCGTACGCGTAACGGTTCGCGGACACCGACGTCGGCAGCGGGTTCATGCCCACCGTGTCGCGGCTGTTGAACTGGCCGGTCTCCGGCGAGTACCAGCGCGCCGCCATATTGACCTTGGCGGTCTCCGGGTCCGTCCACCCCGACTGGTAGCCGAGCCGGCCCACCATGCCGGTCGACTGCTCGACCTTCCCGAACGGGGAGTACGTCGTCGAGCCGGACAGCGCCTCGCCGTCCGCGGTGAACTGGCCCACCACGTCGTCGTGGATGTCCGTCAGCGCGAGCACCGAGCCCGTCGCCGACTTGATGCCGAGGAGCGAACCGTCGACGTTGCGGCTGTAGGCCGTGCCGCCGTCGGACGCCACGTCGTTGCCGGCCCCGCTGTACGCGAAGTCGTACACCGAACCGCCCTGGCCGTCACTCGCCTTCAGCGTCCGGTCCAGGCCGTCGTAGGTGTAGGTCCGCTCGCCCTCGCTGATCACCCGGTTGAAGGCGTCCGCCTTCACCGACGTCTGCACACCGCCCTCGTCGGTCACCGAACTCATCGTGCCGCGCGCGGTGTACGTGTACGTGTTCTGCCCGTCCGAGCTGAGCCGGTTGCGGGCGTCGTAGGTGTAGGTGTCACCGCCCACCCGGGTCCGGTTGCCGGACGCGTCGTAGCCGTACTGCTCGGTCGCGCTCCCGTTGTTCCAGGACGACAGGCGGTTCGCCCAGTCGTAGGTGTACGTATTCGTGGCCGCCCCGGCGACACCGGCCGTCGTCTTCGACGTCTCGTTGCCGTTGAGGTCGTAGCCGTAGATGAACGACGCCAGCGACTTGCCCGTCGGCGAGGTCAGCCTGTCGGTGGTGAGCTGGCCCAGCGAGTCGTAGGAGAAGTCACGCCTCCCCTTGCCCTGCCCGTACTCGATCGACGTCACGTTCGACTCGGTGTCGTAGCCGTACGTCATCGACGTACCCGACGCCCCGTCCACCGCCGACCTCAGCCGGCCCGCCGTGTCGTACCCGAAGGTCGACGTGCCCGACGCGTCCTTGCGCGAGGTCATCGCCCCGTTGCCGTCGTAGGCGAACGAGGAGCTGCCGGAGGGGCCGTTGGCCGTCAGGAGCAGACCGCGGTCGTCGTAGGAGAAGGTGTTCTTCTCCTCGCCCGCGCCCGCCACCGAGGTGATCTGGTCGTCCTGGTCATAGGTGTAGGTGTGGTCGGTGGTCTCCGCCTCCGCTCCCGTGCCGTGCTGGCGGACCAGCCGGCTCCGGTCGTCGTACTCGTTGCTGACGACGGTCCCGCCCGGGGAGCGCTGCTCCTTGGGACGGCCCGCGGCGTCGTAGACCATCGTGAACGTGCGGTCCACGAGGTCCGGGTGCGCCGGGGTGGACGGCTCGATCTCCTTCTCCGCCATGCCCCACGCGTTGTACGTGGTGAGGAAGGCGTTGCCTCGCCCGTCGGTGAAGCGCGTGCGGTTGCCCGCCGCGTCGTAGCCGAAGGTCGTGGTGATCGACTCGGTCTCCGAGACCGGCTGGACCGCCTTGGTGATCAGGCCCGTCGCGTCGCTGGTGAGCGTGACGGTGTGGCCCCGGTAGTCGGTCACCGACGTCGGGTTGCCCGCACGGTCGTAGGTGGAGCTGCTGGTGCGCAGCACCTTGCCCGTCGCGTCCAGGTCCTTCGTGGCGGTCAGCTGGCCGTAGCCGTCGTAGGTGTTGGCGGTGCTCGTGCCGTCCGCGTCCACCGAGGTGAGCGGCCGGCCGTCCATGTCGTACGTGAAGCGGCTGGTGGCGCCCGCGGCGTCGGTCACCTCCGTCGTCTCGCCGAGGACGTTGTACTTGTAGGACTCGCTCACCCCGGTCGGGCTGACCGTCCGGGAGAGTTCACCTCCCGGGGCCTTGTACTCGTTGATGGAGGTGTACGCCCGCTCGGTCGGCTGGCGCACGATGTCCGTGTCCGTGACCGGGCGGCCGAGGTAGTCCCAGGTGGTCTCCTGGCGGGCGCCGCCGGGCCGTACGGCCGACAGCTGGTCACCGTTGGCGGTGTACGTGTACCGGGTCGTCGCGCCGCCGGGCTCCCGGACCGAGGCCAGGTCGCCGAGCTGGGTGTAGGCGTACTCGGTGCGCTTGCCCAGCGGGTCGACCTCGGCGGTGACCTGACCGAGCCTGTTGTACTCGTTCCAGGTCGCGGCCGTGATCGGGGCCGACGCCCCCGGCGGGGTGTAGTTCGGCATCGTCGTCGAGGACTCCTGGCCCTCGGCGTCGTACGCCGTCGTCACCACGTTGCCCAGCGCGTCGGAGGACTCGGTGTCCTCGCCGAACGTGTTGTAGCCGGTCATCGACACCGGCCGGACGGTCACCGGAGTGCCGCCCCCGGTCTCGCTGCTGACGGCGGGCTCGGTGACGCTGGTCTGCTGACCGGCCTCGTCGTATCCGTAGTCGGTCGTGGTCCCGTTGTCGTCGGTCATGGACAGCGGCAGGCCGCGCTGGTCCAGCTTCCAGGCGTTGGTGCGGACGGAGCTTCCCGCTGCCGGCAGGGTGCCGCCCTTGAGCGCGGTCACCTGGGACGCGGTCAGCGCCTCGCCGTAGACCTGGATGTCGCTGAGCGAGCCGTTGGTGTTCTCCTTGCCGGGGATCCTGCGGCCGATCTGGAGCGGGCCCGTGGCGTCCCAGGGGGTGGTGAACGCCGTCGAGGTGCCGGCCTGGACGCCGTTGACGTACAGCCGGATCTGGGCCGCTTCCTTGTCGTACACACCGGTCAGGTGGGTCCAGGTGCCCGTGGTCACCGCCGCGGTGCCGGAACTGGCCCGCACGATGACCGGGCTCGCCATGTCCGAGCTGTGCCGGTTGAACGTCCAGCCGTACGCCGTGGAGTAGTACAGCTGGAACCCGCTGGCGGTCTCCCCGGACTGGGCCAGGAAGGTGTTGTTGGCCGCCGTGGAGTTCAGCTTCACCCACGTCGAGACGGTGAACGAGCCGCCGGTGTTGACCACCGCGCCCTTCGTCTCGCCGTAGGCGTTCGTGGTGCCGTCGAAGACCGCGGCGCCGCCGTGCTCGGTGGAGCGGGTGACCCCGCTGCCGAAGGTCACGGTCCGGTTCCCGCCGGAGGAGTCGGCGGCAGACGTGCCGCCGGTCTCGGCGAGCTTCCAGCGGGCCACCGGTGCGGTGGTGCCGTCGTGGAGGGTGGATCCGGTGACGTTGCCGAGGTTGTCGTAGAGCGTGTCCTCGGTGCTGGTGCGGCCGTTGGCCGGGTCGAGGTCGCTCTCCGAGACGACGTTGTCGTCCGGGTCGTAGCTCACCTTCGTGGTCCGGGCGAGCCCGCCCGGGTCCAGGACCGACGACGTGGTGCGGTCGGAGGCGTCCACCGTGAAAGCGGACACGGTCTGGCCGTCGTTGGTGACCTGCTTGCTCAGGTTGCCGGCCGCGTCGTAGGTGTTGGCCTCCTCGGTGAAGGAGAGGCCGTTGGCCGGGTCCTTGCGCACGACGGAGGCGGCGAGACCGTCGTCGGTGTACGTGTACGCCGTGACGTGGCCCATCGCGTCGGCGATCGACGCGAGCCGGCCCGCCGGGTCGTAGGCCCGGGACTCCTGCACGAGGGTCGTGGGCGACGACGGGTCCGCCGGGTCGCCCGTGTAGTTCAGCAGGTTGGTGGTGAGGGGCCTGCCCTCACCGTCGAACGTGTACGTGTTGACGTTGCCGGCCGGGTCGGTCTCCTTGACCTTGTTGCCGTACACGTCGTACTCGAACGACGTGGTGTCGCCGCCCGGATCCGTTCTCGACGCCATGCGGTTGTACGCGTCGTAGGTGATCGAGGTGGCGCGGGAGGCGTCACCGCCGGTCAGGTCGGCGACCGTCTGCGAGGAGACGTTGCCGTCGGGGTCGTACACCGTGGTCGTGCGTCCGGTGTGGACGGCGCCGGTGACCCGGTTGGTGACCGGCGGATCGGTCTCGCTGAGGACCTGGTCGTCCTTGTCGTACGTCAGGGTCGTGGTGAGGCCGGCCGGCTGCGCGTCGGTCACCTCGGTCCTGGTGAGCTGCCGCCCCAGGTTGTCGTAGGTGCTCCTCTCCTTGGCGCCGTTGGCGTCGGTCACCTCGGCGACGTCTCCGTTGGCGAAGTAGGAGTACCCGGTCCGCCTGCCGCCCGGAGTGACCACTTCGGCGACCAGACCGGCCGGCGCCTTCGCGGTGCCGCCGTCCGCCGCCGCGGTGGTGGCGGTCGTGTACGCGGTGGTGGCGGTCCGCCCGGCCGGGTGGCCCGGCACCGGTGGCGTGGTCACCGAGGTGAGGTTGCCGGCCGTGTCGTACGCGTAGCCGGTCAGGTAGGTGTTGTCCGTGGGGCCCGAGGAACGGCCGTCGCGCTCGGTGAGCACCAGGTCGTTGCGCGGGTCCATCGGCGGGAACGCCGTGGTCGAGTCCGGGTAGTACGTGTAGTAGTCGGTGGCGCACTTGCCCGCGGCCGTGTCCTGGCACATGGTCTGGGAGACCGTGTTGCCGCGGATGTCGTGGCCGGTGATCGAGCGGTTGCCGTTGGCGTCGGTCACGGTGTGCAGGAAGCCCGCCGTGTCGTAGCCGTAGGTGGTCCGCTTGCCGTTGGTGTCGATCGCGGTCAGCAGACGGTTGCCCATCTCCGCGTCGTACACGTAGGTGAGCGTCTTCTCGGTGGGGTCGGTGAGCTTCACCGTCCGCACCGGGGCGACGCCCGCGGACGCCTTGTACGCCGACCAGTGCTGCTCGACCTGCTCCTCGGTGAGACCGCCCGCGTGCACGGCGACCTCGGCGATGGAGCCGGTGAAGTAGCTGACGTCGGCCGGGGCGTTGTTCCAGCCCTTGGCGAAGCCCGCACCGATGAGGGTCCGGGTGTTCGTCTGGTCGTTGGGCGCCCCGGTGAAGTCGGCCTGCTTGACGCCGTCCACGTACAGGGTCTGCTTGGTGCCGGTCGCGGAGAGCACCGCGTGGTGCCAGGCGTTGTTGTCGACCTTGGCCTTGGACCCGAAGTCCGTGGCGGCCGATCCGGACGCGCTGTACCAGTGCCCGCGGAGCTTCCCGTCGGCACCGACGTACAGGACGGGGTTGATGGGACCACTCGCACCGGCCGCGTCGGTCACGGCCTTGGCCTGGTCGGCGACCAGCACACCGGGCTTGGCGGTCTTGAACCACAGCTCGACGGAGCGGTCGCCCTTGCCGTGCCAGGACGCGTACGGGATCTCCGCGTACGAGCTGGTGCCGTCGAACTGCGCCGCCGTGACGTCACCGGCCCCGAAGGGTCCGGCCACGCCCTGGGTGACGCTGTTGTACGTGCCGAAGCCGGTGTGCAGCTCGTTGGCGGCCTGCGCCGCGCCCTGGGTGTCGTCCAGGCGCCAGTAGCCGGCCGGTGCCGAACCCATCACCGCCGAGCGGTAGACCTGGGACGAGCCGGTGACCGTGGCCGGGTTCAGCTTCCAGGTGCCGCCGTCGCCGTCGGTGGCCTGGACGACCAGGTCGTCCGTGGTGCCGTAGGTGACGGCCGACTGGGTCTTGCCGTTCGGCGTGGTGATCCTGTCGAGCAGTCCCGCGGACCGGGTGGCCGCCCGGTACTGCGCGGTGATGACCGACGGGTCAAGCGCCTCGGTGTAGACCGCGACCTCGGCGAGCTGGCCCGCGTAGTGCCCCAGCTTGTCGGAGGTGTTCATGGCGGGCCAGCCGTCGGTGTTCACCCCGGCGCCGAAGGAGATGTAGGGCTGCTCCCAGTCGTTGATGGTGCCGGCGAGGCTGCCCTGCTTGGCGCCGTCGAGGTAGAGCGTCTGGGTGGTGGCCGCGCCGGTGAGGGCGACGTTGTGCCACTTGCCGTCGGTGACGGTGGCCGTGGACGCGGTCGTGGTCATGCACCCCGGTGACATGGCGAGGCAGCCGCGGAGCTTGCCGTCCGTGCCGACGTACACCGCGGGGGTGTTCTTCTTCGTGTTCGCGACCGGGTCGGCGTCGCTGAGCGGCTTGTCCCCGTAGTAGAAGAGGACACCGCCCGCCTGCGTGGTCCTGAACCACAGCGACACCGTCGTGTACGAGGGCGTGGCGCCGGGGGCGCTCGGGATCTCGACGTACGACGTGGTGCCGTTGAAGGTGGCGGCCTTCTGCGTGGAGCCGGTCAGCGGGCCCGTCCCGCCGAGGGTCACGTTGCGGTAGAGGCCGTTGAACTTGCCCTGGTTGAGGTCGACCGTGTCACTCGCGACCGTGCCGCCGGTCTCCCCGAGCCGCCAGTACGCGAACGGGTCCGCGTCCAGGACGGTGGTGCGGTAGTGGTTGCCCGTGGCGTAGCCGTAGACCGTGCACTTGGTGGGGTCGGCGGGCGGGCAGACCTTGGTGAGCTGGTCACCGGTGTAGCCGTAGCTCCAGACCTGGGCGGTGCTCGCGTTCCCGGCCTCCGCGGGGTCCGTGGTCACGGTCGACACGTGCGGGGCGGTGGCCCCGGCCGGTGTCTGCCAGGCGAAGGCCAGGGAGCGGTTGGAGGTGGTGTTGGTGACCTTGCTGAGCTTGCCGCTCGTGTAGGTGAAGGTCTCCGCGCGGCCCGCGTAGTCCTTGATCGAGGAGATCGCGAACGTACCGGTGCGGCCCGTCACCGCCTGCTGGAAGTTGTAGGCGGTGAAGTCCTTGTCGGTCAGCGTGTATCCGCCGCCGGACGTGGCGGGCGCGAGTCGTGCGTACCGTCCCATCGGCGGTACGTAGGTGCCGTCGGCGTTGCGGCCGAAGGCGACCTGTTCGCCGCCCGGGTAGGTGATCACGACGCTGGTGAGCGTGCCGGAGCCGTCCTTCACCTCGGCGGCCGTCATGTCGGTGACCGTCGCCCAGCCGGCGCCGAAGGCCCCGTCGGTGCGCGGGTCACGGCTGTTGTACGAGCGCTCGACGGACAGCGACGGGCCGACGACCTCGACCTCCGCGTCGGTGTCCTCGGTGGTGTAGTTCGCGTCGCTCGGGTCGAATTCGTGGCCGTCGGTGTTCTGGGCGAGGCCGGAGGTGACCGGTGGCTGGGGGACGGCGGTGGCGAACCGGCTCGCCGAGTACATCACCGAGTCGTATCCGTCGGTGACGCTGACGTACCAGGCGTAGTTCTTGCTCCACTTGAGCTTGCCGGCGGGTATCTTCCAGCTGCTCTTGGTGACGATCCCGGAGGTGGCGACGGGCGTGGTGCTGTCACTGTCCGCGTCGTACACCTCGAAGGCGTACGTCAGCGACGGCATCGGCCACTTGTCGGCGTCGCTCGCGTAGACCAGCAGCTCCGGCTGGAGGGTGTTCGACTGGTGGTTCTCCGGCGGGTACTGGGCGTTGATCTGGGGGGCCTTGTTGGCCGTGTACGTCAGGTCCAGGGCGGGCCGGAAGGCCGCCGTGGTGCTGTTGTCGGAGTGGAACTTCTTCCAGTGCAGCCCGTCGCCGGTCGGCGCGGTCAGGGCCAGACCGTACTGGGCGCTGCCGGTGGCGACGCCGTCGAACCAACCCGTGGACAGCTTGACCGGCATCTTCACGCCGACGCTGAGGCTGTTGGCGCTGTTGCTGCAGGAGGCTCCGGGCGCGACCGTGGCGGTGCCGATCGCGGCGCCGTACGCCGGGCCCGGGTAGGAGGTGACACCGGCCGGCGTCCAGGACTTCGTCACCGGGCTCACCGAGAACGGTTCGGCGGTGCAGGTCGCGGACCAGACCGCGTACACGTTCAGCGTCGCGGCGGTGACCCGCTGGCCCTTGAGCGTGGTGCCCAGCGAGGAGAACTGGAGGAAGGAGTTCGCCTTGTTGGTGCCGGAGTCGTAACTGCCGACCTTGAGCTGGTTCTCGGTGGAGTGGTCACCACCGATCGTGTTCTGCGCGTACGTCGAGTTGCCGGCGGTGATCGTCGGGTCCACGGTGACGGGGTAGGCGCGGGCGGGGTCGTCCAGCCACGCGCGGTCGGCGGTCAGGCGCAGGGCGGGCTTGCCGTCCGCGGTGGTCAGTTCGTAGCTCAACGCGCGGGAGATCGCCGCGTCGCCGGAGCGGGGGTCGATCCTGGAGTCCTCCATGAAGGCGTGGGGGATGGTGGCGGTCCCCTCCCCGTCCCCGTCGGTGAACCGGACGTCGCCGTTGTCCGCGACGCGCGGGGTGAGCCCCTGGGCATCGAGCGGGAACAGCCAGGAGTTGGGTGCGTCGGGCGACCGCAGGACCAGTCGTTCCTTGAGGCCCTCGGCGAGCGGTGAGAGCAGCAGGTCGGTGTCCGGCAGGACGTCGGCGTACGTCGCCGTGTTGTCGGCGTCGACCACGGCGACGGCCTTGCGCGCACCGCGGAGCGAGTAGGCGAGGCTGCGGCCCGCGCCGAAGTCGACGGAGGCGAGCTGCTGGTCGGCCGCGTCCGGGGCGAACTCGACGTCGAGCGAGTTGGCGGCCTGCTGGAGCCTGCCGTCCCCGTCCCGGGTCAGATCGGTGTCGATCGGCTTCCAGGTGCCGTCGTCGGCCTTGAAATTGGACCGGCTCGCGTAGTGGCGGACGGTGGTCGATCCGTCGGTGTTGACGAAGTAGTCGGAGGTCGCGGTGGACTTCTTCGCGTTCCGCTTGCTGGTCTTCGCGTCGAAGCTCTTGGCGTTGCCCGCGGCGGGGTCGGTGACGGCCGTGCCGGGGCGCTCCGTCGTCCGGGAGTAGGCGTCGAGTTCGCCCTTGCCCTTACCGGCGCGGTGGCCCACCGCGAGGTTGCCGCGGGTCTGGCCGGCGGTGGCGGTGTGGCTCCTGCCGCGGGCGGTTCCGCTCTCCTGATCGGGGGTGTGCAGGGGCGAGTCGTCCAGCCACTTCCACAGACCGGACAGGGACATCCGGGGCATCGAGAGCGCCGGAAGCGTCTGATCCGTGGCGGACGCCGTCTCGGTGGTGAGCATGCACGAGAACGACACGAGTACGGCGAGTGCCGTGCCTCTCGCCCTGCGACGCCCGACGGGGCCCGGGGGGAACAACGATGATGGTCTTCGCCATCGAGCACGCATGGGGACCGCTTTCTCTTCACAAGGCCTACATATGGCCTCGCGAGATTGCCCCAACGGCGCACACAAGATCTACTTATTCGGGCGGGAACTTATGCGATGTTTATCTCACTGCTCACATTTCCCCGACACACCTACGGCTGAGGGTTCTTGACGGCCCGTCGGACCGTTTCCGCGACCCGGCCCGGCAGCCCGTCGCCCGGGGCGACGACGGTGAGGTTGCCCGCCGCCCGGCTCCCGCCGTCCGCCGCGGACCCGACGACCACGAACTCCACCCGGGGGTGACCGCTCGCCGCCTTCCGCACGGTCTCCGTCTGGGCAGGGCCGACAGCCAGCACGACTTCGCAGTCCCGCTGGATGAGGCCGTTCAGATGCGGCAGCGCGTTCGCCGCCGACTGCTCGCCCATGACCGGAACATGGGTGACCCGGACCCGGGTGTCGCCGGAGGCGCGCTCCATGCCCTGCCAGACAGCGGCGGCGGGGGTCCCGGCCGTGATGCCGTCCTCCCCGGTGAGCAGGCACGCGTCGAAGTCCCGGTACTGCCGCGCCCTGGCGTCCGGTGGGCTCGCCGCCTCGCCGTCACCGCCGAACAGCCACGCGGCGACGGCGGCGCAGACCACCAGCAGCAGCCCGCCTCCCGCCCATGCGCCCCGGCGCCCGCGCAGCAGTCCGGCCGAGCGGTCGAGCAACTGCCGCACCCTGGAAGGCCGGCGCGGCTCCGGCCGGCCGCCCCGCCAGGTGCGCCGGGTCTTCACTCGGCACCCGCGGCCGGGGCGCCGGCCGCGCGTCGCCCCGGCCAGGCGAGCAGGGCGTGCGCCGCCGCCCCGAGCGTGGTGACCAGCATCAGCAGCAGATCCACCGCGAACTCCGCTCCCCGCGTCTCCGCCGGGGTGAGGACGGCCCAGGTCACCCAGGCCGCGTTGGCCGCCGCGAACCCGGCGCACACCAGCCAGTCGAAGGCCCGTCGTCGCCGCGCGGCGACGACGAGGGACGGCACGAAGGACAGCATGCCGAGCGTGACCACCGGCACCGCCGCCAGCAGAACGCGAGGCGTCACCGCCCTCACCACCGAGCCCGTCGAGCCCGCCGAGCCCGTCGAGGGATCCGGCCCGACGGCCGAGGACCCACCTGATTTCACGCGCTGTTCCTTACGGAGGAAGCGGGCGGCCCGGCTCGGATCGGCCGGGGCCGGTCGCACAGACGCCCGACAGAATCGGACGCCGTACAGTACACCGTTCCTTCACAGGTTCGGCACAGCAGGCGTCCCCGCAGGACGGCCCCGCCCGGGTGATCCCTCGCTCGGTCAGCCGCCGCACAGCTCCAGCATGACCTTCTTGTCCGCTGTCGTGACCGGGAGTTCGTACTTCAGCGAGACCTGGGCGAACCGCAGCGCGTACGAGCACCGGACCGGCTTGTACGGCGGCAGCCAGGACGCGGGGCCCGAGTCCCGCTTGGCGTTGTTGGCCGGGCCGTCCACCGGGAGCAGGTTGAGCGGGTCGTTGGCGATCTGCTGCCGCTTGGCCTCGTTCCAGCGGGCGGCGCCCATCTGCCAGTCGTACGACAGCGGCATGACGTGGTCGATCTGGACCTTGGTGGCCTGCTTCTTGCGCCACTCGATGGTCGAGCCGGTGTACGGGTCCTTGAGCGACATGGCGACGACCACACAGTCGGACCCCGACCGCAGCTCGACCTTCTTCCCGTCCCGGGCCAGCAGGTCGTTGCGGGTGTCGCACCCGTTGCGGGAGAGCGGTATGCCGTCGACGGAGTCCTTCCACGCGTACCCGAACTTGTCCCGCTCGTACCCGGTCTTGGGGCCGCGCCCCTTGGTGGCCACCTTCGCGATGACCTTCCGGGCCGCCGCCCGGTCCGCGTCGGAGGTCAGGGGCGCCAGGCCCGGCTTCGTGCCGTCGGCGTTGTCGAGCGGACTGGCACCGAATCCGGTGACCGACCCCCCGCCACCGTTCGAGCCGGTGCCCGGGGACTCGGCACCGGACGTGATCTGCTCGGGGTCGCAGCCGGCCAGGGCCAGCACGGCGGCCAGGCCGAGGGCGGGCACCATCACTCGATAAGCGCGGGGAGATATCACTCGAAGCCGTCCTGACGGGGAGAAAGCCGAACCAACCCGGGAATCCTACGGACGTCTGCCCCGCCCTGACGCATCCATGACCAATGTTCGCCGCGGATGCGTCCCGGATCACACGGCCCGGCCGGGCTCAGCGATCCTGATCTCGTACCGCAGCTCCTGGCCTCGCGGCAGCATCACCATCACGTCGGCCTGAATGGGCCGGTCGTCCCCGTCCAGTGTGAGCCGCGTCAGTTCGAGCACCGGCTCGCCCGCCGCCAGGGACAGCGCCGCCCGCTCGCTCCCGGACGGCATGCGGGCCACCACGCGCTCCTGCGCCCGGACACCGGCGAAGCCCAGATCGGCCAGCAGCCGGATGGCCCCTCCCCGGATCTTTCCCGTGCCGGCCAGGCCCGTGCCCCGGGCGATCTCCGCCGGATAGTAGGTGTCGGTCAACTCGCACGCCTCACCGTCGAGATACATGACGCGTCGGCGCTCGACCACGTGGCTCCCCCGCTCCAGCCGGAGCAGATCGGCCACCCGGTCGGGAGCGACCACCTCTCCGGCCCGCACGATCCGCTGCGTGCCGCTTCGCCCGGAGGCCGCCGCCTCGGCTCCCCAGGCATCGTCCCCGCCCCGGACAGACGGCGTCAGGTACCGGGCGGACGTGCCCGCCCGCTCGACTTCACCCATGACCTTCTCCTCCCCCCCTTCGCCCCTCCCTACGACCCCAGGATCGTGGTGAGGAACTCCCCCGTCCACGCCAGGAGTTCGCGGCCCACCACCGGCTTGCCGCCGATCCGGCCGGCCGTGGGGCGCGGGACCAGGATCTGGTGGAGGGCCGGCTTGATGACCGTCTTGGGGTACAGGCGCTTCAGGCGGAGTTCCTGGGACTCGCGCAGCTCCACCGGGGCGAAGCGGATGTTCGAGCCCTGGAGGACGATGTCGCCGACGCCGCAGGCGCGGGCCAGCATGCGCAGGCCGGCCACCAGGAGGAGGTTCTCGACCGGTTCCGGGAGCTTGCCGTAGCGGTCGGTGAGCTCCTCGCGGACCGCCCTGATGTCCTCCTCCGAGTTGGCCGAGGCCATGGAGCGGTACGCCTGGAGGCGGAGCCGCTCGCCGGGGGCGTAGTCGTGCGGGATGTGCGCGTCGACCGGGAGCTCGATCTTGACGTCCAGCGGCGGTTCCTCCTCCACGCCGCCCTCGAGGGACGCCCGGTAGCCGGCGACCGCCTCGCCGACCATGCGGATGTACAGGTCGAAGCCGACGCCGGCGATGTGGCCGGACTGCTCGCCGCCCAGGAGGTTGCCCGCGCCGCGGATCTCCAGGTCCTTCATGGCCACGTACATGCCCGCACCCATCTCGGTGTGCTGGGCGATCGTGGCGAGGCGCTCGTGGGCCGTCTCGGTGAGCGGCTTCTCCGGCGGATAGAGGAAGTAGGCGTAACCGCGGTCGCGGCCACGGCCCACGCGGCCGCGCAGCTGGTGGAGCTGGGAGAGGCCGAAGTTGTCGCCGCGCTCCACGATCAGGGTGTTGGCGTTGGAGATGTCGATGCCGGACTCGACGATCGTCGTCGAGACCAGGACGTCGAACCTCTTCTCCCAGAAGTCCACCACCACCTGTTCCAGGGCCTGTTCGGACATCTGGCCGTGGGCGGTGGCGATCCGCGCCTCCGGGACGATCTCCCGCAGCCGGGCGGCGGCGCGGTCGATGGACTCGACGCGGTTGTGGATGTAGAACGCCTGGCCCTCGCGGAGCAGTTCACGGCGGATGGCCGCGCCGATCTGCTTCTCCTCGTACGGGCCGACGAAGGTGAGGACCGGGTGGCGCTCCTCGGGCGGGGTGGTGATCGTCGACATCTCGCGGATGCCGGTGACGGCCATTTCGAGCGTACGGGGGATGGGCGTCGCGGACATGGTGAGGACGTCCACGTTGGCGCGGAGCTTCTTCAGCTGCTCCTTGTGCTCGACGCCGAAGCGCTGTTCCTCGTCGACGATGACCAGGCCCAGGTCCTTGAACCGCGTCTCGGAGGAGAAGAGGCGGTGGGTGCCGATGACCAGGTCGACGGAGCCCTCGCGGAGCCCTTCGAGGGTCGCCTTGGAGTCGGACTCGGACTGGAAGCGGCTCAGCGCCCGCACGTTGACGGGGAACTGGGCGTACCGCTCGGAGAACGTGCCGAAGTGCTGCTGGACCAGGAGGGTCGTGGGGACGAGGACGGCGACCTGCTTGCCGTCCTGGACCGCCTTGAAGGCCGCGCGCACCGCGATCTCCGTCTTGCCGTAGCCGACGTCGCCGCAGATCAGCCGGTCCATGGGGACGGACTTCTCCATGTCCTCCTTTACCTCGGCGATGGTGGTGAGCTGGTCGGGCGTCTCCGCGTGCGGGAAGGCGTCCTCCAGTTCGCGCTGCCAGGGCGTGTCCGGGCCGAAGACATGGCCGGGGGCCGCCATCCGGGCGGCGTAGAGCTTGATCAGGTCGCCGGCGATCTCCTTGACGGCCTTCTTGGCGCGCGCCTTCGTCTTGGTCCAGTCGGCGCCGCCGAGCCGGTGCAGGGTGGGTGCCTCGCCGCCGACGTACTTGGTGACCTGCTCCAGCTGGTCGGTCGGGATGTAGAGCCGGTCGCCGGGCTGGCCGCGCTTGGCGGGGGCGTACTCGACGAGGAGGTACTCGCGGGTGGCGCCCTGCACCGTGCGCTGAACCATCTCGATGTAGCGGCCCACGCCGTGCTGCTCGTGGACGATGTAGTCGCCCGTCTCCAGCGTCAGCGGGTCGATGCTCTTGCGGCGGCGGGCCGGCATCCGGCCCAGGTCCTTGATGGCGGTGCGCTGGCCGGTCAGGTCCGTCTCGGTCAGGACGGCGAGCTTGAGTTCCGCGTCGACGAAGCCGTGGTCGATGGCGCCGCAGGAGACGTGGACCAGGGACGGCGAGATCTCCGCCAGGTCCTGGTCGAGGCGGGCCGGGATGCCCTCGCCGCCCAGCACCTCGACGGTCCGGGAGGCGAGGCCCTGGCCCTCGGTGACGTACACCGTGCGCCAGCCGTCGGCCAGCCAGCCCTTGGTGTCGGCGAGCGCGCGGGCGGTGTCGCCGCGGTACGCCTCCGGGGCGTGCATCCGGAGCTTGAGGGTGTCCTTGTCGAGCTCCTCGTCGGCGGCGAACGGGGAGACGGACCACCACATCATCTCCAGCTCGCGGGCCCGGTCGCGGACGTCCGCGATGCCCCGCAGCGAGGCCGCGCCGACATCGATCGGGGCCACGCCGCCGCCCGCGGTGGCCGCCCACGACGCCTCCAGGAACTCCTGGCTGGTGGCGACCAGGTCCGCGGCCCGGGTGCGGACCCGCTCGGGGTCGCAGACCACGGCCATCGAGCCCCGGGGCAGCACGTCGATCAGCAGCTCCATGTCGTCGACGAGGACGGGTGCGAGGGACTCCATGCCCTCCACCGCGATGCCCTCGGCGATCTTGTTGAGGAGTTCGCCCAGCTCGGGGTGTTCCTCCGCGAGGGCGGCGGCCCGCTCGCGGACCTCGTCGGTCAGCAGCAGCTCGCGGCAGGGCGGCGCCCACAGCCCGTGATCCGCGATCTCCAGGGACCGCTGGTCCGCGATCTTGAAGTAACGGATCTCCTCGACGTCGTCGCCCCAGAACTCCACCCGAAGGGGGTGCTCCTCGGTCGGCGGGAAGACGTCGAGGATGCCGCCGCGCACCGCGAACTCGCCGCGCTTCTCGACCAGCTCCACCCGGGAGTACGCGGCGGCCGCGAGCGCCTCGACCGTCTCCCCGAGATCGGCGCTCTGCCCGATCCGCAGCGCCACGGGTTCCAGGTCGCCGAGCCCCTTGACCTGCGGCTGGAGCACGGAGCGGACCGGCGCGACGACGACGGAGACCGGCCCGGTCTCCGGGTCGTCCTGCCTCGGGTGCGCGAGGCGGCGCAGCACGGCGAGGCGGCGGCCCACGGTGTCGGAGCGGGGCGAGAGCCGCTCGTGCGGCAGCGTCTCCCAGGACGGGAACTCCGCGACCGTGTCCGGTGGCAGCAGCGTGCGCAGCGCCGCCGCCAGGTCCTCGGCCTCGCGTCCGGTCGCGGTGACGGCGAGCACGGTCCGCCCGGCGTCCCTGGCCAGCGCCGCGACGGCGAAGGGCCTGGCGGCGGGCGGGCCGACCAGGTCGATGTGCATCCGGTGGCCGTCTCCGGCGGCCTTCACCGCTTCGGACAGTGCCGGGTCACGTGCGACGACATCCAGCAGACCGTGCAGGCTCATGAAGGGCTTCCGTCCGGGTAACGAGGGGCGAGGTCCGGCAGCCGGCTGCTGCCAGGGGGCAACGCGAAGGGCCCGACACGTCGTACGGGCCGGGGTTCTCCAGCGTACGACTCCGGTCGGACAGCCGCTTCCGCAACGGACATCCGGGGCGGCGCAGGGACGCGATCCGGCCCCGGGGCGTTTGGAGGAACGCCCCGGGGCCGGAATCGCCAGTCTACGGTGAGCGCCCCCTCACCCGTCCGTGGCGGCCACGCTCCTTATGCCGTCCACGCGGGACCCGGGCCGTGCCCGGAAGTCGACGACCACCCGGCCGGGTTCGATCGCCACGAGGAGAACGGAGTCCAGCGCCACCGCCACCCGTTCCAGCAGGTGCAGGGTCGGCAGGCACCGGCCGCGCTCCAGCCGGGATATCGCCGCCTGCGACATCCCGGCGAGTGCGGCGAGCCCGGCCTGTGTCATCCCGATCTCCTGGCGCCGGTCGCGCACCGCACGGCCGAAGCGCTCCTCCAACGCCGGCCCGCGGCGCCCGCTGCCCACCGTCCCCGTCAACCCCGCCCCCCGCTGCTGTCCGTGTGCGCGGCCGGGCGCCCTTCCCCGGCACGGCCGTGGCAGGAGCGTATCCACGCGCCACACCCACGACTCTTTGCTTGAGCAAAACATGAGCGTGTCATCAGTAAGGGGCGCCGCATACCAGAAGTGGCATATTTTTTCGCCCACCCGCGAGAAGGGCTGATCAGGGCCCACGGAATGCGACTCTCCACTTCATCGGGCCGCTCGCCGCACCTTGAAATTCGTTGCCCGTTCCGACGGCCGCGTGCCATGGTTGCCGCCACCAACAACGGGAAGGGAACGCAACCTTGACCACCTTGCGTCATTCGTTTTCCACCGCAGTCGTCACCGGCACTCTTGTTCTCGGGACAGCCTCCTCCGCACTCGCATATTCTCCGCAGACCGGGAACGTGGTCGCGGCGAAGGTGACGAAAGCACAGAAGCTGAAGAAGATGTCGTCCATCACGGGGGACTCGACCGCTTCCCAGGACCGCTGGTTCAGCGCGCTCGGCGCGCGCAAGAAGGCTTCCATCACGAAGTACAAATTCAGCTGGAAGACCGATGGATGCTCCTGGGCATCGGACTCGATCCCCGGCGGATACGACTTCCACCTCGCGTGCTGGCGTCATGATTTCGGCTACCGCAACTACAAGAAGACCGTGGGCGCGAAGGCGTTCCGGGCCTCGCACAAGAAGCGCATCGACAAGGCGTTCCTGCACGACATGAATCGTGTCTGCGGGCGGACTTTCTGGGCCGACCCCTACACCAAGTCCCAGCGCAAGAAACTGAAGGCGGCCTGCAACAAGACCGCCAAGACCTACTACGACACCGTCCGGTCCTTCAAGTAGCGGACCGCTGACGCACCATTCTTCCCCAGGAGATAGAGCGCGGCCGGTGACCCTTTCGGGTCACCGGCCGCGCTCTATCTCCTTCCGGCCCCGCGCCGGCCCTTCTCTATTCCGTCGCGATGGCGTTCAGGACGTTCATCCGGCCGGCCCGGAATGCCGGGACCAGGGCCGCGAACAGTCCGACGAAGGCCGAACCGACGAATACCGCGATGATGGTCGGCCAGGGGATTTCGAGGATCTTCATCCCTTCCAGCGCGAGCAGCTTGTGCGCCACCGCTCCCCAGCCCATTCCGAGGACGAGTCCGAGCAGAGCGCCGAAGACGGCGATCACAACGGATTCCAGCCGGATCATGCGACGGAGTTGCCGGCGGGAAAGGCCGATGGCGCGAATGAGGCCGATCTCCCGGGTGCGCTCCACCACCGAGAGCGCGAGGGTGTTCACCACGCCGAGCACCGCGACGATGATGGCCAGGGCGAGCAGCCCGTAGACAATCTTCAGCAGCTGACCGATCTGGTCCTTCAGATCCTGCTTGAAATCGGTCTGGTCGAACACCTTGATGGTCGGGTCCGTGGCCACTGCGGCCTTGAGCGACTTGTACGCCTGGTCCTGCTGGTCCGGCGCCGCCTTCGCGAACACGATCGCGTCCAGTGGCATGCGGTCGGCCGGGACGTGGCGCGCCGCCGTGGTGATGTTCGTGTACATCGCCCCGCTGTCGAGGGCGGAGTCGTCGGAGGTGACGGCGGCGATCCTCAGCGTCGCTGTCGAGCCGTGCTCGAAGGCGACCTTCAGCCGGTCCCCGACCTTGATCCCGTGGCGCTTCGCGAACTTCGAACCGACGGACATCGCGTCCTTGCCGTAGGCGGCGGAGAGCTCGCCCGACAGCGTGTCGCGCCTGAGGTCCTGCGCGTACGTCGGATCGGCGGCGGTCAGGCCCACCTTCTCGGTGCCGCCTCCCGGCAGCGTCAGCTTGGCGCGCACCTCCTTGAGATGTGTGACGTGGGCCAGGTGGGGTGCGCCCTCGACCGCTGCGGAGGCCTGCCGGCTGACCGGCCTCCCGCTGTCGCCGCTGCCCACCTGCACGATGAAGTCCGCCCCCACCGACTTGTCCAGCTCGTCGGTGGCCGAGGCGACCATCGAGGAGCCCACCACCGAGAGGCAGGCCACCAGGGCGAGGCCGATCATCAGGGCGGCGCCGGTCGCCCCGGTGCGGCGCGGGTTGCGCAGGGCGTTGCGCTCCGCCAGCCGGCCGACCGGGCCGAACAGGCGCAGGACGACGACGCTGAGCGCCCGCACGACGACACCGGCGAGCAGCGGGCCGATCACGATGAAGCCGAGGAGGGTGAGGACCACGCCCAGGCCGAGGAAGAGCGAGCCCTCGCTCGCCTTGTCCGCCTGGGCCGTCGTCCACAGCGCGGCCACGCCGGCGCCGGTGAGGACCAGGCCGAGGCCGGCCCGGATCCAGCCCGACTTGGCGTCGGCCGGGGTGCCGGAGTCGCGCAGGGCGGCCATCGGGGAGACCTTGCCGGCCCGGCGGGCCGGGACGTAGGCGGCGAGGACGGTCACGATGATGCCGAGCGCGAGTCCGAGCACCGGAGTCGTCCAGGCGATGGTGAGGTCCTCGGTGGACAGCTCCATGCCCACGGCGCCCATGACCTTCATCAGGCCGACGGCGAGTCCGACCCCGCCGGCGACGCCGAGGACCGATCCGACGATACCGAGGAGGACCGCCTCCAGCAGCACGGACCGGTTGACCTGCTTGCGGCTGGAGCCGATGGCCCGCATCAGGCCGATCTCGCGGGTGCGCTGGGCGACCAGCATCGAGAAGGTGTTGACGATGAGGAAGATGCCGACGAGGAAGGCGATCCCGGCGAAGCCGAGCATCGCGTACTTCATGACGTCGAGGAACGAGCCCATGGAGTCCTTGTTGGCGTCCGCGGCCTCCTTCTGGGTCTGGAGCTTGTACGCGGACGAGCCGTCGAGCGCGGTGGCGACGTTCCGCTTCAACTGTGTGTCGTCCACGCCTGGTTCGGCGGTGACGGAGATCTGGGTGAAGAGGTCGGGGGCGCCGAGCAGCTTCCGCTGGGCGGTGGCGGTGTCGAGGTAGACGATCGCCGCGCCGGGGTTGGTGACCTTGAAGGCGGCGATGCCGCTGATCCTGGCCCGGATGTCGCCGGTGACGGCGATGGTGCGCAGTTCGTCACCGAGCTTCAGGTGGTGCTTGTCCGCGGTGTCGGCGTCGACCATCACCTCGGTGGGACCGCGCGGTGCGTGACCGGAGGTGATCTCCATCGAACGGAGTTCGTTCTGCGTCCAGTTGCCGGCGATCGTGGGGGCGCCGGTCTCGGAGCCCATGTTCTTGTTGTGGCTGTCGACGACGGTGACGGCCATGCTGGAGATGGAGCCCTCGGCCCTCTTCACCCCGTCGGCCTTCTCGACCTGGGCGATGACGGAGGCGGGCAGCGACTCGGGCTTGCCGTTCTGGGGGTTGTCCTCGATCGTCGCGGACTTCGGGCTGACGGTGACATCGGCCGACGTCGCGGCGAAGAGCTTGTCGAACGTGGTGTTCATCGTGTCGGTGAAGACGAGCGTGCCGCAGACGAACGCCACCGACAGCAGGACGGCGACGGCGGAGAGCGCCATGCGTCCCTTGTGCGCGAAGAAGTTGCGCATCGAGGTCTTCCAGACGGTCATGAGGTCCGCCCGCGTGCGTCGAAGTCCTTCATCCGGTCCAGCACCTGCTCCGCGGTCGGGTTGAGCATCTCGTCGACGATGCGCCCGTCCGCGAGGTACAGCACCCGGTCCGCGTAGGAGGCGGCGACCGGGTCGTGGGTGACCATGACGATGGTCTGGCCCAGGTCGTCGACCGACTTGCGCAGGAAGTCCAGCACTTCGGCGCCGGCCCGCGAGTCCAGGTTCCCGGTCGGCTCGTCGCCGAAGATGATCTCGGGCCGGGCGGCGAGCGCCCGCGCGACCGCGACCCGCTGCTGCTGGCCGCCGGAGAGCTCGGTCGGCCGGTGCTTGAGCCGGTCGGAGAGGCCCACGGTCTCCACGACCTGCCGCAGCCAGGCGGCGTCCGGCTTGCGGCCGGCGATGTCCATCGGCAGCGTGATGTTCTCCAGCGCGTTGAGCGTCGGCAGGAGGTTGAACGCCTGGAAGATGAACCCGATGCGGTCGCGGCGGAGTTGGGTCAGCTTCTTGTCCTTGAGACCGGTGATCTCGGTCTCGGCGAGGTGGATCTGACCGGACGTCACGGTGTCCAGTCCGGCCAGGCAGTGCATCAGCGTCGACTTGCCGGAGCCGGACGGGCCCATGATGGCCGTGAACTGCCCGCGTGCGATGTCCACATCGACATGGTCGAGCGCGACGACCCGGGTCTCCCCCGCCCCGTATGCCTTGACGACCTGCCGCGCTCGCGCAGCAACAGCCGTACGCCTTCCAGTGCCCCCGTGCCTGGGAATGGTCACAGCCGTTGTCACGGTTTCTCTCCTATGTCGGGCAGCGCCGAGTCGTCGCTGTCTGCTCTGAAGTCTGTTGTCCGGAGGGGGTCCGGCGCGCTGGTGCCCAGCGCAGTCTTCCGGTGGGGTTTTCCCCACCCCGTCCCCTGCGGTCAGCCGCAATCGCAGTGTGTGAACCACGCTACGGAGAGGGCGGGACCCGCCACGTCCTCCGCCGGGAGGAACGGCCCCTGGACAGAAGTAAGGAGCTCCCCCTAGGGGGCTCGGCCCCCGGGTGGAGGGGTCTCTGAGGGGCTTGGTCCCCAGGGCGCGCCCACCGGGTGGAGCGCCCCGCCCCCGGCGTCCGCCGTCACTGCCCCCTGCCCCGGAAGAGCCGCAGGTGAGACAGTGTCCGAAATTACGTGCATGGGGAAGGAATCCTGGTGAGCGGCGCGAGCGGCGGTACGGAAGCGATATCGGGGTCGGGGCTCGGCCCCGCACCCTCCCCCGCGAAACCCCGCGGCCGCGGTCCCGTCGTCGCGGCCCTGATGCTCTGCATGGCGCTGGCCGCCATCGACGGCACCATCGTCTCCACCGCGATCCCGCAGATCGTCGGCGACCTGGGCGGGTTCTCCGTCTTCTCCTGGCTCTTCTCCGGCTATCTGCTGGCCGTGACCGTCACCCTGCCGGTGTACGGGAAGCTCTCCGACACCTTCGGCCGCAAGCCGGTCCTGATCGCCGGCGTGATCCTCTTCCTGTTCGGCTCGGTGCTCTGCGCCGCCGCCTGGAACATGGCCGCGCTGATCGCCTTCCGGGTCGTGCAGGGGATCGGCGGCGGCGCGCTCCAGGGCACCGTCCAGACCATCGCGGCGGACCTCTACCCGCTCAGGGAGCGCCCGAAGATCCAGGCGAAGCTGTCCACCGTCTGGGCCACGTCGGCGGTCACCGGACCGGTGCTCGGCGGGCTGTTCGCGGTGTACGCGGACTGGCGCTGGATCTTCCTGATCAACCTGCCGATCGGGGCGGTCGCCCTCTGGCTCGTCGCCCGCCACCTCCACGAGCCGTCCCGCGTCCGCCGCGCGGCCGGCGCCCCCCGTCCCCGGATCGACTGGGCGGGCTCCCTCGCCGTCTTCGCGACCGGCGCCCTGCTGCTGACCGCGCTCGTCCAGGGCGGGGTCGCCTGGCCCTGGCTGTCGGCGCCCTCCCTCGGGCTCCTGGCGGCGACCGCCGCGCTCGCGGCGCTGACGGTGTTCATCGAACGGCGCGCCGCGGAGCCGGTCATCCCCGGCTGGGTGTGGCGGCGGCGCACCATCGCCTCCGTCAACCTCGCCCTGGGCGCGATGGGTCTGCTGATGGTCGCGCCGACCGTCTTCCTGCCGACGTACGCGCAGTCGGTGCTGGGCCTCGGGCCGATCGCCGCCGGTTTCGTGCTGTCGGTGATGACGCTGAGCTGGCCGGTGTCGGCGGCGTTCTCCAACCGGGTCTACAACCGCATCGGCTTCCGCCGTACCGCGATCATCGGGATGTCCGGCGCGCTGCTGGTCCTGCTCGCCTTTCCGCTGCTGCCCTACCCGGGCCGGGCCTGGCAGCCCGCCCTGATCATGCTGCTGCTCGGCGCCGCGCTCGGGCTGTTCCAGCTCCCGCTGATCGTCGGCGTCCAGTCGACCGTCGGCTGGGCCGAACGCGGTACGACGACGGCCTCCGTGCTCTTCTGCCGCCAGCTGGGCCAGAGCATCGGCGCCGCGCTGTTCGGCGCCGTCGCCAACGGTGTCCTGGCCTCCCGGCTCGCCGACGCCCCCGTCCCGGGTCTGCCCGGCGATCTGGACTCCGTCTCGCACGCCCTGGACGACCCGGGGGCGCTGAGCGCGGCGGCGACGGACTATCTGCGGCGGGCCGTCGACGCCGCCGTCGACCGGGTCTACCTCGGGGCGGCCGCGGCCGCCGTCGTCGCCCTGCTGGTCCTGGTCTTCGTGGCCCCGCGCCGCTTCCCGATCCTGGCCGAGGAACCGGACAGCGCCCCCTCGGCCGCCGGACCGGCAGACTGAGGGGGCGCTGAGGGGAGACCGTGGCCGGTCGGGCGTACCCGTGTGAGGGTCAGCTCCTGGCCGCGGCGACCTCGGGTGCGGCGGGCGCGTCGGTCTTCTCGCCGGTGGCGCCGGACCCGCGCACGGCCGGGATGAACGCCGAGATCGCCGCGGCGATGACGGCGACGGCGCAGCCGAACATCAGGCCGGTACGGAACCCGGCCTCTGTGGTGAGGGTGAAGCCACCCATCTCCGCGGTCATCTGCGAGAGGACCGCACCGATCACGGCGGCGCCGATCGAGGTGCCGAGCGCGCGCATGAGGGTGTTGAACCCGTTGGCGGCGGCCGTCTCGGACGCCGGGACCGCGCTCATGATCAGGGCGGGCATCGCGCCGTAGGCGAGGCCGACGCCGCTGCTGCTGACCATGAGGAACAGCATCAGCCCCCAGGCGGAGCCCATCAGGAGGATGCCGAGGCCGTAGGCGGCGGCGATGACCAGCACACCGGAGATCAGCGTGAACTTCGGGCCGCGGGCGTCGGTGAGCTTTCCGCCGAACGGGGAGACGATCATCATCATGATGCCGCCGGGGGCCATCCACAGGCCCGCCGCGAGCATCGACTGGCCCAGGCCGTAGCCGGTGGCCTCGGGGAACTGGAGCAGCTGCGGCGCGATCAGCATTCCGGCGTACATGCCGAAACCGACGAAGAGCGACGCGAGGTTGGTGATGAGCACCCGGGGGCGGGCCGTGGTGCGCAGGTCGACCAGCGGGTCCTTGGTGCGCAGTTCCCAGAAGCCCCAGCCGATCAGCACCACGACGGAGGCGGCGAACAGGCCGATCGTCGTCGAGGAGGCCCAGCCCCACTCGGCGCCCTTGGAGACGGCGAGGAGCAGGCAGACCAGACCGACGGCGAGGCCGAGGGCGCCGGGCACGTCGAAGCGCTGCCCCTTGGCGCCGGCCGGAACGTCCGGGATCAGGAACCAGATCAGTGCGGCGATGGTGAGGGCCAGCACGGCGGAGCCCCAGAACAGCACCCGCCAGCTCGCGTACTGGGCGACCGCGGAGGCGATCGGCAGACCGAGGGCGCCGCCGATACCGAGGGAGGCGCTGACCAGGGCGATGGAGGAGCTCAGCTTCTCCTTCGGAACCACGTCACGCAGCAGGGCGATGCCGAGCGGCACCATGCCCATGCCCATGCCCTGCAGACCGCGTCCGACGATCATGGGGACGACGGTGGACGCGAGGGCGCACACCACGGAACCGACGAACAGCGGCACCGCGCACACGAGCAGCATCCGGCGCTTGCCCAGCAGGTCACCCAGCCGTCCGGAGACCGGCACGCACACCGCGGAGACCAGCAGGGTGACCGTGATCACCCAGGTGGCGTTGGAGGACGTCGTGTCGAGGAGCTTCGGCAGCTCCGCGATGAGCGGGGTGACCAGGGTCTGCATGACCGCCGCCACGGTGCCGGCGAAGGCGAGAGTCGCGACCACACCGCCCGTTCTGGCTGTCGGCTGGGGGGCATCCATGAGGTGGAACTCCTTGGGGTCGTCTCGTGCACCGAATAGCGATGTGCATCGTACATGCCTAATGTGTCATACACACCACATGGCTGATGCACGCCGCATGAGAGCATGAGCCGGCGTTCGGAAACCGACGCACGACCGCCCCCGGAGCAGGAGCAGGAGGCCGCGGACATGTCCAGGCCCACGGACGAAGTGGAGTACGAGCAGATGCTGCTCGGGCGACACGACCTCGCCCACCACCGGGGCGGACGGCACAAGTACGCGCTCATGGACCGGAGCGCCTACATCCTGCTCAGCCGCATCCGGGTCCAGGGCCCCATGTCCAACGGCGAACTCAGCGCGGCCTTCGGCCTCGACGCCTCCACCCTCAACCGGCAGACCGCCGCGGCGACCCGCGCCGGACTGGTCGAACGCATCCCCGACCCCGACGGCGGCATGGCCCGCAAATTCCGCATCACCGACCGGGGCGCCGCGCTCCTCGACCAGGAACGCGAACGCGTCGTACGCGCCCTGGACCAGGTCATGAACGACTGGCCGGAGGAGGACATCGCCACCTTCGCCGGCTACCTCAAACGCTTCAACAGCGGCATCGAGCAACTCTCCAAGAAGCCCTGGCCGCGCCCCTGACGGGCCTGAGCGGGGGCCCTCAGTCCTCCGCCGGGGTCACCCGGCCGGTGAGCGCGGCCAGCGAATGACGCACATGCGTCATGTGCGCCTGCACCTCCTCGCGGCCCTCCTCGTGCTCCCGCAGCACCCGATCCGTCTCCCGGACCACCCGCTCCTCACGCACCCGGGCCGCCGCGACCAGCTCCGCACCCCGCGCCTCCGCGTCCTCCTGGCCGTGCCGCGCCGCCTCCTCCGCCTCGGCCAGCGCCCGGCGCGCCTCGGCCAGAGCGGCCTCCGCCCGCCCGGTCAGCTCCGTGTGCTCCGCGGACTGCGCCGACTCGGCGTCCGCCAGCTCCTGACCGGCCGCCTTCCACCGCTCGGCGTGCTCCTGCTCCTGATGCGCCAGCACACTCGCGGTACGGCTGCGTGTCGCCTCCATCGCGGCGTCCGCCTCCTCGCGCACCGCCCCCGCTTCCTGCCGCGCCCCGGCCAGCGCCTCACCGGCCGAACCCTCCGCCCCGGCCAGCACACGCTCCGCATGGGCCACCGCGGCCGCCCGCATCGCCTCCGCGTCCGCACGGGCCGACTCGCGCAAGGCCCGCGCCGACGCGTCCACCGCGTCCCGCAAGGACCGCGCGTCCTCCAGCGCGGCACCCCGCACGGTCTCCGCCTCGCCCTCGGCGAGCGCCAGGATCTGCTGCGCCCGCTCCCCCAGCGACGCGTAGTCCTGCGGCGCCAGCGCGGCGACGGCCTCGTCCAGCCGGGCCGACTCCGCGATCAGCGTCTCCACCAGCGCCGTCAGCCGCGCCACCTGCTCCTGGGCCCCGTCCCGCTCGGCGGACAGCTCGGCCACCACGCGGTCCACCTGCTCCGGACGGTAACCACGTCCGCGCACACCCACGAAGCCGTGCGCGGGCACCGGTGCAGAACTCATCCTTGACGCCTCTTTCCGACTCTCCGACCCGACCCGAGCATCGAGCGATACGCCAAGGATGCGGCAATTGGCTGAGAAGTCGGAATCCTTTCGACGCTTTCCGGACGGAAGCGACGGGCATCACAGACGCCAAAGGCGTGGCGCCCCGTCCCCAGCAGGGAACAGGGCACCACGCCCGAAGAACTACGACGCGGACCGGACGATCAGATCAAGCCGTCCCACATCTGCTCCAGCAGCACCGACCACCAGCTCTCCGGCGACGCGAGCGCCGCCGGGTCCAGCGCGACGAGCTGCGCCTGGAAGTCGACCGTCCAGCGGCCGGCCTGTTCCGGGTTGAGCCCGTACCGCAGCCGCCACATCCGGCCCAGCAGGGCCAGCGAACGGGTGAACTCCGGCAGCCCGGTGTTCACGAACTGCGGCGGCACCGACTGCCCGCCGGGCCCCGCCTCCACCGGCACGGCCACGACGTTCGCCGTCCCGTACTGCACACAGATCGCCCGGCCGAAGTCCGAACCCATCACGAGGTACGACCCCGCGTCGGACGCCGGCTGCACCTGCCGCTGCGCGGCGAGCTCGGCCAGCGTCGGCACCACCGGCTGCCCCGGCTGCGCCCAGAAGAACGGCCCGAAGTCGGCGGGCAGCCCCGCCCACACCAGGGTCCGCGCCACGACCTCCGGCACACCCTGCCGGGACACCGCACGCTGATCGAAACGCAGCACGCCCTGCGGACCGAACGTCTGGAGCAGCTCCTCCGCGACGGCCTCCGCCGGCACCGGCAGCGCGGGCGGCAGCTGCGGCAGCGGCGCCCGGACCGGCGCCGGCCGCGCCGGACCGTCCGCGACCTGGTGCAGCTCACCCTGGTGGGTGAGCAGATGCTGCATACCCTGCTGCCGGCTCGCGTGATCGGTGCCGTACGGGGCGACGCTGGTGATCCGCACCTGCGGCCAGGTCTCCCGGATCATCCGGGCGCAGTAACCACCCGGCAGCTCACAGGACTCCAGCTCCGTGTGCAGCTCGATGACCTGCTGCGGCGGCACGTTCATGGCCCGCAGCTCGTGCAGCATCTGCCACTCGGGGTGCGGGGTGCCGGGCGCCGAACGGCGGATCAGCTGCTGCTCACTGCCGTCGGGGCCGCGGTAGCGCAGCACGGCCTGGTAGCCGGGGCCGACCGTCGGCTGGCCGAGAGGCGCCTGCGGGTACCCGTACGCCGGGGGCGGCGGGGTGTGGCCGGGCGGCGGCACCGGACCCGGGGCGCCCCCCATCGGCGCACCGGGCGGCCCCGGAGGCTGCGGAACCGGCGGACCCACCTGCCCCGGACCCGCGAGCATCGTCGCGGCGTGGTGCACACCGACACCGGGCGGCGTCGCACCGGGAGGACCAGGCGGACCAGGCGGACCAGGAGGCTGCGGAGCACCCGGAACACCGGGCGGACCGGGCGGCTGCGGAACCGGCGGACCCACCTGCCCCGGACCCGCGAGCATCGTGGCCGCGTGGTGCGCACCGACACCGGGAGGCGGCGTCGCACCAGGAGGACCGGGAGGACCGGGCGGACCGGGCGGACCGGGCGGCCGCGGGGCACCCGGAGCACCGGGCGGGCCAAGAGGCTGCGGGGCACCCGGGACACCGGGCGGGCCGGGCGGCTGGGGGACCGGCGGACCGGCCTGGCCCGGGGCCGCGAACATCGTGGCCGCCTGGTGCACGTTGCCACCGGGCGGCGGCGTCGCACCAGGAGGACCAGGCGGACCGGGAGGACCGGGCGGCTGGGGCGCGCCGGGCGGGCCCTGCTGCGGGGCGAGCTGCGTCGGCATGTACCCGCCCGCGGGGGCACCGGGCGCACCCGGCCCCGACGGCGGCGGCAGCTGCGCACCCGGAACGCCGGGGGCACCGGGCGGCGGCGGAGTCGTCGAACCCCCGCCACGCCCACCCCGCGGCGAGACGGGCGCCTTGCTGGTCGCCTGCTGCGAGATGTCCCCCGAACCGGGACCCTGCGAGTCGAGACCGGGCACGATCGCCGTCCGGGGCAGCTGGCTCCCGCCGGACATCAGCGCGGTCGGCGCGTCGGCCGGCACCATCCTGGGCGGCGCGCCCTCGTCGTCCGCGCCCGACAGCGGCGGCGCGAACACCGTGGCGGGCAGCCCCACCTCACCCTCGTCGGAACCGGCGTTGGTATCGGTCCCCGCCCACGGCGTGGCCCCGGCCGGCTGCTGCGGCGAGGACGCCGGAACCCCCTCGTACGCGGTGGGCTCGTACGCACCCGGCCCGTCCGACGGAGAAGGAGGATGAGGAGGAGAAGGAAGGGGAGAAGGCGGCGGAAGAGGGGAAGGAGCAGCGGGGGCGGGGGCGGCTGCCTGCGGCGGCACCCGCTCCCCGGCACGGTCCGCCCGCCGGTCCGGGATACCGAGCTTGTCCGCCGCCTCCTGGAGCCACTCGGGCGGGCTCAACAGGAACGACGTCTGATTCAGGTCGACGCGCTGCGGCGGCTCCGGGGCGGCCGGCGCCACATCCGGGGCACCGTACTCCTCCTCGTACCGCCGGATCACCTCACCGACCGGCAGTCCGGGCCACAACGTCGCCTCACCGCTGTCCCGGGCGATCACCAGCCGCTGCCGGCCGCCGTCCGAGACCGGGCCGTCGACCCGGTCCTCGGACCACACCACGAAACCCAGTTCGAACTCACGCACCCGCACCTCGCGGTGCTGATACGCCGCGACGTCACCGTTGACCCACTCGTCCGCGCGCTCCTGCGCCTGCGCAAAAGTCACCACCGCGCTCACCCCTCCACCGGGACGGCGCGCGCGAAGCCACCGTCCACCATCAGGTTCGCCACCGTCTCCAGCTCCGGCGGATTACCCGCGAGACGCTGCAGAAAGGCATCGAAGTCCGCACCGCACGGCAGCAGCAGCCGGTCCACCCGCTCCTGGACGCTCCAGCCGTCCTGATCCCGCGCGTCGTCGTACGCGCAGAACCAGACCGAACCGATGCCCTGGCCCCGGACCTTCACCGCGAGGATGCCGCCCTGGACGAAACCGACCCCCAGGTAGTCCTTGGTCAGATGGTCCCGCAGGCACTTGTTGACGTACACCAGGTCGTTCACCGCGGCCTCGTCGCGCACCGTGAAGAACGGCTGGTCGACCAGCAGCCCGAGCTCCGCGTCGAGCGCCGCGCCCACCGGGGCCGAACCGCCCGCCGCCTTCAGGAACGAACGGTAGGCACCGGGCAGCCGGTAGCCGAGATCCTCCTCGACCCCCTGGACCTGCTGCTCGCTCACCGCCACGGCCCCCTTCGGGAGCCGGAAGTGCGCGGGCCGGGTCTCCTGGAGCGGACGCGTACCCCGCTTGTTCTGGTCCACCGCGGTCGTCGCGAGACCGCCGTGATGCCGCAGCAGCGCCTTCACCTCGACCGGGACCAGCTCCATCCGCCGGCCGCCCGGCACGTGGTGCCAGGTCCAGCCGTGCGGGGTGGCCACCGCCGGAATGGTGTCCCACAGCTCATGGCCACTGGCCGCCAGCGCCGCGTTCGCCGACACGTAGTCCGTGAGCCGCAGTTCGTCGACACCGAAGCCCTGCGGGGGCTCGGCGATCTCGGCGACGGCGCGCGCGTACGGCGCGAACTCCGGACAGCCGTTCCCGTCCATGCGCACACCTCTGGGGTGGCGGGACGCCCGGACAGGATCCGGGAAGTGCACGAGCTGCCCGGCGTAGGCCCCGTTCGGTGGCGCGGCTTGCTGCCCGAGCCGACCTGTCGTCATGGCGGTTGCCCCCTGCTGCGTCTGGCTGATGAGGACCGACCTGCCCATGGGGGCGGTCCAGGCACAGCCTATGCGGTGCCGCAAGAAGGGCACCCGCCCCACCGGCCACCCGCCACTTCCGTCACGAACCGTCACAACGATGTGCCGAATGAGCGACGGACAGGCCCCTCCCGGGCGACACGCGCACACGTTTTCCCGACCCAGCTTTCACACGACCCGACACATTTGGCAGGCTGTCACCGCATACACGGGGGCGTGCACATTCGGCAGCGGCCGCTGCGGGCACGGGAGGGACAACGCACCATGCACACCGCACACTCTGCACACACCGTCACATCCGGGGACCCACGACTCAGCTGGAGCAGCACCGAGAACAGCCACGCACCCCGTCTCACCCACCGCCGCGACGGCATCCTGCCCGCCGTGGCCGCAGCGCTGTCCGTACGCGGTGAGACGCTCACCTGCACCGCGGGCAAGGGTGACCAGGCGCCCGTACTGCACCACCTCGTCCAGGACTTCCTCGACACCCTCACCAGCGGCCAGCGGGAACGCTTCACCGGCCGCTGCCCCGAAGCGATACTGCTCTCCCGGCACCTCACCGCCGCGGAGTCCGGCCGTTCCAAGCGGGCCCAGCGCAAGCCCCTCACCAACGGCGAGGCCCGCCGCGCGCTCAAGCACGCCCGGCTCACCGCACGCCGCATCCGCGAGGACGGCGACCCCCTGCACGGCAGCTACGCACCGCCCTGCCGGTCCTGTTCGGTGATGCTCGCCCACTTCGGCGTACGCCCCGTCGACCTCACCACGACCGGAGCGGCGACCACCGCAGAGAAGGGCTGACCGCGCCCCCATGGCCGACAGAAACGACTTCCCCGAACAGGCGGGCCCGGCGCACCTCGACCGCCAGGTCTCCACCCGCTTCCCCGTCGCCGTCGACGCCGCCCTGCGCACCGCCGGCTGGCAGCCGGGCCGCTGGGACATCCGGCAGGCCGAGGAGTGGGCCGACGCGCTGCGCTCGCACGCCTCGCCGGCCGGCCACCAGCACGCCGTCTTCCCGTCAGCGGTCGAGGCCTGGGCCGAATTCGGCGGCCTGCACCTCACCGCGACCGCGCCCGGCCGCCAGATCGCACCGGCGGCGGTACGGATCGACCCCCTGCGCGGCCTGCACCTGGCCCGGACCCTGGCGGACCTGGGACGCGCCCTGGAGACCGAGGTCGCCCCGCTGGGAGAGGAAGGGGACGGGCAGGCGGTGCTCGCGATCGACACCGAGGGGCGCGTCTACAGCATCGACCACACCGGCGACTGGTACCTCGGACCGGACATCGACCAGGCCCTGTCCACCCTGGTCACGGGCACCCAGCCGGAACGCCTGACCTCGGGCTGAGCCCGCCTCAGAGCCCGTCCGCCGCACCCCCGTCCGCCCGTCCGCCTCGAACGCCGGACGGGCCGGGCTGGACCGGGCCTGGCTGGACCGTGTCTGGCTAGGTCGTGTCTGGCTGGGTCGTGCCCTCAGGCGCCGGCCGCGTCGGCGTCCGGCAGCACCGCGGAGACCCGGAAGCCGCCGGCGTCCGTCGGGCCGGAGACGAAGACCCCGCCCAGGCCCAGCACCCGTTCCCGCATCCCCACGAGCCCGTTGCCCCCACTGGGCAGCCCGGCATCCGCGGTGGCCGAGTCCGAGGGGCCGTTCTCCACCTGCATGGCGACCTCCGCCTCCCGGTGCGCCAGCCGCACCCACGTCTTCGCGCCGGCCGCGTGCTTGTGCACGTTCGTCAGGGCCTCCTGCACGACCCGGTACGCCGTCTGCTCGACCTCGGGCGCGTACGGACGCGTCTCGCCCTCCACCGAGAGCTCCACCGTCATCCCCGCCGCCCGGGACTCCCCGACCAGCGTCTCGACCTCGTGCAGCCGGGGTCCGTCCTCCGGCGCGATCGCGGCGACCCGGCCGACGGAGGCGAGCGGCACCTTGGTCACCCGCGCCACCATCGGCTCCCCCGTGCGCAGCACCCCGAGCATCTCGCGCAACTCGGTCAGCGCCTGGCGCCCCATGTCCCCGACGAGCGCCGCGTTGCGTACCGCCTTCGCGGGGTCCTTGGGCGCGACCGCCTGGAGGGCCGCGGCGTGGACCACCATCAGGCTCACCCGGTGGGCGACCACATCGTGCATCTCGCGGGCGATCCGGGTCCGCTCCTCCGTGCGCGCCCACTCGGCCCGCTCCTCCGCGCGGTCCGCGAGCAGCGACAGCTCCCGCTCCAGCGAGTCCGCCCGCTCCCGCAGGCTCTCCATCAGCCGGCGCCGGGCCCCTATGTAGAGGCCGAACAGCACGGGCGGCGCGGTGAGCCCCACCGCCATGAAGAGGGAGAGCATCGGGACGTACCAGTCGCCCGGCCCGAAGTCCGCGCTGGCCGAGACGCCCTGGCGCAGCCGTACGTACGTGACGATGAACGTGCCCACCAGCGACATGCTCATCAGCACCACGGTGATCCGCCGCGGTACGTCGGACGCGGCCAGCGTGTACAGGCCGACCAGGCCCATCAGAAAGCCCATCTCGGCCGGTGTCGTCGCGACCGACACCAGGACCACGGCGATCGGCCACCGCCGGCGCACCAGCAGCACGGCCCCCGCGAAGAACCCGAAAACCACCCCCAGAGGCACCGGCAGCCCGGTGTCCCCCGCGAATTCCACCCCTTCCAACGCACACTCCAGCGCCGAGAACAGCGCCAGCCCCACATCCAGTGCGACACTCCGTCGCCGTTCCCACCACCAGTAGCCGCGGGTGGTCGGTCCCGCCGCTTCCCGGTCTGCCCCCGTTGCGGTCATGGCATCCAGCGTACGGGCGGGCGCACCTCGTTTTCGGGTGACCCGGACAGCACGTCGCACGGAAGACCGGTTCGCGAGAACGCCTGCGATGCCTCCCGTGCCCGCCTCGTCATCCGCGTGAGCGGGAGCGCCGAAATCTGTCGTCGCGTAGAAGGGGCTTGGTACGGCATAGTGTTGCGTGCCGATCCGGCGACCCGGGCCAATGTCCGGTTAAGTCGGGATTATTCCCCCATGGTGTAATTGGCAGCACAGTAGCTTTTGGTGCTATTTGTCCGGGTTCAAGTCCTGGTGGGGGAGCTCGGCGTGCGGGCCCCGACCAACCGGTCGGGGCCCGCACTCATGTCCGGTCCAACACCCCCCGGTATCCTGCGGATGTCCACCACCCGAAGCCGAAGGGCATATCCGTGAGCTCCGAACGCCCGGCAGCCGTCGTCGTCCTCGCAGCGGGTGAGGGCACCCGCATGAAGTCGAAGACCCCCAAGGTTCTGCACGAGATCTCCGGGCGCTCGCTCGTCGGACATGTCGTCGCGGCCTCCCGCGAGCTGGCGCCCCAGCACCTCGTCGTGGTCGTCGGCCACGCGAGTGAGCAGGTCACCGCCCACCTCACCGCCGCGGACGCCCAGGTGCGCACCGCCTACCAGGCCGAGCAGAAGGGCACCGGGAACGCGGTGCGCGTCGGGCTCGACGAGCTGGGCGGGACCGTCGCGGGCACCGTCATCGTGGTCTGCGGCGACACCCCGCTGCTGTCCGGCGGGACGCTCACCGCGCTCGCCGCCACCCACACCGCCGACGGCAACGCCGTCACCGTGCTGAGCGCCGAGGTCCCCGACTCGACCGGCTACGGCCGGATCGTCCGCGACCCGGCGACCGGCGCGGTCACCGAGATCGTCGAGCACAAGGACGCCACCGAGGCCCAGCGCGCGATCCGGGAGATCAACTCCGGGGTGTTCGCGTTCGACGGGCAGCTCCTCACGGACGCGCTCGGCAAGGTCCGTACGGACAACAGCCAGGGCGAGGAGTACCTCACCGATGTGCTGTCCATCCTGCGCGAGGCCGGGCACCGGGTCGGCGCCTCGGTCGCCGGGGACCACCGGGAGATCCTCGGGATCAACAACCGGGTGCAGCTCGCGGAGGCCCGCCGGCTGCTGAACCAGCGGCTGCTGGAGCGGGCGATGACGGCGGGCGTGACCGTGGTGGACCCGGCGTCGACGCTGATCGACGTCACCGTGACGTACGAGCGGGACGCGATCGTGCACCCGGGTACCCAGCTGCTGGGGACGACGCATCTCGCGGAGGACGCCGAGGTCGGCCCGAACTCGCGGCTGAAGGACACCGTCGTCGGTGCGGGCGCGCGGGTGGACAACACCGTCGCGGACGGGGCCGAGGTCGGCGCCGGTGCGACGGTCGGTCCGTACGCGTATCTGCGGCCGGGCACACGGCTGGGCGCGAAGGCCAAGGCCGGTACGTACGTGGAGATGAAGAACGCCACGATCGGCGAGGGCACGAAGGTCCCCCACCTGTCGTACGTCGGTGACGCGACGATCGGCGACCACACCAACATCGGTGCCGCGAGCGTGTTCGTGAACTACGACGGTGTGGCCAAGCACCACACGACGATCGGCTCGCACTGCCGTACCGGGTCGGACAATATGTTTGTGGCTCCCGTCACGGTCGGGGACGGTGTCTACACCGCGGCCGGGTCGGTCATCACGAAGGACGTGCCGTCCGGTTCACTGGCCGTGGCCCGTGGCCAGCAAAGGAATATCGAGGGTTGGGTGGCCCGCAAGCGTCCGGGCAGCGCGGCCGCGCAGGCGGCCCAGGCCGCGGCGGAGGAGACCGGCGGCGAAAGCTGACCGGAAACAGGCGCGTCGCGCACGGCGTACCGTGATAGATGCTCACCCCATTTCGGCTGGCTCGTTGCACATCGGGACATCTGCGTGCAGCGCCAGGAACACGTCTGAGGAGACTGTGCTGTGACCGGGATCAAGACGACCGGCGAGAAGAAACTGATGTTCTTCTCCGGCCGCGCCCACCCCGAGCTGGCCGAGGAGGTTGCACACCAACTGGGTGTCGGCCTCGTGCCGACGAAGGCCTTCGATTTCGCCAACGGTGAGATCTACGTCCGATTCCAGGAATCCGCCCGCGGCGCCGACTGCTTCCTGATCCAGAGCCACACGGCTCCGATCAACAAGTGGATCATGGAGCAGCTGATCATGCTGGACGCGCTGAAGCGCGCGTCGGCCCGTTCGATCACGGTGATCGTGCCGTTCTACGGCTACGCCCGTCAGGACAAGAAGCACCGCGGCCGTGAGCCGATCTCGGCCCGTCTGATCGCGGACCTCATGAAGACGGCGGGTGCGGACCGGATTCTCACCGTCGACCTGCACACGGACCAGATCCAGGGCTTCTTCGACGGACCGGTCGACCATCTCTTCGCGCTGCCGATCCTGGCCGACTACGTCGGTGCGAAGGTCGACCGCTCGAAGCTGACGATCGTCTCGCCGGACGCCGGCCGGGTCCGGGTCGCCGACCGCTGGTGCGACCGTCTGGACGCGCCGCTGGCGATCGTGCACAAGCGCCGCGACAAGGACGTGCCGAACCAGGTCAGCGTCCACGAGGTCGTGGGCAACGTCGAGGGCCGGGTCTGTGTCCTGGTCGACGACATGATCGACACGGGCGGCACCATCTGCGCCGCTGCCGACGCCCTGTTCGCGCACGGTGCGGAGGACGTCATAGTGACGGCCACGCACGGGGTGCTCTCGGGTCCGGCAGCCGACCGGCTGAAGAACTCGAAGGTCAGCGAGTTCGTGTTCACGGACACCCTGCCGACGCCGGGTGAGCTGGAGCTCGACAAGATCACGGTGCTCTCGATCGCGCCGACGATCGCCCGCGCGGTGCGCGAGGTCTTCGAGGACGGTTCGGTCACGAGCCTCTTCGAGGAGCAGTAGGCACCAGCAGGCGAGAAGCGTCACAGAAGATCCACTTTGGGGTGCGGCCTCCCCGCCGGGTAGACTCAGCGAGTTGCTCGGCGAGGGAGGCCGTACTCATGGGTACGGCGGTCCGTTATCGACGCGCTCTTCGTAGCAGGCCTGTCGTGGGCCGGGTGACCAATCGGAGTTTTGTCACCTTACGAGGAGTGCAGTCATGGCCGAGATCAAGCTCAACGCCGAGGTCCGTACCGAGTTCGGCAAGGGCGCTGCCCGCCGTACCCGTCGCGCCAGCCTCGTGCCCGCCGTCATCTACGGCCACGGCGCCGAAGCGGTCCACATCACGCTGCCGGCTCACGAGCTTCAGCTCGCGCTGCGTACCGCCAACGTCCTGATCGGTCTGGAGATCGACGGCAAGGACGCGCTGGTCATCCCGAAGGCCGTGCAGCGCAACGCCATCAAGGGCAACATCGAGCACGTCGACCTGCTGACCGTGAAGCGCGGCGAGAAGGTCAACGTCGAGGTCGCGGTGCACGTCGAGGGCGAGCTGGCCCCGGGCGGCAACCTGCTGGAGTACGTGCAGAACACCCTGCTCGTCGAGGCCGAGGCCACCCACATCCCGAACTCCGTCACGGTCTCCATCGCGGGCCTGGACGCCGGCGCCTCGATCCTCGCCAAGGACATCCCGCTGCCGGCCGGTTCCGTGCTGGCCGAGGCCGACCCGGACGCGGTCGTCCTCGCGGTCGTCGCCGCGCAGGCCGAGGAGCCGTCCGCCGAGGGCGACGCCGAGGGCTCCGAGGCCTGAGCCTCGCCCCACCTGCTTGACTGACGGGGCGGCGGTCTTCCTCCGGGGGGATCCGCCGCCCCGTTTTCCCTGTCTGCGACCCACCCGTACGCGAGGAGACCCAGCGCGATGTCCGACGCCACCGACCCCTGGCTGATCGTGGGCCTGGGCAATCCCGGCCCCGAGTACGCGGCGAACCGGCACAACGTGGGCTTCATGGTCGCCGACCTGCTCGCCGGGCGGATCGGCGGGAAGTTCAAGCGGGCGCCGAAGGCCCAGGCGCAGGTGCTGGAGGGCCGGATGGGTCCGCCGGGTCCGCTGAGCCGCCGGGTGGTGCTGGCGAAGCCGATGTCGTACATGAACCTGTCGGGCGGTCCGGTGACGGCGTTGCGCGATTTCTACAAGGTGCCGCTCGACCATGTCGTGGCGGTCCACGACGAGCTGGACATCGACTACGGGGCGCTGCGGCTGAAGCTGGGCGGTGGCGACAACGGTCACAACGGGCTGAAGTCGATGACGAAGTCGATGGGTCCCGACTACCACCGGGTCCGGTTCGGGATCGGGCGTCCGCCGGGCCGGATGCAGGTCGCCGATTTCGTTCTGAAGGACTTCTCGTCCACGGAGCGCAAGGAGCTGGGTTTCCTGGTGGACCGGGCGGCGGATTCGGTGGAGTGCCTGTTGGCGGAGGGTCTGGAGCGCGCGCAGAGCGCGTACAACTCCTGAGCTCCGCGCGGGCGCGAATCCCGACATACCCACCGGTAATCATGCTGTTTTCAGCCACGGCTTGACCGGGTGCGGGGCGCTGGCCAAGGATCGGCCCCCATGAAGCGCAGCTCCTCCCAACGTGCCCTGCATTTCGGCCGAAGCGCCGCGCTCGGCGGTGTCGTCCTGTTGCTGCTGGTGGCGGGTGTGCTGTCCTCGTGGGACACGGCGCATCACATCGTGCTGGCCAAGGGCCGCGAGCACGGAACAATGACGGTCACCGGGTGCGGCAGCGAGGTCTGCACGGGGCCTTACGCGCCGGCCGACGGCGGGTCCGGGCGTTCCCGGGTGTCGGTCGAGAAGTCCGTGGCGGCGAAGAAGGGGGATCGTTTCCCCGTAGTCGTGAAGCCGGGCACCTTCGAGGTGGTGCGGACGGGGACGGGGGGTTTCCTGCACGCGTGGGTGCCGCTGGGCGGTGCGCTGGTGCTCGCCGCGCTGCTGATCGGCGGCGGTCTCCGGCTGCCCCGGATCGCGTGGGGCGCCGGGATCGCGGGTGCGGTCCTGCTGGTGGCGACGTTCTTCGCCCTGTGACGGGACCGCACCCGCGGCGGCGTTGATCAGCCGGTGTTGCGCAGTCCGGCCGCGACCCCGTTGACGGTGAGCAGCAGGGCGCGGGCGAGCAGCGGGTCGGGTTCCTCGCCGCGTTCGACGGCCTGGCGCTGGCGGGCCAGCAGGGATACCTGGAGGTAGGAGATCGGGTCCAGGTAGGCGTCACGGATGGCGAAGGTCTGCTGGAGCACCGGGCTGGTGCCGAGCAGTTCGGTGTTGCCGGTGATCTTGAGGACTTCGCTGACGGTGAGCGCGTGCTCGGCCTCGATGGCGTCGAAGACGTGCTTCAGCTCGTCGGGGACGAGGGTGTCGACGTAGTGCCGGGCGATGCGGAGGTCGGTCTTGGCGAGGGTCATCTCGACGTTGGAGAGGAAGTTCTGGAAGAAGTGCCAGTGCTCGTGCATCTCTTCGAGGACGGTGTCGAGACCGGCTTCGCGCAGGGCCTTGAGGCCGGATCCGACGCCGTACCAGCCGGGGACGATCTGCCGTGACTGGGTCCAGCCGAAGACCCACGGGATGGCGCGCAGGCCGTCGAGCGAGACGCCGGAGCCGGGGCGGCGGGAGGGCCTGGAGCCCAGGTGCAGGTCGGCGAGCTGGTCCACGGGGGTGGAGGCGAGGAAGTACGTCGGCAGGTCGGGGTCCTCGACGAGCTTGCGGTAGGCGCTGTGGGCGGCGTCGGAGACGGTGTCCATGGCCGCGTCCCAGCGGGCCAGGGCCTCGTCGGACTGGCGGGGCGCGGTGTGCAGTGCGGAGGCCTGGAGGGTGGCCGCGACGGTCAGTTCCAGGTTCTCGCGGGCGAGTGCGGGGATGAGGTACTTGTCGGAGATGACCTCGCCCTGTTCGGTCACCTTGATCTCGCCCTCCAGCGTGCCCCAGGGCTGCGCGAGGATCGCGTCGTGCGAGGGGCCGCCGCCGCGGCCGACGGTGCCGCCGCGGCCGTGGAAGAGGCGCAGGCGGACACCGTAGCGGTGGGCGACGTCGCGCAGCCGGCGCTGGGCGCGGTGGATCTCCCACTGGGAGGTGGTGATGCCGCCGAACTTGGAGGAGTCGGAGTATCCGAGCATGACCTCCTGGACGTCGCCGCGGAGTGAGACGAGGCGGCGGTAGGAGGGGTCGGCGAGCATCTCGTCGAGGATGACGTCGGCTGCCTTGAGCTCGTCGGTGGTCTCCAGGAGCGGCACGATGCCGATCTTGGCCCAGCCGCCGTGGAGGTCGAGGAGGCCTGCCTCGCGGGCGAGGACGGCGGCGGCGAAGACGTCGTCGGCGCCCTGGCACATCGAGATGATGTAGGACTCGATGACTTCGGGGCCGAAGCGTTCGAAGGCTTCCTTGATGGTGTGGAAGACGCCGAGGGTCTTCTCGCCCGCGGCGTCGAGCGGGGCCGGGGTGGGTGCGAGCGGGCGGCGCGAGCGGAGTTCCTTGGCGAGGAGCTTCTGCCGGTAGTCGCGCGGCATGTCCGCGTAGCGCCAGGATTCCTCGCCGAGCCGGTCGAAGAGCTGGCCGAGGGCGTGGTGGTGGGCGTCGGCGTGCTCGCGTACGTCCATGGTGGCGAGCTGGAGGCCGAACGCGGAGAGGGTGCGGATGGTGCGGTCCATCCGGCCGTCGGCGACGATGCCGCCGCGGTGTTCGCGCAGCGAGGTCTGGATGAGGGCCAGGTCGGCGATGAGCTCGGAGGTGCCGAGGTAGTCGCAGCCGGGGCGGTGCGGGGTGCCGGAGGCGAGGCGCTCGCGGGTGTTGACGAGCTTCTGCCGGATGCAGGTGGCCTTGAGCCGGTAGGGCTCCTCGGCGTTCAGCCGCTTGTAGCGGGGGCTGATCTCGGGGAGGCGTTCCAGGTCGGCCTGGAGGGAGGCGAGGAGCTCGTCGGTGGCTCCGGTGTAGCGGATGGAGTTGGAGAGGAGTCCGCGCAGCTGGTCGACGAGTTCGAGGGCGTCGGTGATGCCGTGCTCGTGCTGGAGGATCAGCACGTCCCAGGTGACGGCGGGCGTCACGTTGGGGTTGCCGTCGCGGTCGCCGCCGATCCAGGTGCCGAAGGTGAGCGGGCGGGTGCCGGCGGGGAGTTCGACACCGACGCGTTCCAGTTCGGCGGCCAGGTCCTCCAGGACGTCGCCCACGGCGTTGGCGTGGAGTTCGTCGAGGTAGTAGATGGCGTTGCGGGCCTCGTCGGCGGGCTCCGGGCGGACGACGCGGAGTTCGTCGGTCTGCCAGATGAGGTCGATGTTCTCGGCGAGCCGGATGTCCTGGCGGCGCCGGTCGGCCTCGATGACGGGGGTTTCCAGGAGTGCGGCGATGCGGCGGAGCTTGTTGAGTACGGAGCGCCGCGCGGCCTCGGTGGGGTGCGCGGTGAAGACGGGCCGTACGTTCAGGTTCTTGACGGTGGCCCGCAGGTGCTCCGGGTCGGCGTCCTTGAGACGGTCGGCGGTGCGGGCGAGGAGCCCGCCCTCGGCGGCGCGCCGGTCGCGCATCTCGTGGGCGCGGTGGACCTGCTCGGTGACGTTGGCAAGGTGGAAGTAGGTGGAGAAGGCGCGCACGAGCTGTGCGGCGGTCTCCAGGTCCGTGTCGCCGAGCAGCTGGGCGGCCGCTTCGCCGTCGGTGCGGGTCAGGGCGCGGACCCGTTCGACGAGGTCGAGGAGCTCCTGGCCCTCCTGGCGTACGAGGGTCTCGCCCAGCAGGTCGCCGAGGCGGCGGATGTCGGCGCGCAGCTCGGGGCTGGCGGCGGGGGTCTGGTCGGCACTGCTCACAGTGTGCGGCTCCTTGCAGTGGTTGAGCACGGGGTCCGGGGCCCGCGGCTGGCAGCGGGTGCCACGCCACCCCCGGGAAAGCAGAGTGCGGACCGCGCTGTCCGACCTCTCCAGGATAGGTGTCCGTGCTTTCGGTGCTGTTCGCGGCCCGAAGGGTGTCCGCACTTCAAGACGGGTCCTGCCGGGGTACGCGCTCTGTCCCCTACCCCGGATGACGCCACTCTGTGCCCGGTAAGCCGCTCCCTCTTGTGGCGGGGCTCCGCGCTGCCATACTTACGACGCCGTAGGTTACGGATGCGTAGCCCAGGTATTCCGTCGCGTTCTCACCCCACAGGGGACTCCCCATGAAGACCAGCCCCGATGTGATCGAGGCCGCTCCGGCGGCCGACGGTCCTCCCTCCGCCACGCTCGGCGGGGACAACAAGCGGTCGATCGAGCAGTTCGCGCTCCTGCTGTTCATCATCGTCCCCTTCCTGGCCCTGGTCGCGGCTGTGCCGCTGGCCTGGGGCCGCGGTGTCAGCTGGCTCGATCTGGGTCTGCTGGTGGCGATGTACTTCATCGGCTGCCACGGCATCACGATCGGCTTCCACCGCTACTTCACCCATGGTTCGTTCAAGGCGAAGCGTCCGCTCCGTATCGCCCTGGCCGTGGCCGGTTCGCTCGCTGTGGAGGGTCCCCTGGTGCGCTGGGTGGCCGATCACCGCAAGCACCACCGTTTCTCGGACGCGGAGGGCGATCCGCACTCCCCGTGGCGTTTCGGCGAGACGCTGCCGGCCCTGATGAAGGGTCTGTGGTGGGCTCACATCGCCTGGATGTTCGACGAGGAGCAGACGCCGCAGCAGAAGTACGCCCCTGACCTGATCAGGGATCCGGCGATCCGCGGGATCTCGCGTCACTTCCTGTCCTTCACGATTCTGTCGCTGTCGATCCCGCCGCTGGTCGGCGGTCTGGTGACGATGTCGTGGTGGGGTGCGGCGACGGCGTTCTTCTGGGGCTCGCTGGTCCGGGTCGCGCTGCTGCACCATGTGACGTGGTCGATCAACTCGATCTGCCACGCGGTCGGCAAGCGTCCGTTCAAGTCCCGCGACAAGTCGGGGAACGTGTGGTGGCTCGCGGTCCTCTCGTGCGGTGAGTCCTGGCACAACCTGCACCACGCGGACCCGACCAGTGCGCGGCACGGCGTGATGCGGGGTCAGATCGATTCGAGTGCCCGGCTGATCCGCTGGTTCGAGAAGCTGGGCTGGGCGACCGACGTGCGCTGGCCCGACGCCGCCCGTATCGAGTCCCGGCGCCACTCGGCGGAGGCCGACGCGGCATGATTGACGATGTGGCGACCGACGGCAGCACAAGCAGCGAGAAATCCCGTGCACCCTCTACCCGGCGGACCCGGCGGGTGCGGATGACGGGCAAGGAACGCCGCGAACAATTGCTGGACATCGGTCGCACCCTCTTCGCCGACAAGGGTTTCGAGGGCACTTCGGTGGAGGAGATCGCGGCGCGGGCCGGGGTCTCCAAGCCGGTGGTCTACGAGCACTTCGGCGGCAAGGAGGGGCTGTACGCGGTGGTGGTGGACCGGGAGATGCGTCAGCTCCTGGACATGGTGACCAGTGCGCTGACCGCCGGGCATCCGCGGGAGCTGCTGGAGCAGGCGGCGTTCGCGCTGCTGGACTACATCGAGACGTACACGGACGGGTTCCGGATTCTGGTGCGTGACTCGCCGGTCGCCCAGTCGACGGGCACGTTCGCCTCGCTCATCAGCGATATCGCCACCCAGGTGGAGGACATCCTCGGGCTGGAGTTCAAGGCCCGGGGCTTCGATCCGAAGCTGGCTCCGCTGTACGCGCAGGCGCTGGTCGGCATGGTGGCGCTGACGGGTCAGTGGTGGGTGAACGCCCGTAAGCCGAAGAAGGCCGAGGTGGCGGCGCATCTGGTGAATCTGGCGTGGCACGGGCTGGAGAACCTGGAGTCGCAGCCGCGGCTGATCGGCCATCGGAAGAACTGAACGGGCGGTGCAGTGCGCGGAGACACGGCGGTGACGTGTCCAAGCCGAAACATTGATGTACTGCTAAACCACTTCAGTCCCCGGGGTCACAGTTGTAGAGTCTGTGACCATCCCGGGAACACTTCACCCTGCATGTGATGCACCTGTGAAGGCGTTTCTCCCGGTTCCACCACGTACCCCTGGGGGGGCTTTGTCTTCTGTGGAACCCGGCCGTTCCGTTCCCGCGCGCTCGAAGCGCGCGCGGCGGATCGCGACCTGCACCGCACTCGTTCTCTCCGCCGGCATGCTGCTGGCCGCTCCGGCTTCGGCCGATGACTCGGCGCCCGCGCCGCACCGCGCCACCGAGCCCCGTGTGCCCGCCGCCGACGCGCAGCCCTCGCTGACGCTCCCGAAGCACTCCGCGAAGAAGAAGTCGCCGGCCGCCGCCGCACCTGGCGCCAAGGCCGCGCCCATTCCCGCCAAGCCGCGTTTCGACGTGGACGGCGACGGCTACAGCGACACCCTGTACCGCGGGATCGACGGGAACTACTACGTCATCCCGACGAACGGGGCGGACTCCTACGAGTTCTCCCTGAACCCCGACGACCCGAACGAGAGGTTCAAGGACGTCATCACGCCGGGCGACCTGAACGGCGACGGCAGGCCCGAGCTGCTCACCCTGTCGGCGACCGGCAAGCTCTCGCTCCACCAGGCGTGGAGCGCCGACGGCGCCGGTTACGCCGACTGGTCCGGCACCGGCTGGCAGAAGTTCAACAAGGTCGTCGCCGCGGGCGACCTGACCGGCGACGGCAAGGGCGACCTGCTCGCCCGCACCCCGTCCGGTGACATCTTCCTGTACGCGGGCACCGGCAACGTCACCAGCGCCCCCTTCAAGGCCGGCGTCAAGGTGGGCTACGGCTGGGCCTCGTACGACCAGATCGTCGGCGCGAACGACGTCAACGGCGACGGGATCGGCGACCTCTACGCCCGTACGCCCGCCGGTGACCTGTACTACTACGCGGGCAGCGGGAAGGCCTCGGCGCCGTACAAGGCGCGCGTCAAGGTCGGCTACGGCTACAACACGTACAACCAGCTCATCGCCACCGACGACGCGACCGGTGACGGTCTCGGCGACCTGATGGCCCGTACGCCGGGCGGCACGCTCTACGCGTACGAGTCCACCGGGTACGGCACCTTCCTCAAGCGGACCGAGATCGGCACCGGCTGGAACGTCGCGTCGCAGTTCGGGGGCCAGGGCGGCAACCCGGACTTCGGCAAGAACGAGCTGATGGCCCGTACCAAGGGCGGCACGCTCTACTGGTACTACGCGAAGAACAACGGCAAGCTCAGCGCCCGCGTCCAGGCCAGTGACAGCGGCGGCTGGGCCGGCGCCGACATCAGCTTCCCGTCGTCGCTCGACAACGACGGCCACGCGGACCTGCTGGAGAAGTACAACGGCACGCTCTACAACGAGGGCTCGGCCGTCAGCAGCGGCTGGGGCTCCTACAACACCCTCGTCGGTCCCGGCGACCTGAGCGGCGACGGCAAGGGCGACCTGCTCGCCCGCACCAAGTCCGGCGACCTGTACCTCTACCGGGGCAACGGCTCGGGCACCGGCTTCTCCGCCAGGATCAAGGTCGGCTACGGCTACAACACGTACAACAAGATCGTCGGAGCCGGTGACCTCAGCGGCGATGGTCTGAGCGACGTGGTGGCCCGTGCCTCGGACGGCACCCTGTACCTCTACAAGGGGACGGGTTCGGCCACCAAGCCCTTCAAGGCACGTGTCAAGATCGGCACCGGCTACAACACCTACAAGAAGTTCGTGGCGCCGGGCGACATCAACGGTGACGGCAAGGCCGACCTGATCGGCGTCGACGGCAAGGGCGACGTGTACCTCTACACGTCCACCGGCACCGGGAAGATCAACAAGCGCGCGAAGGTCGGCTACGGCTGGGACATCTACAACAACATGTACTGAGCGTCCCGCCCGGCCCGCACCGCACCAGAGGCATCGAAGCGCCCCGTCCCCGGATCTCCGGGGGCGGGGCGCTTCCGCGTCCCCGTCAGCCGGTCACCGGCTCCAGGAACTCCAGCCGGTTGCCCACCGGGTCGTGGCTGAAGAAGCGTCGGTGGCCGGGCAGGTCCTCGTCCCACCGCACCTCGGCGCCGCGCTCCGCCAGCCGGGCCGCGAACGCCCCGATGTCCGTCACGCGCAGGCCGGGGTGCGCCTTGCGGGCCGGGCGGAAGTCCGCCTCGATGCCCAGATGGAGCTGGACCGGGCCCGCCTGGAACCAGCAGCCGCCGCGGACGGCCAGGACCGGGGGCTTGGGGATTTCGGTCATCCCGAGGACGTGCGTGTAGTAGCCGCGCAGCGCGTCCTCCGATCCTTCGGGGGCGGCGAGCTGGACGTGGTCGAGGGCGGCGATCATCACTTCTCCCGGTGGGCGACGGCGAAGATACGGCGGAACGGGAAGACCGTGCCGTGCGGGCCCGCGGGGTAGGCGGCGCGCAGCAGGTCGCGGTACTCGGCGAGGAAGGCGTTCCGGGCCTCCGCGTCGTCGTCGAGGGCGGTGAGGACGGGGCGCAGGCCGGTGCCCTTGACCCAGTCCAGGACGGCGTCCTCGCCGGGCAGCAGGTGCAGGTACGTGGTCTCCCAGACGTCCGCCGTGCGGCCGGGGGCGGTGAGCCGGTCCAGGTAGGCGGCGGGGCTCAGTACCGCGTCGGAGTGGCGGAGCAGGCCGCCCAGCCGGGAGCGCCAGCGCGGGGACCCGGCGAGTTCGCGCATCAGGGCGTGGCTGGGCTGCTCGAAGTTGCCGGGGACCTGGAGGGCGAACGTGCCGCCGGGGGTGAGGGCGGCCAGCCAGTCGGGGAAGCGGTCGGCGTGCCGGGGCACCCACTGGAGCAGGGCGTTGGAGACGATCAGGTCGTACGGCTGCGCGGGTGTCCAGGTCGCGGCGTCGGCCTCGGCGAAGTCCAGCAGGGCGGTGGCGTGGGCGCGGGCCCGCTCCAGCATCTGCGGGGAGTTGTCGTAGCCGGTGACGCGGGCCCCGGGCCAGCGTGCGGCGAGCAGGGCGGTGACGTTGCCCGCTCCGCAGCCGAGGTCGGCGATCCGGGGGGCGCCCGGGAGCGGGGGGACGCGGGCCAGCAGATCGTGGAAGGGGCGGGTGCGGTGGTCCGCGTGGCGCAGGTACTGCTGCGGATCCCAGGTGGGTGCGGTCATGGAATCCAGGATCGTCCCGAAAGTATCTTGATGTCAAGACACTCGAATTCAAGAGACTTCATGTCGACAGACCCTTTACACTGATCCACATGGAGGACGAGGTCGACCGACTGGTCGCTGCATGGCGCCGAGAGCGCCCCGACCTCGACGTGGAACCACTCGAGGTCCTCAGCCGCGTCTCCCGCCTGGCCCGCCACCTCGACCGGGCCCGCCGGATCGCCTTCTCCGAGCACAGCCTCGAACCGTGGGAGTTCGACGTCCTCACGTCGCTGCGCCGGGCCGGCGATCCGTACCAGCTCTCCCCCGGCCAGCTGCTCACCCAGACCCTGGTCACCTCGGGCACCATGACCAACCGCATCGACCGGCTGACCAAGAAGAACCTCGTCGAGCGGCTCCCCGACCCCAGCGACCGCCGCGGCGTACTGGTCCGGCTCACGGCGGAGGGCCGCGACAAGGCCGACCAGTCACTGGCCGGCCTGCTCGCCCAGGAGCGCGCCATCCTGGGCGAACTCTCCCGCCACCAGCGCGGTGAACTGGCAGGGCTGCTACGCCGGCTGACTGCCCCGTTCGACAACATCCCCGGCTAGACCGGGCTCCCGCTGCGGCGCCGGCGGATCGGCGGGGCCGACGCCCGCCCGTCTGGCCAGCGCGACCGCCGCCAGCGTCGAGTGCACCCCCAGCTTGCCCAGCACGTTCTGCATATGGGTACGCACCGTGTGCGGGGAGAGGAAGAGCCGCTCCGCCACCGCCTTGCGGCCGAGCCCCGCCACCATGCAGCGCAGCACCTGGCGCTCGCGCGGGGTCAGCGACTCGACGAGCTGCTCGCTCTCGCTGCGGTGCTTGCGGTCCGCCAGCAGCTCCCGCAGCACCCCGGTGAGCAGGGCGGCGGGCAGATGCGTCTCCTCGCGCAGCACCCCCCGGATGACCGCCAGCAGCCGCTGGAGCGAGCAGTCCTTGGCGACCCAGCCGCAGGCCCCGGCCTGGAGCGCGAGCGCCGCCCGGCGCGGGTCGTCCTTCTCGGCGAGCACCACCGTGCGCACGGAGGGGCGGGCCGCGCGGACCCCGGCGACCAGCGAGATGCCGTCGGCCTGCCCGTTCCCCGCGGCTCCGGGAGCGGGCACCGGAACCGGGCCGGCGGCCCTGCGGCCGCCCGCCGGGGCCAGGACGCCCAGCTCGGCGTCGACCAGCATCACGTCGTAACCGCGCCCCTCCGCGGCCGCGCGTTCCAGACAGCGCAGGGCGGCCGGGCCGCTGCCCGCCGCCGCCACGTCCACGTCCGGCTCGGCGGCGAGCGCCGCGGCGAGCGACTCGGCGAAAATGCGGTGGTCGTCGACCACGAGAACCCGGATGCGGACCACAGACACCCCCATGCTGTGTTCTGGGGCGCCCCGTAGCGTGCGCCCCCCGGCAGCGTCGGACCGGCACGGGTGCGACACCCGGAACGGGAAGTCGGACCGCGGTGCCCCGGCCGCCGCCGTGCACCGACTGCCCACCCCCGCCCGGATGTCGCACCCGGCTGTCTCGTACCCCTGAATCAGCACCGGCCCCCACCGGTGCTGTGCATCAGGGTACGGGCGGCCGCGCGGGGCGGGAGGCGATTCGCAGAACTGAGGGCGCGGACACGACCTAGGGTGTTGTTCATGTTCCGTTTTGAGACAGAAGTGGACAAAGAACGTCGTCATCTGCTGAGCAGGCGGCTCCGTGAGGACAACACCACCGGCTCACCGGAGATCCGTGCGCTGCGCGAGGGCCCCGCCGGGCACGAAGTCCCGCTGGAGGTATGGGCGATGGACGCCCACGGGCAGCTCGCCGCCGGACTGGCCGGGCGCACCTGGGCGCACTGGCTCCACGTGGACATGCTCTGGGTCGACGTCAGGTACCGCGGTTCCGGCCTCGGCTCACGGCTGCTCGCCGAGGCGGAACGGGTGGCCCGCACGGACCGGTCCTGCACCCGCTCCCGGCTGGAGACCTGGGACTTCCAGGCCCCGGACTTCTACCGGAAGCGGGGTTACGAGGTGACGGGTCGGGTCGAGAACTACCCGCCGGGCGTCACGGAGTTCACCCTCACCAAGCAGCTCGGCTGAGCCGTTCCCCGGGTCAGACGATCCGGCGGGCGCCCGCGGAGGGGACCGCGGGGAAGACGCCGGGAGCCGCGTAGCCCGCCGAAGTGAACGCCTCCAGCACGGACTTGGTGACCGCGTCCGCCCACCCCTCCTCCACCAGCACGATCGCGGAGCCGCCGAAGCCGCCACCGGTCATCCGGGCACCGAGTGCCCCGGCCGCGTTCGCCGTCTCGACGACCAGGTCCAACTCCACGCAGGAGACCCGCAGATCGTCCCGGAGCGAGGCATGGCCCGCCGTGAGGACCGGGCCGGCCGCGCGCACGTCGCCCCCGTCGAGGAGCGCGATGACCTGCTCGACGCGCTGGTTGTCGCTGACCACATGGCGTACGCAGCGCACGACGGCCTCGTCCGCACCGGCCTCGGCCAGTTCGTCGAGCCCGGCGCCCAGGCCCGCGTACGGAAGTTCGCGCAGCGTACGGATGCCGAGGGTGCGGGCGCCCTCCTCGCAGGCCGCGCGCCGCTCCGCGTACGCGCCGTCGCCGAGCGCGTGCTTGACGCGGGTGTCGACGACCAGGAGCCGGAGCCCGTGGGCGGACAGGTCGAAGGGGACCTGGCGGGTGGTGAGGTCGCGGGTGTCCAGGTGCAGGGCGTGGCCCTCGGTGCAGCAGGCCGAGGCCATCTGGTCCATGACGCCGCAGGGGACGCCGACGAAGGCGTTCTCCGCGCGCTGGGCCAGGACCGCCAGTTCGGCGGCGGTGAGACCGAGCCCGAACAGGTCGTTCAGAGCCAGTCCGGTGACCACTTCGAGGGCGGCGGACGAGGAGAGCCCGGCGCCGGTGGGGACGGTGGAGGTCAGCTGGATGTCGGCGCCGGTGACCGGGTGGCCGGCCTCGCGCAGCGCCCAGACGACCCCGGCCGGGTAGGCGGCCCAGCCGTGTCCGGAGTGCGGGGCCAGTTCGTCGACGCGGAGCTGGACGACAACGCCGGGCACATCGGTGGAGTGCAGCCGCAGTTCGCCGTCGGTGCGGCGGGCGACGGCGGCCCGTGCGGTGTGCGGGAGGGCGAGCGGCATCACGAAGCCGTCGTTGAAGTCGGTGTACTCGCCGATGAGGTTGACCCGGCCGGGGGCGGCCCAGATTCCCTCGGGCTCGCTCCCGTACAGCTCGGTGAAGGAGGCGGTGAGCTCGGCGGAGGCGGCGGTCGGCTCAGCGGTGTCGGTCATGGTGCGGTGGGTTCCTCTCGGCGGGCGAACGTCCAGGCGTCGGAGACGATTCCGGCCAGGTCCGCGCGGGACGGCTGCCAGCCGAGGCGCTCCCTGGCGGTGGTGGCGGAGGCGACGAGGACGGCCGGGTCGCCGCCGCGGCGCGGGGCCGCGGTCTCGGGGACCGGGTGGCCGGTGACCTCGCGGACCGTCTCGATGACCTCGCGGACCGAGAAGCCGTTGCCGTTGCCGAGGTTGCAGATCAGGTGCTCGCCCGCGGTGGCGGCGTCGAGGGCGAGGAGGTGGGCCTCGGCCAGGTCCGCGACATGGATGTAGTCGCGGACGCAGGTGCCGTCGGGGGTGGGGTAGTCGTCGCCGTAGACGGAGATCGACTCGCGCTGCCCCAGGGCGACCTGGAGGACCAACGGGATGAGATGGGACTCGGGGCTGTGTCGTTCGCCCCAACTGCCGTACGCACCGGCCACGTTGAAGTAGCGCAGCGAGACCGCGGCCAGCCCGTGGGCGGCCGCCTCGCCGGTGATCATGTGGTCGACGGCGAGCTTGGTCGCGCCGTACGGGCTGGTCGGGGCGGTGGGGTCGGCCTCCGTGATGGGGCTGGAGACCGGCTCGCCGTAGGTGGCGGCGGTGGAGGAGAAGACCAGGGTGCGCACGCCGGCGTCACGCATGGCGGCGAGCAGGGCGAGGGAGCCGCCGACGTTGTTGACCCAGTACTTCTCCGGGTCGGTGACGGACTCGCCGACCTGGGAGCACGCGGCGAAGTGCAGCACCCCGTCGTAGGAGGCATCCAGCCACTTCGCCGCGTCCTGGACGCGGCCCTCGATGAACTCGGCGCCGGCCGGGACGCCCGCGCGGAAGCCGGTGGAGAGGTCGTCGAGGACGGTGACGGTGTGACCCGCCTCCAGCAGGTGCTGGGCGACCACGCTGCCCACGTATCCCGCGCCGCCGGTCACCAGGTACTTCTTGGGGGACTCGCTCACTCGCTCGCTACCTCTCGCAGTCGCGCGGCCGCTGCCTCCGGCGGCACATCGTTGATGAACACACTCATGCCGGATTCGGAACCCGCGAGGAACTTCAGCTTGCTGGGAGTCCGTCGGACGGTGAAGAGCTCGAGGTGGAGCGCGAACTCCTCCCGCCCGGGGACACCGAACGGCGCCTGGTGCCAGGCCGAGATGTACGGCGTCGGCGGCTGTCCGGGTCCGAATATCCGGTCGAACCGCCTCAACAGTTCCAGATAGATCTGTGCGAACTCTGTGCGCGCCGCGTCATCGAGGTCCCGCAGGTCGGGGACGCGCCGGAGCGGGTACAGATGGACCTCGTACGGCCAGTGCGCCGCGTACGGCACGAACGCCACCCAGTGCTCGCCGGAGAGCACGACGCGGTCGCCGTCGGACAGCTCGCGGGCGACGATGTCGTCGAAGAGGTTGCCGCCGGTCTCCGCGCGGTGCGTCTCCACCGAGCGGAGCATCAGCTCGGTGCGCGGGGTGACGAACGGGTAGCCGTAGATCTGCCCGTGCGGGTGGCCGAGCGTGACGCCGATCTCGGCGCCCCGGTTCTCGAAGCAGAACACCTGCTTGACCTGCGGGAGCTCCGCGAACTCGGCGGTGCGGTCGGTCCAGGCCTCCAGCACCAGGCCGGCCTGCTCCTCGGTGAGGCTCGCGAACGACGCGTCGTGGTCGGAGGTGAAGCAGACGACCTCGCAGCGGCCGGAGTCACCGGCGAGCGAGGGGAAGCGGTTCTCGAAGACGACGACGTCGTAGTGGTCGTCGGGGATCTCGCTGAGCCGGCCCTCCCGGGAGGGGCAGAGCGGGCACTCGTCGGCCGGCGGGTGGTACGGACGGCCCTGGCGGTGCGAGGCGATGGCGACGCTGTCCCCCAGCAGGGGGTCCCGGCGGATCTCGGACGAAGTCGCCACGGCGTCGAGCGGCCGCCGGTCGACGGCGTCCCGGACCACGTCGTCGCGGCTGTCGTAGTAGAGCAGCTCCCGGCCGTCGGCGAGCGTCGTAACCGTCTTCTTCACCAGACTCCTCCCAAACATAACCCAACACAATGAACCACAAATCAACAGGCGCGTCAATGAGTCCACGTCAACCGAGTTCGGCCGGGTGTGAGCGGGATCTCGCACGGCCTTCCTACGGCTCCCGCGTGACTCTTGTGGGGTTCACGTGGATTAAGGCCGGACTTCCGGGCCATACGATCACAATCAAACAAAGAACCTCAATGGAACTGTTCATTTTCTGAACACAAGGGCGTAGTTTCCTTCGGGTTCAGTACACGCAACGAAGCGAGTTCCCCCCATGCACTCTCTGGCATCCGGGCTCCGGCTCCCCACGAACGGGCTCGATTACACGATTCTGGCGATCTACTTCGCCGTCGTTCTCGGCATCGGCTTCGCCGCTCGGGCGAGCGTGCGGACGAGCCTCGACTTCTTCCTCTCCGGACGGTCACTGCCCGCATGGGTGACCGGCCTGGCCTTCGTCGCGGCCAACCTCGGCGCCACCGAGATCCTCGGCATGGCGGCGACCGGCGCCCAGTACGGCGTCGCGGTCGTCCACTGGTACTGGATCGGCGCCATCCCGGCCATGGTCTTCCTGGGCCTCGTGATGATGCCCTTCTACTACCGGTCGAAGGTGCGCTCCGTACCGGAGTTCCTGCTCCACCGCTTCGACAAGTCGGCACACCTGCTGAGCTCCATACTCTTCGCCTTCTCGGCGGTCCTGATCGCGGGCGTCAACCTGTACGCCCTGTCGATCGTCGTGGAGGCGCTCCTCGGCTGGCCGCAGTGGGTCGCGATCGTGGTCGCGGGCCTCTTCGTCCTGATCTACATCACCATCGGCGGTCTCTCCTCCGCCATCTACAACGAGGTACTGCAGTTCTTCGTCATCCTCGCCGCGCTGATCCCGCTGACCGTGCTGGGCCTCAAGCGCGTCGGCGGCTGGGACGGGCTGAGCGACTCACTGACTTCGAGCCACGGCTCGAACTTCATGACTGCCTGGGGCGGCACCGGCATCGGTGACGCCAACCCCCTCGGCGCCAACTGGCTGACGATCATCCTCGGCCTGGGCTTCGTGCTCTCGTTCGGCTACTGGACGACCAACTTCGCCGAGGTCCAGCGCGCCCTGTCCGCGAAGAACCTCTCGGCCGCCCGGCGCACCCCGCTGATCGCCGCGTTCCCGAAGATGTTCATCGTGTTCCTCGTGATGATCCCGGGCCTGGTCGCCGCGGTGATCGTCCCGAACATCGGCACCGCCGGCTCGGGCACCACGTACAACGACGCGATCCCGCTGCTGATGCGGGAGTTGCTGCCCAACGGTGTGCTCGGCATCGCGGTGACCGGTCTGCTGGCCGCGTTCATGGCGGGCATGGCCGCCAACGTCTCCTCGTTCAACACCGTCTTCACCACGGACATCTGGGCGCGGTACGTGAAGAAGGACCGGTCGGACGCGTACTACCTGCGCTTCGGCCGCGGGATCACCGTGGTCGGGGTGCTGGCCTCCATCGGCACGGCGTTCATCGCGGCCAGCTTCTCCAACATCATGAGCTACCTCCAGACGCTGTTCTCCTTCTTCAACGTCCCGCTGTTCGTCGTCTTCATCATCGGCATGTTCTGGAAGCGCGCCTCGATGAAGTCCGGGGTCTGGGGCCTGCTGGCGGGCACCACCGCGGCGATGGTCAACTACTTCGTCATCTACAAGCAGGGCATCATCGACATCCCGAGCGACCAGGGCGCCAACTTCGTCTCCGCGATCGTCGGGTTCGTCGCCGGTGCGGTCGTGATGGTCGTCGTCACGCTCTTCACCGCACCCAGGCCGGAGGCCGAACTGGCCGGTCTCGTCTACGGGACCGAGTCCCCGGAAGCCGACGAGGTGCCCGCGGAGGGCGACGACGCCTGGTACCGCAGGCCGGCCCTGCTGGGCTGGGGCGCGATCGTGCTCGCCGCCCTCTGCTACGTCCCCTACTCGTTCTGATCGGAGTAACTCACCATGTCCGAACCGCACAAGGAAGTCTCCGACCTGGAGAAGAAGTCCGCGACAGCGGCCCGCCTCTTCGACATCAGGCGGATCATCGGCGGTCTCTTCGTGGTCTACGGAGTCATCGTCACCATCGCCGGGATCAACCCGTCCGACGCGGACCTCAAGAAGGCCGAGGGCGTCCACATCAACCTGTGGACCGGTCTCGCCATGCTGGCGCTCGGACTGTTCTTCCTGGTCTGGCTGAAGCTGCGCCCGGCCCAGCCGCCGGCCGACGTCCCGGACACCACGGACGCGCCCGGCAGCTGATCCGCCGCCGCGCCGTCACCACCGGCAGGGGCCGGACCCCGTCAGCCGACGGGGTCCGGCCCCTGCCGCGTGCCCACGACGGCCCGGTCCAGCAGGCCGGTGCGGGCCGCGAGGGCCGCCGCCTCCAGCCGGGAGCCGACGCCCAGCTTCATCAGTACCCGCTGCACATGGGTACGGGCGGTGCTCGGCGCGATCCGCATACCGGCCGCGATCAGCCGGGTGCCCTCCCCCTCCGCGACCCTGACCAGCACCTCGACCTCACGCGGGGTGAGCAGCTGGAGCAGCCGCTGCCCCTCGTCGTCCGGCTGGACCGCCGGGTTGAGCAGCTCGGCGAAGGCGCCCTGGAGCAGTTGCGGCGCGACCGCCGCCTCACCGGCCCGCGCCTTGGTGATCGCCCGCTCGACACCCTCGATGCGTTCGTCGTGACGGACGTAGCCGGCGGCGCCCGCCGCGAAGGCGGCCGCGATCCCCAGCGGGCTCGGCACCGGCCCGAGCACCACCACGGCGATCTGCGGGCGCTCGCGCCTGATCCGCACGATCGGGTCGAAGGTGCCCGGTTCCGCGGGCGCCGCGGTGCCGAACAGGCAGACCTCGGGGGCCCTGCTGACCACCAGGTCCGCCGCTCCGGTGGTGGGCGCGGCGGCGGCGAGGACCCGGTGACCGCGTAATTTGAGTGCCGAGGCGAGCGCCTCGGCGAGCAGTCGGTGGTCATCGACCACCATCAGCCGCACGGCCATCGAGCAACCCCCCAGAGCACCGACGCCAGGCCCCCGGCCCGCTAGACCCGGCAAGTTACACGCATGTTCGACGCCGCGCCCGCCTTAGCCGGCAGAAGGCCCGCGGAATGCCGCATCGTGTGCCATTCAGGCTCACTTGGGGGTCGGAAAACGACCGGCCCTGCCGGTCGACTGATCGACCGGCAGGGCCGGGTGCGGTGCTGACGGTCGGTCAGCTGGTGCCGAAGGCGACGACGAGGTACTCCTTGCCGCCCAGCGAGCTCTCCCGCGGCTTGCTGATCGTCATCTTGGAGATGTACAGCCGCCCGTTGCCGTAAAGGAATTCGGCGTAGTCCGAGGAGAAGCTGGTCTCCGCGTCCCGGACCGACTCGTCGCTGGGATTCTCCAGCAGCACGGTCTGCTTGAAGGTGCTGCCGTCGATGGAGACGATCTGGCCGCCCTTGTCGTACGGGGGCTCCTTGTACGCGATGATGTTGCCGCCGTCCATGCGGAGCGGGAACATCGTGTAGCGGTCGCCCGCGTCGGCCCGGTCACCGGTCTGCTTGCCGGTGGTCAGGTCGAAGGAGACGATCTCGTTGGTGTCGCCGTACTCCCCACCGCCCTCGTGCTCCTCGGTGGGCAGGTAGACGCGGTTGTTGCCGACCGCGAGCTGCTGGCAGCTCTCGACCTCGGTGGACCGGCAGTTCGCCGCGTACTTCTCCGCGTCGGCCGGGATCCGGACGAGCAGTTTGCCGGTGGCGGCGTCGATCGAGAAGAAGTCGGAGATCCCGCTGCCGTCGCCCGCGGTGTCGCCGACGTCGGCGGCGACGACCAGGGGCTTGGTGGAGACGATGCTCGCGTACTCGACACCGGGCGGCATCTTGTACGAGGAGAGCGGGGCGCCCGTGATCGGGTTCAGCGCCTGGACGATGAGCTGGGGGTCGTCGTACTTGCCGCACTTGCGGACCGCGGCGAGTGCCTCGCCGCCGGCGTACCCGGTGTCGTAGCAGCCGTCGGTGCTGACCTTCGGCTTCCAGCGCTCGGCGCCGGTGTTCAGGTCGAAGGCGGCGCCGCCGTCGGTGCCGGCCGCGGCGACGGTGGTGCCGCTGAGGGTGACCTCCTCGAACCGGACGGGGGCGTCGCCGCTGGTGGCGGCGGTCACCGACTTGCTCCACATGAGCTTGCCGGTGTTCAGGTCGAGGGCGGCCACCTGGTTGCAGCTCTGGTACTTCTTCGTGGCGGTCCGCTTGGCCTCCTCGAAGACGATGGCCGTCCTGAAGTCCTTGGTCATGTGCCGGGAGGCGGCGCAGAGCTGGCCGGGCAGCGGTATCGACCAGAGCTTGGTGCCCTTGGCCGGGTCGTAGCCGATGACCTCGTAGACGCCCGTCTTCACGTACGCCTTGTCGGTCAGCCAGGAGCCGTCGACCGTGGTGACGTCGGTGACCTTGGGCTGCGGCAGCTGGAAGGCGACCGTGCCCTTGGTGTTCGAGGGGACCTTCTCCTTGCCGCTGCCGCCGAGGCCCTTGCCCTCGCCGCCCTTGCTCTCGCCGTCGGTGCCGGCGGAGGTGGACGCCTCGTCCTTCTTGTCGCCGTCCGTGCCGCTGGAGGCGTACCAGACACCCGCGCCGACGATCAGCACCACGGCGACCACCGCGGCCACGATGATCTGCGCCTGGGTGGAGAACTTCTTCGGCCCGTTCCCGTTCTGCGGCGGCTGGTACGGCTGCTGCATCGGGGTGGTCGGGTATCCGTAGCCCTGCTGCGGCGGCTGGCCCTGCTGCGGATAGCCGTAGCCGGGCTGCGGCGGCTGCCCCGGGGGGAACCCGTAGCCGGGCTGCTGCGGCCGGCCCTGCGGCAGTCCGTAGCCGGGCTGCGGCGGCTGGCCCTGCGGGGGCGTCTGCGGGTAGCCGTAGCCGGGCTGCTGCGCGGGTCCGGCGGGCGGCGGGGCACCGTATCCGCCCGGGGGCGGGCTCTGCGGGGTGGCCGGCGGCTTGCCGAACGGGTCGGCGGGCGGCGGCGTCGGGGCGCCGAAACCACCGGGCGGCGGGTCCTGCGGTGCGCCGAACCCGCCCTGGGGCGGTTCGTTGGGTGGCGGCTGGGGCGGCTGCGTCATGGCGTTGCGTACCTCTGGGGAAGGGGGGGCGAGTCGGTGGGCCGGAGCCGGCCGCGGGCGGTTCTGCCGCCGTCCGCGGGCCGGCCGGTTTCCTGCGGGTGCCGTGGTGAGCCGTTACTTGCCGAAGGCCATCATGGTCTTCGTCTCCAGCTCTTCCTTGTCGTTGGTGGCGCTGACCCGCCCGCTCGCGATGAACGAACGGCCGTCCGCGTAGAGGACCTTCGCGTTGTAGAAGGTGCTCTCGATCTGCGACGTCGAGTCCGGGTGCTTGAGCAGCATCTGCGGGGTGCCGCCGGTCGGCGCCAGGCCGGCGATCCCGCCGCCCTTGCCGTAACTGGCGTCCACATGGACCAGCAGGTTGCCGCCCTCCATCCGCATCGGCTGCATCGTCTGGCCGGCCGGTGCGTCCGCCTTCCACTTCGTCTTGCCGGTGTTCAGGCTGAACGCGATGACCTTGTTGGTCCGGGCGGAGCCGCTGGTGTCGTCCTGCGTCGCCATGTAGAGCGTGTTGGGGTCGGCCGTGACACCCTGGCAGCCGTCGACGGACTTGCCGAAGATGGCGAAGGCGCTGCCGCAGCCGGTCGCGAACTTGTCGCCCTTGTCACTGATCACCTGGGAGCGGAGCGAGCCGTTCTCCTTGAGCGCGAGGATGCTCCACTTCTTGCTGTCGCCGCTGCCCTTGGTCAGCGAGACGACGAGCGGGCTCACCGAGTAGAACCGGTCGATCTCCCAGCCGCGCGCGGGCTTGTACGTCCACTTGGGCTTCCCGGTGACCGGGTCGATCTCCTCGACCTCGTGCTGCGGGTTCTCGACGTCGCCGGTGCGGCAGTTGGTGGCGGCTATCAGCTTGGTGCCGCCCGCGAAGGAGAACGGCTGGCAGTTGCCGGCCCGCTTGCCGAACAGCTCCTTGCCGTCGCTCACCCGGAAGGCGTTGGAGCCGTTGGTGCGGCCGACCGTCAGGGTGTCGCCGCTGATCGCGAGGGAGAGGTCCGACAGCATGTCGAACAGGCCGCTCGCCTTGATCGACTTCTTCCAGCCGGTCTTGCCGGTGTTGAGGTCGATCAGCTGGAGATCCGCGCAGTCCGCCTTGGAGGTGGTGCCGTTCTTCACCGCGATGACGATCTTGCCGTCGGTGGTGGTCTGCGCCGGTGCGGAGCAGATGTCCGTGTCCAGCTCCAGCTTCCACTTCTGCTTGCCGTCGGCCACCGAGAAGCCGGAGACGGTGCGGTACATGCCCTTGACGACGGTGTCGCCGACGATCCACGGGCCGTACACGTCGGCGCCGTTGCGCGGGAGGTCGACGTCGTTCTTCTGGAGCCAGAGGACCTTCGCCTCGCCGGACTTGCGCCCGGCGTTCAGGTCGTCGTCGCCCTGGCGTCCGGTGCCGTCGCCGTCGCCCTCGTCCACGGACGGCGAGGCGGACGGCTTCTGGACGTCGTCGCTCTTCTCCGCGACGGGCTTCTTGTCGTCGTCGCCCCCGCTCGTGGCCAGGTAGACACCGCCGCCGACGACCAGGAGCGCGGCGACCGCGGCACAGATGATCACCAGGGGCTTCCCCTTGAAGGGGCCGCGGCCGCCGGGACCCGCGGGACCGCCGCCGACGGGTGCGCCGGGGTACTGCTGCTGCGGATAGCCGTAACCGGGCTGCTGCGGCTGACCGTACGGGCCCGGCTGCTGCGGCTGGCCGTACGGGCCGGGCTGCTGGGCGTAGGGGCCCGGCTGCTGGCCGTACGGACCCGGCTGCTGCGGCTGGCCGTAGGGACCCGGCTGCTGCTGGCCGTACGGGGGCTGCTGCGGCTGACCCGGCTGCTGCGGGTAGCCGTAGCCGGGCTGCGCGGACGGCGGACCCGGCGGGGTGGCCGGTGCCTGGGGCGGCTGCGCGGGCGGCGGCGTCTGCGGCGCGCCCTGCGGCGGCTGAGGTATCCCCTGCGGCGGCTCCTGCGGAGCGCCGAAGCCTCCCTGCGGCGGTTGCTGGCTGGGCGGCTGGGTCATCAGCGCGTCCCCCTTCGTGCGGTCCGGTGCCCGTTCCGGACTCCCCCGCGATTCCGCCGGGGGGGTTCGGGGAGTCGGACAAGACCCCCTGAATCTCCAGCGAAATGGAGCGAATCGGGCATGGATCCCGCAGTGTTACGACAGTCGAGCGGGGCTTCTTTGTACCACCCACCCCAGCGCGGGCCCCGGTTCGGTCCACCCCTGTTCCCAAGGGAGAACCGGCCCGTGATGCCGCCGTTACGCCACGGGCCGCCACCGTCCCGGCTGCCGGCTAGCTGCCGAAAGCGACCATCGACCGCGCCCTGATCTCCTCGTCGTCCGTACCGCTGATCCTCGACTTCCCGATGACGGTGCGTCCGTCCGCGTAGACGACGCGCGGCTGGAAGAACTCGCGCTCGACGGCCGCTCCCGAGGCCGGGTGCCGCGCCACCATCTCCCACTTCCCGCCGGTGGGCGGGATCGAGGCGATGCCGCCGCCCTTGCCCTTGCTCGGCGCGAGGTACATCAGCAGCTTGCCGCCCTCCGTCCGCATCGGGGTGAGGGACTGCTCGGCCGGGGAGGAGACCGTCCACTTGTGCTTGCCGGTGGTCAGATCGAAGGCGGCGACCTTGTTGCCGTCACCGGTCTTGATGTCCACGGGCTTGGTCGCCATGTAGAAGGTGTCCGCACCGGCGGCCGCACCGAGGCAGTTGTCGAGGTTGGGGCCCTGGACGATCACGTCCGTGTCGCACGAGACCGCGTAGTCGCCCGGTCCGCCGGAGAGCTGGGTGCGGTAGGTGCCGTCGGCGTTGAGCACGAGGATGCCCCACTTGTCCGGCTGCTTGAGCGAGATCACCAGGGGGTCGACGGAGTAGATCTGCGCGACCTGCCAGCCCTTCTTGACCTTGTACGTCCACAGCCTCTTGCCGGTGACGGGGTCGATCCGCTGCACCTGGTGTTCCTTGTGGTCGTCCGCGGCGGTCTGGCAGCTCGCCGCCGCGATGGCCACGTCGCCGCTGGCGAACCCGAACGGCTGGCAGTTGCCCGGCAGTTTCCCGAACAGCGCCTTGCCGTCGCTCACCCGGAAGGCGTCGGTCCTGGAGGTGCGCCCGACGGTCACGGTGTCGCCGTTCGTCGCCATCCTGAGATCGGAGAGCCCGTCCCAGACGCCCTGGCGGACGTACGTCTTGTGCCAGCCGGCCTTGCCGGTCGTGAGGTCGACCATCTGGAGGGCATTGCACTCCGAGTCACCGGAGGTGGTGCGCCGGAGAGCCAGGACGATCTTGCCGTCGGCGGTGGCCTGCGAGGGCGCCCCGCACGCGTTGGCGGGCAGCCGCAGGCTCCACTTCAGCTTGCCGTCCGTGACGTCGTAGCCCGTGACGGTGTGGAACATCGCCTTGACGACGGTGTCGCCGAAGATCCACGGGCCGTACACGTCCTCGCCGCCCTCGGGCAGGTCGACGCCGCTCTCGTGGAGCCAGAGCATCTTCGACTCGCCGGGCTCGCGCTTGGCGTTGACGGCCTCGGTCTCCGCGGCGGGGCTGAGCTGGCCGTCGTTCCGGTTCTTCCGCTTGGTCGGCGAGGGGGAGGAGTCCGGCGGCCCGGAGCTCAACTCCGGTCCGGCCGTGGGCTTCCCGCCGCCGCCGTCCCCGTCGAGGGCGAACCAGACGCCGACGCCGGCCAGCAGCGCCACCGCGAGCACCGCGCCGACGAGCGCCCCGGTCCGGCCGCGGAGACGTCCCGCGCCACGGGGCCCGCCGGACTGCGGCGGCGGCTGCTGTCCCGGGTAGCCGTAACCCTGCGGCGGCTGCCCGTACGGGCCTGGCTGCGGCGGGTACCCGTATCCCGGTGCGGGCTGCGGCGGTTGGCCGTAACCGGGCACGGGCGGTACGGGCTGTGCGGGCGGCGCGGGCGGTCCGTACGGGCCGGGCTGCGCGGGCGCCGCGTACGGGCCCGACGGCTGTGCCGTGCCCTGGCCCGGGGGCGGGAACGTCTCGGGCGGCGGGCCGTAAGGGGCTCCGAACTCACCCTGCGGCGGCTGCTGTCCGGGCGGCTGGCTCATCGGCCCGTCCCCCTGTTCGTTTGTCACTGCGGTGTGGCGCGGTCCGGCTACCGCGCCGGGCAAGATCTCTTTCTACCATCTGCCCCACAGACCCCACAGATCACACCAGCCCCGTCGGCCGCATCCGCCACGCCAGTTGCGCGGGGCGGTGCGGCCGACGCGGTGTCAGGCGTCCTCGGCCAGTTCCAGCCAGCGCATCTCCAGCACATCGCGCTCCGCCACCAGTTCGCGCAGCTCGGCGTCCAGCTTCGCCACCTTCTCGAAGTCCGTGGCGTTGTCGGCGATCTGGGCGTGCAGCGTCGTCTCGCGGGTCGACATCTTGTCGAGCTGCCGCTCGACCTTCTGCAGTTCCTTCTTCGCCGCGCGTGCCTCCTGCGGCGAAACGCCCGGGGCCGGTGCGGCGGCGGGCTGCGAGGACGACGTGGGAGCCACCGCGGCGGGGGTGCCCGCCGCGGCCATCTGCCGCCTGCGCTCCAGGTACTCGTCGATGCCGCGCGGCAGCATCCGCAGCGAGCGGTCACCGAGGAGCGCCAGCACCCGGTCCGTGGTCCGCTCGATGAAGAACCGGTCGTGGGAGATCACGATCATCGACCCGGGCCAGCCGTCGAGCAGGTCCTCCAGCTGGGTCAGGGTCTCGATGTCGAGGTCGTTGGTGGGCTCGTCGAGGAAGAGGACGTTGGGCTCGTCCATCAGCAGCCGCAGGATCTGGAGCCGCCGACGCTCACCGCCGGACAGGTCACCGACCGGGGTCCACTGCTTCTCCTTCGTGAACCCGAACTGCTCGCAGAGCTGGCCCGCGGTCATCTCCCGGCCCTTGCCGAGGTCGACCCGGTCGCGCACCTGCTGCACCGCTTCGAGCACCCGCAGGTTCGGGTTGAGCTCCGCGACCTCCTGGGAGAGGTAGGCGAGCTTGACCGTCTTGCCGACGACGACCTTCCCCGCCGCGGGCTGCTCCTCGCCCTGGGTGCGGGCGGCCACGGCCAGTGCCCGCAGCAGCGAGGTCTTGCCCGCGCCATTGACCCCGACCAGGCCGATCCGGTCACCGGGGCCGAGCTGCCAGGTGAGGTGGGTGAGCAGCGTCTTGGGCCCGGCCTGGACGGTCACGTCCTCCAGGTCGAAGACGGTCTTGCCGAGCCGGGCGTTGGCGAACTTCATCAGCGCGCTGGTGTCGCGGGGCGGCGGCACGTCGGCGATCAGCTCGTTGGCCGCCTCGATGCGGTAGCGCGGCTTGGACGTACGGGCGGGGGCACCGCGCCGCAGCCAGGCCAGCTCCTTGCGCATCAGGTTCTGCCGCTTGCCCTCTTCGGTGGCGGCGATCCGCTCCCGTTCGGCGCGGGCGAAGACGTAGTCGCTGTAACCGCCCTCGTACTCGTGGACCGTGCCGCGCTGGACGTCCCACATGCGCGTGCAGACCTGGTCGAGGAACCACCGGTCGTGGGTGACGCAGACCAGCGCCGAGCGGCGGGCGCGCAGGTGGCCGGCCAGCCAGGAGATCCCCTCGACGTCGAGGTGGTTGGTCGGCTCGTCGAGGACGATCAGGTCCTGTTCGGCGATGAGCAGCTTCGCGAGCGCGATCCGGCGGCGCTCGCCACCGGAGAGCGGGGCGATGACGGTGTCCAGGCCGTGCTCGAAGCCCGGCAGGTCGAGGCCGCCGAAGAGCCCGGTCAGCACGTCGCGGATCTTGGCGCTGCCCGCCCACTCGTGGTCGGCCAGGTCGCCGATGACCTCGTGGCGGACCGTGGCCTGCGGGTCGAGCGAGTCGTGCTGGGTCAGGACACCGAGACGCAGCCCGCCGTTGTGGGTGACGCGGCCGGTGTCCGCGTCCTCCAGCTTGGCGAGCATCCGGATGAGGGTCGTCTTGCCGTCTCCGTTACGACCGACGACACCGATCCGGTCCCCCTCGGACACACCGAGGGACACACCGTCGAGCAGCGCACGGGTGCCGTACACCTTGCTGACCTGCTCGACATTGACGAGGTTGACGGCCACGTACGCTCCAGCTCGAAGGAAAACACTGACCTTCAGCGTAGTCGCCATGGTGCGGAGCTCCGTACGAGCGCCCGCTCACCCGTGCGGGGACGGGCCGGGGACGGGCCGGGGACGGGCCGGGGACGGGCCTCCGCAGGGCTCGTGCGTGCGGTACCTTGCCCGAAATGATCAAGGCCCGGGGGGTCGGGCCCAGGATGTCGCCGGGGTGGGGAACGTCATGGTGGGTCGTACGGTTCGAGGGCTCGTCCCCGTACTGCTGGTCGCGGGAGCGCTGGCCGGATGTTCGACGGAGCCGGACGCGGGCGCCGGGGCGGGGGCGTCACCGGGTGGTGGAGCGACGGCCGGGACCGACGCCGGCAAGACGGCGGCCAGGGGCGGCACGGTCGGGGGCGCCGGTTCCGGGTGCGAGCTGCGTGTCACCTTCGACGTGGCGAAGCGGTGGAAGGCGCAGGCCGTCGCCCTCGACCCCGACTCGCCCGTGGACGCCGCCCTGGGCACGCAGGGCCCGGTCTCGATGGTCTGCGAGATCGACGCGAAGCCCGCCGGGCACCTCGGGTTCCTGCGGGTGTGGCAGGGCGACGGCAAGGGCGGCACACCGCGCCAGGTGCTGGAGGCCTTCGTCGCGGCCGACGAGAACGCGTCGAGGGCGGCGTACACCCGGAGCACGGTCGGGAAGCCGGCGGTCACCGAGGTCGCCTACACCGTCCACAGCAAGGTCATGGAGGAGTCGCGCGAGGCACGGGCCTTCGCCGTCGTCACCCCGGACGGGCCGGTCGTGGTGCACCTGGGCGGGCTGGACTCCCAGGAGCACCGGGCCATGCTGCCCGCGTACGAGCTGGCGAAGCGGAGCCTGCGGCTCCGCTGAGCCGGGCCGGGCGGCGGCCCCGTCGAGCCGCCCGCCGGCCTCCGCGGCGCCCCCGGTCAGCGGAGGGTGGCGCCCGGTGCCGGGGACGTGGCGATCCGGGCGTTGCGGCAGGTCCCCGAGGCCATCAGCGCGTCGGCGACCTTGCGTGCGGACGCCTCGTCCTCGGCCAGGAACGCCGTGGTCGGCCCGGAACCGGAGACCAGCGCGGCCGCCGCACCCGCGGTGGTGCCCGCCGCCAGGGTGTCGGCCAGCGAGGGCCGCAGGGACAGCGCCGCGGGCTGGAGGCCGTTGCTCAGGGCGGCGGCGAGGGCGTCGGTGTCCCCGGACCGCAGGGCGGCCAGGAGCGCGCCGGACGCGGCCGGCTCGGGCACCGGCGTCCCCGCCGTGAGCCGGTCGAACTCGCGGTACACGGCCGGGGTGGACAGGCCGCCGTCGGCGACCGCGAAGACCCAGTGGAAGGTGCCGCCGACCTCGACCGGAGTCAGCTGCTCGCCGCGTCCCACCCCGAGGGCCGCGCCGCCGACCAGGCTGAACGGGACGTCGCTGCCCAGTTCCGCGCAGAGGGCCAGGAGCTCGTCGCGGGTGGCGCCGGTGGACCAGAGCGCGTCGCAGGCCAGCAGGGCGCCGGCCCCGTCGGCGCTGCCGCCCGCCATTCCGCCCGCGACCGGGATGTCCTTGTCGATGTGGATGTGCACCCGGGGGTCGATGCCGTGCCGCCCGGCCAGGGCGAGCGCGGCGCGGGCGGCGAGGTTGGTGGCGTCCAGCGGGACCTGGGCGGCGTCCGGCCCTGAGCAGGTGACGCGCAGCTCGTCGGCCGGGGTGACGGTGACCTCGTCGTAGAGGCCGACGGCGAGGAAGACGTTGGCCAGGTCGTGGAAGCCGTCGGGGCGCGCGGCGCCGACCGCGAGCTGGACGTTGACCTTGGCCGGTACCCGGACGGTGACGCTCACTCGGCGCTCCCGGCGGGCTCGTCGGCGGCCGGAAGGTCCCCGGCGGGCTGGTTCTCGGCGGGCCGGTTCTCGGCGGGCTTGTCCCCTGCGGGCTCGTCCCCTGCGGGCTTGTTCTCGGCGATGGCGGCGAACTCCTCGACGGTCAGTGCCTCGCCGCGGGCCTGCGGCGAGATCCCGGCCGCGACCAGGGCGGCTTCCGCGGCGGGCGCGGAGCCCGCCCAGCCGGACAGGGCCGCGCGCAGGGTCTTGCGGCGCTGGGCGAAGGCGGCGTCGACGACCGCGAAGACCTCGGCCTTGGTCGCCGTGGTCGCGACCGGCTCGGCCCGGCGCACCAGGGACACCAGTCCCGAGTCGACGTTCGGGGCGGGCCAGAAGACCTTGCGGCCGATGGAGCCGGCGCGCTTGACGTCCGTGTACCAGTTGGCCTTCACCGACGGCACTCCGTAGACCTTGTTGCCCGGCCGCGCGGCCAGCCGGTCGGCGACCTCGGCCTGGACCATGACGAGGGTCCGCTCGATGGTCGGGAAGCGGTCGAGCATGGTGAGCAGTACCGGCACGGCGACGTTGTACGGAAGGTTGGCGACCAGCGCGGTCGGCGGCGGGCCCGGCAGTTCCCGTACCTGCATCGCGTCCGAGTGGACGAGGGTGAACCGGTCCGCGCGCTCCGGCATCCGGGCGGTGACCGTGGCCGGCAGGGCGCCCGCGAGCACGTCGTCGATCTCGACGGCGACGACCCGGTCGGCCGCCTCCAGCAGTGCCAGGGTCAGCGAACCGAGACCGGGGCCGACCTCGACCACGACGTCGTCGGGGCGGACGTCCGCGGTCCGCACGATCCGCCGGACCGTGTTGGCGTCGATGACGAAGTTCTGGCCGCGCTGCTTGGTGGGGCGTACGCCCAGCGCAGCGGCCAGCTCGCGGATGTCTGCGGGGCCCAGGAGGGCGTCGGGCTCTGTGGTGCTCACCCGTCAAGCCTACGGCCGCCGGGCGGCACCGGATCTCGCCCCCGGCACCGCCCGTGCGGCGCGGCCGTCCGGCGTCGCGGCCGGCCGGGTCAGTAGTCGAACGCGCGCGCCGTGTTCTCGGCGATCGCCGAGGCCAGGGTGTCCTCGTCGAGGCCCTTCACCGCCGCCATGGCACGCAGCGTGACGGGGATCAGGTACGGCGCGTTGGGCCGTCCGCGGTACGGGGCGGGGGTCAGGAACGGTGCGTCCGTCTCGACCAGGACCAGCTCCGTGGGCGCGACGGCCAGGGCGTCGCGCAGCGGCTGGGCGTTCTTGAAGGTCATGTTGCCGGCGAAGGACATGAAGTACCCGGCGTCCGCGCAGATCCGGGCCATGTCCGCGTCGCCGGAGTAGCAGTGGAAGACGGTCCGCTCGGGGGCGCCCGCGTCGGCCAGGACGCGCAGCACATCGGCGTGCGCCTCGCGGTCGTGGATGACGAGCGCCTTGCCGTGCCGCTTGGCGATCTCGATGTGGGCCCGGAAGGACTCCTCCTGGGCCGCCATGCCCTCGGGGCCGGTCCGGAAGTGGTCGAGCCCGGTCTCCCCGACGCCCCGTACGTGGTCCAGCGCGGCCAGTGCGTCGATCTCGGCGAGGGCCTCGTGGAGAGCCGCCGTACCGCCCGCCTCGCGCGCCCCCTGCCGCGACCACCCGTCCGGGTCCCCGTGCACGATGCGCGGCGCCTCGTTGGGGTGCAGGGCCACCGCCGCGTACACGCTCGGGTGCGCGGCGGCGGTCTCCGCGGCCCAGTGCGAGCCCTTCACGTCGCAGCCCACCTGGATCACGGTCGTCACGTTCACCGCGGCGGCCCTGGCGAGGCCCTCCTCCACGGTGCCGTCCTGCATGTCCAGGTGGGTGTGCGAATCGGCGACCGGTACCCGGAGGGGTTCGGGCAGCGGCGGGGCTTCGGTACGGCTCATGGCCACGATCGTACGAGGACCGCGGCCCGGGGCTCACTTGCGGTGGAAGGGATGCAGCAGGTCGGCGAGGTGCCAGTGGTGCTCGCCCGCCGGAGCGGCGGTGGCGGCCACGGCCTCGGCCTTCCGTTCACGGACGTCGGCCGCGGCGTCGGCGGGCCGGCGGTTCTGGAGCAGTTGCTGGACCGTGGAGACCCGGCCGGCCCGCATGATCCGTACGACGTGCCCGCCGCAGTTGGTGCAGGTGGGCGTGGAAAGGGGGGAGGGCACTCGTTCGCCGTCCGCCTTGTAGACCACGAAAGCGTTGTGGGAAGCGTCGACGTGGTGCTCTATTTCGTAGGCCTGTTCCCAGCCGTGTCCGCACCTCATGCAGGCGAAGGCATACGCCTCGTGCACGGTTGTTGCTGCGATCTCACTCATGCCTGCTCCTCTTGTCCGCCGGACAAGCACTCCGGGGAATGCGTCCTGATATCCAGTGGACGCCTTTACCGGCAGAAACGCACCGGGCCCTGTCGAGTGTTGGAGCGGTCTTGGCCTTCTCGTGGCAAAAGGGGCCGGTACGAGGCTTTCGCTTTGCCTTTCACGATAGTCCTTTGCCCTCCTGCGGGCCGGTCCGAGCAGCATTCTTTGCTGCCACGACCGCGTCGAACACCTCGCGCTTGGGCAGCCCGGCCGCGGCGGCGACGGCGGCGATCGCCTCCTTGCGCCGCTCCCCCGCCTCCTCGCGCACCTGCACCCTGCGCACCAGCTCCCCGGCGTCCAGTTCCTCCACGGAGTCGGCCGCGCCCTCGACGACGACGGTGATCTCACCGCGTACGCCTTCGGCCGCCCAGACGGCGAGCTCGCCCAGCGGGCCGCGCTTCACTTCCTCGTACGTCTTGGTCAGCTCCCGGCAGACGGCGGCGCGCCGCTCCGCGCCGAACACCTCGGCCATCGCGGCCAGGGTGTCGTCGAGCCGGTGCGGGGCCTCGAAGAAGACCATGGTGCGGCGCTCGTCGGTGACCTCGCGGAGCTTGCCGAGGCGTTCGCCGCCCTTGCGCGGCAGGAAGCCCTCGAAACAGAACCGGTCCACCGGCAGCCCGGACAGGGCGAGCGCGGTGAGCACGGCCGAGGGGCCGGGCACCGCGGTGACCTTGATGCCCTGCTCCACGGCGGCGGCGACGAGCCGGTAGCCGGGGTCGGAGACGGACGGCATCCCGGCGTCCGTGACCAGCAGCACCCGGGCGCCGCCGGTCAGCGCCTCGACGAGTTCCGGGGTACGGGCGGACTCGTTGCCCTCGAAATAGGAGACGACACGCCCCGTGGTGTGGATGCCCAGCGCCTGGGTCAGCCGGCGCAGCCGGCGGGTGTCCTCGGCGGCGACGACGTCCGCCGTCTCCAGTTCGGTGGCGAGGCGTGGCGGGGCGTCCGCCACATCGCCGATGGGGGTCCCTGCGAGTACCAGCGTTCCAGTCGTGTCCGTCACAACGTCCATCCTCCCAGCACGGGCGACAGCACTCGCACAGATGCGTTCCCTACGATGGCGCGGTGACGAGTACAGCGCCCGATGCCCGGCAGGGCCAAGACGCCGGGGATCAGTACGGCCCGGAGCCGACTTCCTGGCAGCAGCGGCTGCGCCGCTTCGGTCATTCACCGCGGCCCGGGATCGGGCTGCGGGAACGGCTGGTTCCGCCGTACACCCGCCCCGGGAGCCGGTTGTGGGCGGTGCTCGGGGTGCCCCCGGTGTACGCGGACCGGCTGCTGCGCTGGTCGGCGTGGGGCGGTCCGCTGCTGGTGACGCTGGTCGCCGGGGTCCTGCGGTTCTGGAACCTGGGCAGCCCGCACGCGGTGATATTCGACGAGACGTACTACGCCAAGGACTCCTGGGCGCTGATCAACCAGGGGTACGAGGGGGCCTGGCCCAAGGACGTCGACAAGCTGATCCTGGACGACCCGTCCAAGGTGAGCATCCCGATCGACCCCGGCTATGTGGTGCACCCGCCGGTCGGCAAGTGGATCATCGGGATCGGGGAGCAGATCTTCGGCTTCACCCCGTTCGGCTGGCGGTTCATGGTCGCGGTGCTCGGCACGCTGTCGGTGCTGATGCTGTGCCGGATCGGCCGCAGGCTCTTCCGCTCGACGTTCCTGGGCTGCCTGGCGGGCGCGCTGCTCGCGGTGGACGGGCTGCACTTCGTGATGAGCCGCACCGCACTGCTCGACCTGGTGCTGATGTTCTTCGTGCTGGCCTCGTTCGGCTGTCTGCTGATCGACCGGGACTGGGCGCGGCGCCGGCTCGCGGCCGCGCTGCCGGTCGACGCGGAGGGGGTGCTGCGGCCGGACGTCGCGGTCGCGGAGCGGCTGCGGCTCGGCTGGCGGCCGTGGCGGATCGCGGCCGGGCTCATGCTCGGCCTGGCCTTCGCCACCAAGTGGAACGGGCTGTACATCCTGGTCGCGTTCGGCCTGATGACGGTCCTGTGGGACGTGGGCGCGCGGCGTACGGCGGGTGCGATGCGGCCGTACGCGGCGGTGCTGAAGCGGGACCTGGTCCCGGCGTTCGTCTCGACGGTGCCGGTGGCGATCCTGACCTACGTCGCCTCGTGGACCGGCTGGATCATCCACGACTCCCCCGCCCGGCACGGCTACTACCGCGACTGGGCGGCGACCGACGGCAAGGGCGGCAGCTGGACCTGGCTCCCGGACTGGCTGCGCAGCCTGTGGCACTACGAGTACCAGGTCTACGAGTTCCACGTGAACCTGACGTCCGGTCACACCTACCAGTCCAATCCGTGGAGCTGGATCGTGCTGGGCCGGCCGGTCTCGTACTTCTACGAGGAGCAGAACGGCTGCGCCGCGTCGGAGACCGGCAAGTGCGCCCGCGAGGTGCTGGCCATCGGCACACCGCTGCTGTGGTGGGCCGCGTGCTTCGCGCTGCTGTACGTGCTGTGGCGCTGGCTCTTCCGCCGCGACTGGCGGGCGGGCGCGATCGCCTGCGGGGTGGCCGCGGGGTGGGTGCCGTGGTTCCTGTACCAGGAACGCACCATCTTCCTGTTCTACGCGGTCGTGTTCGTGCCGTTCCTGTGCCTCGCGGTGGCGATGATGATCGGCGCGATGCTGGGGCCGGCGGCGGGTACCGGGGCGAAACACGAACTGGGCCTGGCGACCGGTGACCCGACGAACGAACGGCGCCGGACGGTGGGGGCGGTCGCGGCGGGCGTGCTGGTCCTGCTGATCGTCTGGAACTTCATCTATTTCTGGCCGCTGTACACCGGGTCCCCCATTCCGGAGAATTCCTGGCGCGACCGGATGTGGCTGGATACCTGGATCTGAGGGCTGTCCCGCAATTCCTGGCGGGAACAGGTGGAGGGCGGGGCCGTCGGCCCCGCCCTCCACCTGTTCACCGGCTGCCACCGCTCGCGGAAACCGCCGCCACCGCTGAGGTGGTCAGGAGATCCTGATGCTCCCACCGGGTTCGACAGACCCGGTGTCGAATGCGTCGATCATCCCCACAGGCCCTTCCTGACATGCCGAATCGGCGAAGACCTCCAGGTTCGCGTCCGTCTGATTGTTGACCTCGGCACCCTCCTCGCCGGCGGCGTAACAGCCGGGGCCGGGGTTCTCGTAAGCCGCTCCGTTGACGAACAACGTGCCGCTCGCGGCGAATGCCGACTGGGGCACGCCAAAGGCGAGCATTCCGGCGGCGGCAAGGCTGCCGAGAGAGATCAGGGTTCGGCGCATGTGGGGGGCTCCTATGTCAGGGGCACTTTCTGTGTGCCCTCACCAACCATGATCACCGCCGGTTTCACCGAGCACCCGGAAGGTCATCCCAACGGGTGGGCCCGCGCGCCTTCTTGACGGGAAGGAAAAGAAAGAGCTGGATAACCGGATATGACCGGTCTGTTCGTGCCATGACGGATCGCGTTCCGATAACAACCGGCTCCACTGTCGGAGCGGTCCCGTAGGGTCCCCGGAAAAGCCTCCTTGAACCTGTTCAAGGAGGCCTCCTGGGGAGGGGGACCCGCGCACATGCGCAGTGGAGCGAAGGTGGCCGTGATCGGCGGGGTGTTCGCGGTCGTGGTCGGCGGGGTGGGCTACGGGGCGTACAACGTCCTGGACGGGCTCGGGGACAGCGGCGTCGGGGGCGGCACGGACACCAGGGCCACCTCCGCCGAGGTGAAGACCGGCCCGGTCACGAAGCAGGAGATAGCCGAGACGTCGAAGAAGTTCCTCGCGGCGTGGGCGAAGGGCGACGCGGCCGTCGCGTCCCGGCTCACGAACAACGCGGGGGACGCCGAGTCACTTCTGACGCAGTACAGCGAGTCGGCGCACGTGACGAAAGCCGTGATCACCCCCGGCACGCCGACCGGCTCGAAGGTCCCCTACACGGTCAGCGCGACCGTCTCGTACAAGGGGAAGACCAAGGCCTGGTCGTACGAGTCCGACCTGAACGTGGTGCGCGGACTGACCACCGGCAACGCGCTCGTCGACTGGAAACCCGCCGTCGTCCACCCGGAACTGCGGGCCGACGAGACGCTGGAGACGGGCGAGGCGTCGACCGCGTCGATCGAGGCGGTCGACCGCAACGGCCAGGTCCTCAGCAAGGCGAAGTACCCCTCGCTGGGCGGCGTCCTGGACGAGCTGCGCAAGAAGTACGGCGCGAAGGCCGGCGGCACCGCCGGCATCGAGACCTGGATCAACAGCGCGAACGCGGACGGCGCGGACCGGACACTGCTGACCCTGGCGAAGGGGAAGCCGGGCAGGGTGACGACGACGCTGGACGCGAGGGTCCAGACGGCGGCCGAGCACGCGGTGAAGCAGTTCGAGGAGTCGTCCGTGGTGGCCGTCGAACCGTCGACCGGTGCGATCCGGGCCCTCGCCAACAACCGCGCGGACGGCTTCGACGCCGCGCGGAAGGGCGCGGTGGCCCCCGGCTCGACGATGAAGATCGTGACGGCCGCGATGATCATGCAGAACGGCCTCGGCGGCGCGAACTCGCCGGTCGAGTGCCCGCCCCAGGTGACGTGGATGGGCGTGCCCTTCCACAACCTGGACAACTTCTCGATGCCGAACCCCACTTTGCAGACCGCCTTCGCCCGGTCCTGCAACACCGCCTTCATCAAGCCCGTGAGCCCACTGGGCGACAAGGCCGACTCGGCGCTCCGCGAGGAGGCCGGGGAGTACTTCGGGATCGGCCAGGAGTGGCGGACCGGCGTGGTGACGGTCGACGGGAGCGTGCCGGCGTCGGAGGGCGCGGAGACGGCGGCGTCGTACATCGGCCAGGGCAAGGTGCAGATGAACCCGCTGAACATGGCGTCGGTCACCGCCACCGCCGTGTCCGGCCGGTTCCGGCAGCCCTACATCGTCCCGCAGAGCCTGGACAACCGGGTCTTCGCCGTCGCGAACCCGCTGCCGAGCGGGGTCTCCGCCCAGCTGAAGCAGATGCTGCGCTACACCGCGACGGCCCAGGAGGGCACTGCGACCGCCGCCATGGCGAGCGTGGGCGGCGACAAGGGCGGCAAGACGGGTTCGGCGGAGATCGACGGCCACGCCACGTCCGACAGCTGGTTCACCGGCTTCAGCAACGACCTGGCGGCAGCGGCCCTCGTCCAGTCCGGCGGCCACGGCGGGACCGCGGCAGGGCCGGTCGTCGCGGAGGTCCTGCGCGCGGGGCCGTGAACGGTGCGAGCCCGCTCCCACGGGATCCGAAGGCCTCTGCCGCGCGTACGCGCGGAGGCTTCGTCGCACCTTCCGTACCGGCCCGGAATCCCGCTCGCACACCTCGGACCACGGCCGATAGCGTGCAGGGCATGAGCACTTCCGACACCAACGCCCCGACGGGCCCCGACAGCGCCGCCGCCCACCCACGCTTCGCCGAGGCCCTGCGCCGGCTCGGCCTCGATGTCGAGATCCGCCGCTTCCCGGAAGCCACCCGGACCGCGGCCGAGGCGGCGGCCGCCGTCGGCTGCGAGCTGAGCGAGATCGTCAAGTCGCTGGTCTTCGAGGCCGACGGCGTACCGGTACTGGTTCTGATGGACGGCTCCTCACGGGTCGATATGGAGCTCGTACGGCGGGAGTTGCGCGCGACGAAGGTCCGGCGGCCGGGAGCGGACGTGGTCCGGGAGGCCACCGGTTACGCGATCGGCGGCGTGCCGCCCTTCGGGCACCGCACCAGGACCCGGGTGCTGGCCGACCGCGGGCTGCTCGCCCACGAGGTGGTCTGGGCGGCCGCCGGCACCCCGTACACGGTCTTCCCGCTCGACCCGCGGACGCTGATCGAGCACGCGGGCGGCACGATGGTGGACGTACGCGAGCAGACCACATGACGCCGCTGGTGGCGACCGCCGTCCTGATCGCCGCGTTCACGCACGCCGGCTGGAACGCCATCGCGCACGCGATCAAGGACCAGTTGATCTCGTTCACCCTCATCTCCGGCGGCGGGCTGCTGATCGGCGCGGCCGCCGCCTTCTTCGTCCCGTTCCCGGCGGCGGAGGCCTGGCCGTACCTGGCCTTCTCCGCCGCCCTGCACGTGGCGTACATGCTGCTGCTGATGCGCTCGTTCACCCTGGGCGACTTCGGCCAGATGTACCCGATCGCCCGCGGCACCGCCCCGCTCGTGGTCACCGTCCTCGCCGCCGTCTTCGTCGGCGAGCGCCCGGACGGCTGGGCCACGGCCGGTGTCGCGGTGGCCTCGGCGGGACTGGTCGGCCTGGCCCTGTGGGGCATCCGCGGCTCCGGCAAGCGCCCCCACTGGCCCGCGATCCTGGCCGCGCTGGCGACCGGTCTCGCCATCGCCGGCTACACGACGGTCGACGGCGTGGGCGTACGCTCCTCCGGCAGTTCGCTCGGGTACATCGCCTGGCTGATGATCCTGGAGGGCGTGGCGATCCCCCTCTACGCCCTGCACCGCCGCCGCTCCGCCCTGACCGCCCAGCTCCGCCCGTACGCACTGCGCGGCCTGCTGGGCGCGGCCCTGTCGGTCACGGCGTACGGACTCGTCCTGTGGGCCCAGACCCGGGCGGCCCTGGCCCCGGTCGCGGCCCTGCGCGAGTCCTCGATCATCGTCGGCGCGGCCATCGGCACGGTGTTCTTCAAGGAACGCTTCGGCGCCCCGCGGGTGGCGGCGGCCGGGCTGATGGTGGTGGGGATCGGGCTGATGCTGCACACGAGCTGAGGGGGCGGCGGGGGCTCCGGGCCTCAATCAACTGATCCAGGCACACAGGACAATCCGGCTCAACCGACGGCGAGTTGACAGCCGGCCACCAGAAGGGCCCCGGCCTCTGAAGCCACGCCCACTCAGGGCAGAAACGATCGCGCCAACTTGTCGCATTCGCCCTCTTGACGCCGAAGTATGCTCCGGAGTGAGGTTCGTGCAACAAGTCGCAACGCAGTCGACACGGGAGACCGCCATGTCCCTACAGTTCTTCGGCAAGGACCCCAACACCGACGAGGACCACTGCCCTACGGTCTGGGTCGACGCCGCCAAGGCCGAACTGCTCTTCCAGGGCTGGATCACCGACGAGGACACCCAGGCCAAGTGCCTGGAGTACGGATCCGTTCCCGACACCGAGACCATCATCCGCATCCCGGCACGCATGGTGCCGCAGATCAGGAAGGCGTGCGATGCCGCAGAACGCGCAGCCTCAGCAGAAGCGACAGGAGCCGGCACCGCCGAGCTTCGCTGAGGTCATCCAGGACACGGAGCGCTCCGCGGTCCACCTGGAGACGCGTGACACGTACTTCGACAACGAGCGCTTCGCCGCCTGGCGGGGTGGAGAGCGGGTCAACTGGGAGGACCGCGACTCGTGGTGGCGCGGCTTCCACGATCTGGTGGCCCAGGCCGTGGACCGTGGCGTCGTGATCCGCCGCCTCCGTGTCGTCGGTGAGCCCGTCTCGGAGTACATCCGCTGGGAGCACTACGTGACCCGGGCCAACGTCGAGGCCGGCGAGCAGGTCCGCTGGCTGCCCCGACGTCTCACCACGAACCTGTCCCTGCCGGGCAACGACTACTGGCTGTTCGATGAGCGGCTGGCCCGTATCCACCACTTCGCCGGTGACGGCGCCCTGGTGGAGGACGAGTTCAGCACAGAGTCGAGGCTCCTCAAGTGCCTCGCCGATTCCTTCGAGACATTGTGGGGACACGGCATCCCGCACGACGAGTTTCACGTCTGATCCGCGCACGTACCGAAGCAACCAGCTCATGTCATCGTCTCCGTCCTCCAGCGCCCAGGCAGCCAGGGACCAAGTCGCCCGGCGGCTCGCGGATCTCCGGCGTGACGCCGGCCTGACGATGCAGGAGCTGGCTGACCGGTGCCACTGGAACAAGGCCAAGACCTCCCGTGTCGAGGCCGTCAGGACCACACCCTCAGACGCCGATATCCGCGCCTGGTGCCATGCCTGCGGCGTGGAGGGGCAGGCAGCCGACCTCATCGAGGCATCACGGTCAGCCGACTCGATGTACGTGGAGTGGCGCCGGACGCAGCGCACAGGGCTGCGCAGAAGCCAAGAGGCAAGCGTCCCCCTGTACGACCGGACCAAGCTCTTCCGCATCTACTGCGTGAAGCTCATCCCCGGGCTGCTCCAGACCGAGGGCTACGCCAGGTCGCTGCTGTCCAAGATCGCAGACTTCCGGGGTGTGCCTGACGATTCGGCCCAGGCTGCGGCTGCCCGCGTGGACCGGTCGAAGGTCATCCGCGACGGCCGGCACCGCGTCGTACTCCTCATCGAGGAGGACGCCCTGTACCACCGCATAGGCGACGAGGACGTGATGAGGGGCCAGCTTCACTACTTACTCACCACCATGTCCCTCCCGGCTCTCTCTTTGGGCGTCATTCCCCGTGCGGCCCCACGCCGCATGTGGGGCATCGAGACGTTCACCGTGTTCGACGACAAGCGCGTCCATGTCGAGCTGCTGGCAGCCAAGGTCACCGTGACGACGCCCAGCGAGGTCGAGCTCTACGTGCGGGCGTGCACCCGCATGGCGACGATGGCCGTACACGGCGCCCCGGCAAGAGCATTGATCAACGAGGCGATTCAGTCTCTCGGGTAACCCGCCTGCAACAGCGTGCAACAAGATGGATTCCGGCCTCCCGCGATACCTACGGTCATCACAAGCCCACAGAACGCAGGGATAAGTGATGAGAGGCCGTCCATGACCATGGCTGCGAAGAAGAAGCCCCCATGCGGGCCCCGCGGATCGAGCCCTCGGACCGTAGCCCTGGCTGACATGGGGCCGGTCGGGTACCGCGACAGCGTGGAGACGCCGGCCACCGTCCGGGTTGGCGACATGGTTCTTCACGACCACGTGTACTTCGCGGTGGCAGACATGGTTTCGGCTCGCAACGGAACCAAGATCCTGCACTTCCAGGACCGCGAACCGCTCCTGATCGAGGGCCCGATCACGGTCCTCCGGCAGGTGGAGTACGCCGTCTCCTTCGGAGAGATCGTGTACAGCCGCCCCTGACCCGAAGACTCCGCCCCTCACCGGCAGCCCTCGTACTGCTGGTGAGAGCGGGCAAGGTCCCACCCCCGGTGAATCCGGCAAGACCTTCCGGGGGTGGGTCGTAAGCGCACGACGCGCGGAGAACGAATCTCCGCCCAGCCCAGCACCAGGAGGAGTTTCCCATGAAGGACCTCTACAGCCTGACGGCCGAAGGCACCGCGTTCGAGAACTTCTGTGGCGGCAACCTCGGCGGCGAGCACGAGTCGTGTGTCGAGGTCGGGGCCATCCCCGGATCGGCCACCGTGTTCGCGGTCCGCGACAACAAGCCCGAGGGGGCAGGCATCGAACTCAGGTTCACCGACGCGGAACTCAACGACTTCGCCGTCGGCTGGGTCAAGAAGCAGGGGCTGGCGCTCTAGTCCGGTTCCTCCCCTGCCCCGCATTGCGGGCCGCCCTGCCCCGGTGGGGCGGCCCGGCACGTCTCAGGAAGGAACAGATGAACTGGTCAGGGCACTGGCACGGGTACGGACCGTGGACCGGACCGTCCACCGTGTACGCACGAGAAGGAGGTCGGCGGCCCCCGCATCCCAACGGGCCGCCTTCGGTGCTGAACCCCGAGGACAAGAAGCAGCAACAGGTTCTCGATCGGTACCGCGAAGCTGCCGCGGAGTTCCAGACGGGCAATGTGCCGCCCACCATGACCGGCTGGTGGCTGACGAAGAAGACCCACGTCTCCGCCGAGCGCACGTGGGCCGACATGGGTATCGCCATCTCCTGGCTGACCAAGCAGTACGAGGCGAACCTTCCGTTCGAGCGCGCAGACGGTCTCCAGGCGTACAACAGTCTCAAGAGCAAGTTGGAGTACGCCACCGACGTCCTGCCCTGCGGTGTCGATGTGAGCTGGGTGTACTACGTGCCGGCGAAGAACGTGATCGCGTTCGCTGTCGTGTGCTGCCCGAACCGGTTCCACCCCGAGCTTCCCTGCCCTCTCCCGCCCCAGTAGTACAAGAGGTGACCGGCATGAACGTCTCCCGGTGTGCCGGCGCGTGCACCGGTGACGGATGGGGGCCTGGGAGGGCACGTAGCTGTGCCCGTGGCAGGACGGACGATTCTCATCGCGACGGCGGCCGCATGAAGACGGGAAGCCGCAGTGGACACCCCGAATCCAGACTGAGGAACACGACCGCACCGACCGTCGCGAAGCGGTCCAAGCGCGACGTGATCAAGGGTGTACTGCCCACTGCCAGCCAGATGGAAGTGGGCGCGAAGTGATGCGGGAGCAGGTCCAGCACCTGCTTCAACTCGTGGGCGAACCCCGTATCACCTCGCAGTTGATCCCGTCCGGGGACCGGGACCGGGACTCATGCCGGCAGGACCAGGGTCTAGCCTGTCCGGCCATGGACTCCGAAGGCTGGCCGGCCGACACCAGAACCTCCTACGACACCGTCGCCGCCGACTACGCGGACCAGGTGCGCCACCTCCTGGACGAGACGCCCCACGAACGCGCCGCCCTGGCGCACTTCGCCGAGTTGGTGCGCACCGGCGGCGGAGGGCCGGTCGCGGATGTGGAGTGCGGGCCGGGGAGGATCACGGCCCATCTGCACGGGCTGGGTGCGGACGCGTTCGGGATCGATCTGTCGCCCGCGACGATCGAGGTGGCTCGGCGCGATCACCCGGGTCTGCGGTTCGAGGTGGGCTCCATGACGGACCTCGACCTCGCCGATGCCTCGGTGGCCGGTCTGGTCGCCTGGTACTCGCTGATCCACGTCCCCGACGACGGGATCGGTCCGGTGCTCGCGCACTTCCGGCGCGTACTGCGGCCCGGCGGGCCGCTGTTGCTCGGCTTTCATGTCGGTGACGGGTCGCGGCTGAAGACGCGGGGATACGGCGGTCACGCGATGAGGGTGCACGTGCATCGCCGTCGGCCCGGCCAGGTCGCCGCGCGGCTCGACGACGCGGGCTTCACCGTCGAGGCGCGGACGACGCTCAGCTCGGCGGAGAGCCCGCTCGGAGCGATCCTCCTCGCGCGCCGCCGCCCTGATGCCCCGTAGCCCGGGGTCAGCGGCTACCGCGTCAGGTCCCTCACCATGACCGAGCCCCACCCCTGCCGTTCGTGCTCCGTGAAGCCGACCCTGAGGTAGAACGCGTGCGCCCCCGGGTTGCCGCTGCCCACGCCCAGGTGCAGGCCACGCACCCCGCGCTCGCGCAGGGCCGCCAGCAGGGCGTCCATCAGGCGGCGGCCCACTCCGGCGCCCTGGCCGCGCGGGAGGATGTCGATGTGGAGGTGGGCGGGGTAGCGGTCGTACAGGGCGGCGGGATCCGGTGGGCCGGGGCGGTGGATGTGTTCCACGCGCTGCCAGTCCTGCGTCCCGTCGCCCGGGTCGGCCGCCGATGACAGCGGATGGCGGCGGCGCAGCGGGGGCCACCAGTGGTCCTCCAGCCAGGCGTCGAAGCCGGGGGTGTCGGCGGTGGCGACGATGTAGCCGATCACCCCGTCCTCGTCGGCCGCGACGAAGGTCAGCCCGGGGTCGGCCGCCGGATAGGGGCCCGCGTAGATGTGCGGGAGCAGGTCCGGGTCGCGGTAGAGCGCGGTCGCGTCCCGGCCGGAGTCCCCGGTGCGCAGGCACACCCGGTACATCCCGGGCAGGTCGAAGGGCTCGAAGGGCCGTACGTCGATGCTCACCGGGCCGCCGACATCGCGAGCAGGAACCACGCCGAGTGCGGGATCCACTGCTCGGTCCAGCGCCAGCTGTTGCCGGTCTCCCGGTGGTGCTCCGGCATGAAGGCGATGTCCCGTTCGTCCTCGAATCCGCCGGTGACTCCGTTGAGGATGCCGCCGGGGACGTTGGGGTAGTCGGGGTGGTACTCCACGTTGTTGCGTCCCACCCCCTTGATCATCGAGGAGTCGAAGGGGTTGAGGCCGGCCACCCAGTGCAGCTGGTCATCGGCGAGGCGGAGCAGCCGTTCGCGCAACTCCGGTTCGCATGAGGGGAGTTCGGCGGTCATTGCGGCAGCGTACGCGACCGAGCAGATGTTGGCGTTCTCCCCCTGCCACCAGTAGCCGGTCTCGTTGTCGTGCGGGTAGAAGAAGCTGGTGCGGGGTTCGGCTCCGGTCGGCTGCACGTACTGGCGTACGCAGCCGAAGGGGTTGGCCACCTCGTCGGAGAGGGTTGCCGCGTCCCGCAGGAGGGCGACGGCGGTGGTGCGGGCGGTGGCGGCCAGGGGTGAGTCCGGGCGGACGGCGGCGAACCGGAGCAGCGCGACGGCGGGGAGGCCCGACTCCGCGGCGTGGAAGAACGGGCGCCCCTCGATGTCGCCGAGCAGCCGGCCGAAGCCCTTGCCGGGCTCGGGGGCGGTGTAGCGGGCGGTGAGTTGTGCCGCGCGGCGGTCCGCGGCCGCCTCGACGGCCGGGTCGCCGGGGGTGGCGCGCAGGAGTTCGGTGGCGGCGAGGAGGGCGCAGTAGTCGTCGATGACGGACTCCTCGCCGTCGTACAGGTAGGCGCGGTTGTGCTCCTCCAGGTGGTCGAAGCCCCGGCGGGCGGCGGCCAGGTACTCCTGCGGGGTGAAGTCGCCGTGGTCGTCGAGCGTGGCGGCGCGGGCGAGCGCGGCGATGGCGAGGCCGCCGCCCTGGCGGTAGGCGGCCTGCCAGCGGGTGGTGCGGACGGAGTCCTGGAGCGGGGCGTTGATGACGCGTTCGTCGAGGTCCTTGGTGAGGGCGTCGAAGATCGCCGTGTAGAAGTAGCCCTCCGGGGCCTGGAAGCGGACCAGGAAGTCCGCGCCGTACAGCGCCTCGTCGCGCAGCCGGTCCCCCAGTGCCCTGTGCAGACGCGGCCGGCGTTCGGCGAGGGTGTCGGCCGCCTCCATGAAGGCCCAGGCGCAGAAGGGGAGTTGCTGGGGGTTCATCATGCGGGTGTAGTTGAGGTGGCTGAGGAACTTGCTGAAGTCCCCCGAGGCGTCCAGCCAGCCGCCGCGTGCGTCGACCGTGCGCCCTGAGTCGTCCCCGTAGAAGCGCGCGCGGCGGTCCTTGCGGTCGATGGCGCCGCTGGAGCGCACCGACCGGAAGTAGTACAGGACGTCGGAGAGGGTGGACTGCTGGAGTCCGGACTCGCTGATGGTGAAGGGCGCGGAGACGGTGGAGCCGTACTCGACGCGGTAGGTGCCCCCGGCCCGCACCTCGGAGAAGTCGATGCGGCGGAAGGTGCCCGTCGACCAGCGGTCCACCTGTTCCTCGGGCCCGACGGGCAGTGCGGTGCGGGTGCCGTCGTCCGCGGTCAGGAAGGCGACCGGGACGACGGGGGCGGGCGGTTCGCCGGCCCGCGGGGCGTCGAGCAGCACCACGGCCTTCTTGGAGCCCGCCGTGTTGTACCCGATGTGGCTGGTCAGGATCGTCGTCATGGTCGGTCGCTGCTCCTCAGGCCTGGTGGGAAATCGAGTCGAGCCAGGCGCGGGTCTCCGCGATGCGCCCGGGGGAGGTCCGCCGCCACACCCCCGTGCCGCCCGTCTGCCAGGGGTGCGGGCCGTCGAGCGGCCGGTACTCGGCACCCATCGCGTCGAGCCGTCGCAGCTGACGGGCCAGCCGGGTGCGGAACTCGTCCGGGTCCGCGACCCGTCCCGACCACAGCACCTCCGCGAGGGCGCAGGCGCGCGGGAAGGCCAGGTAGTCCAGGTGCCGTTCGTCGGGCACCCACTCCGTCCAGATCTGGAACTGCCCGCCGAGTACCCGCTCCCGCTGCTGCGGGGACCAGTGCGACGGTGCGGGCGCGAAGGCCGACACGTCGTCGAGGGTGACCGGGCCGCCCTCCGAGCGCCGTTCCCCGGCCAGCTCGGACTGGTCGAAGTTGAAGTAGGTCGGGAAGAGCGGTGAGCGGACGATGTCGTGCGTCGTGGCCGCCCGTCCCGCGGCCTCGTCGCCGCGCCAGGCCATCACGATGGTGTCGGGCAGCACCCCGCCGGTGACGTAGCCCTCGTCCCACACCACCATCCGCACCCCGCGGCCCGCCAGGAACTCACCGAGTGAGCGCAGGAAGTGGCCGTGCATCTGCTGCGGGGTCGTGCAGCCGGCCTCCGCCATCGCGGCGGCCACCTCGGGGTCCTCCGGCCACCAGTCCATGGCGCACTCGTCGCCGCCGAGGTGGACGTACGGGGCGCCCGTCGCGTCGATGATCTCCCCGAGCACGTCCCGCAGGACGGCTTCGGTCCGCCCGAGGGGGGCGATCGAGGTGCCGCCGGCCCACACGGTGTCGAGCACGGCCTGCTCCTCGCCGGGGCGGCCGAGCCCGGGGAGGGCCGCGCGCAGGGCGGAGGTGTGGCCGGGCACGTCGATCTCGGGAACCAGGGTGATGCCGCGCATCCTGGCGTGGGCGGCGATCTCCGCGAGGTCGTCCAGGGTGTAGTACCCGCCGTGCGGGGTGCCGTCGTCGGGTCCGTCGGGGCCCAGCCGGGTGGAGGGCCGCCAGGATCCCACCCGGTGCAGCTCGGGGTGGAGCCGGCTCTCCACGCGCCAGCCCTGGTCGTCCGACAGGTGCAGGTGCAGCCGGTTGAAGCGGTGGGCGGCGAGCAGATCGACGTACCGCAGCACCGTGCGCTTGGGGAAGAAGTGCCGGGCCACATCGAGCATCGCGCCGCGCCAGCCGTGGGCGGGCCGGTCCTCGACCGTCCCGCACGGCACCTGCCACCCCTCGGGGGGCGGGGTCGCGGCCCGGCGCCAGATCGTGTCCGGCAGGAGTTGCCGCAGCGTGGTGAGGGCCTGGGCCACGCCCTCGGAGCCACCGGCACGGATCTCCACGCGCCGGGGTTCGACGCGCAGGGTGTACGTACCGGGCTCACCGGCGCCGTCGTCCACGGCGACCGTCACAGACCGAGTGGTACTAACTGGTATTTCGTTGTCTGCCAGCGGAAGCAGCTCCGCGAGGAAGCTCCGCACCATCGCGCCCGTGAGCGGCGATCCGTCGGCCTCGACCGCGGCGTCCGCGCTCAACAGGCAATATCCCGTGCTCGCTTCGGCTTTCACCGGCGCCGGAAGCAGGGCGGAGTAGGCATCCATGACAGGTCCCAACTGTGGTCCGACGGGGCTCGTGTTGTTCTCCACGTTGGCCGCGACGCTACTTGTTGTATTGGCTTGGTTCAAGTGGTACGTTCCCCGAACTCTTCTGGTTTCTCCTCGGTTTCACGTAACGAGAGGTGCGCATGGCGGTCAACGAAGCCCCGCCCCGGGTGCTGAGGTCACTGCGAGGACGTCCCCCGAACTCCCCGGACGCACCGCGTACGTCCCCGCGGTCCACGAGTGGACCGAAGTCCTTCCTCACCCGGCTGCGGCAGGACTCCCCGCTCCTGCTCATGACGGCCCCGGCCGTACTGCTCCTGCTGCTGTTCACCTACATACCGCTGCTCGGCAGCGTCGTCGCGTTCATGGACTACGTGCCGTTCCTCGGCCTCTCCGGCTCGACGTGGGTGGGCTGGGACAACTTCACCGGCCTCTTCCGGGACAACCTGTTCTGGAGCGCGCTGGGCAACACCTTCCAGATCACGTTCATCCAGCTGCTGCTGTACTTCCCGGTCCCGGTCCTGCTCGCCGTGCTCTTCAACTCCGTCGCGATGCCGATGGTGAAGAAGTTCGTGCAGTCGGTGATCTACCTCCCGCACTTCCTGTCCTGGGTCATCATCGTGGCCCTCTTCCAGCAGATGCTGGGCGGCGGCGGCACCGTCAACCGCGTCCTCGCGAGCCACGGCATGAGCGGGATCGACATCATGTCGGACCCCGGCACCTTCCAGCTGCTGCTCACCTCGCAGGCCATCTGGAAGGACGCCGGCTGGGGAACGATCATCTTCCTCGCCGCGATCGCCGCGATCGACGGACAGCTCTACGAGTCGGCCGCCATGGACGGCGCGGGCGCCGGGCGCAGGTTCTGGCACATCACCCTGCCCGGGATGCGCCCCATCATCATCCTGCTGCTCATCCTGCGCCTCGGCGACGCGCTCACCGTCGGCTTCGAGCAGATCCTGCTCCAGCGTGACGCCGTGGGCCCGGGGGCCGCCGAAGTCCTCGACACCTACGTGTACTTCAACGGCGTCGTGGACGGGAACTGGGGGGTGGCCACCGCGGCCGGACTGCTCAAGGGAGTGGTCAGCCTGGCGCTCGTGCTCGCGGCGAACAAATTCGCGCACCGCTTCGGCGAGGAAGGGATCTACCGGCGATGAGTTCCTACGCAGGACGCCCCGCCTGGCAGGGCAAGCCCAAACCCGTGGCCCTCGCCCTCAAGGGGCTCGCGCTCTTCCTGATCTGTGCCGTGGTGATCTTCCCGTTCCTGACGGTCATCTCGACGAGTCTGGCCACCAAGGAACAGATCGACGCCAACGGCGGCTACGTCATCTGGCCGACCAGCGCCTCCTTCGAGGCGTACCGGCAGATCTTCGACGGCACCGGCGTCGCCCGTTCCATCGTGGTGAGCGTCCTGGTGACGGTCATCGGCACGGCCTTCAGCCTCTTCTGCACGGTCCTGGCCGCCTACGGCCTCAGCCGCCACGGCTCGCTGTTCCAGCGAGGTCTGCTCTCCTTCACCCTGCTCACCCTGCTCTTCGCACCCGGCATGATCCCGGTCTACCTGATGGTCAAGCAGCTCGGGATGCTCAACACCTACTGGGCGCTGATCATCCCCGGGGCGGTGAGCGCCTTCAACATCGTGATCATCCGCGGCTTCATCCAGGCCATCCCGCAGGAACTCTTCGACGCGGCCAGGATCGACGGGGCCGGCGAGTGGCGGATCTTCCGCTCCGTCGTCCTGCCGCTCTCCAGGGCCGTCATCGCGGTCGTCGGGCTCTTCATCGCCGTCGGCTACTGGAACAACTACTTCGGCCCGCTGCTCTACCTGACCGACCAGGACAAGTGGCCGCTCCAGCTGGTGATGCGGTCCTTCGTCCTCCAGAACCACGTCACCTCGAACTCCGCCGCGACACCCGGCCAGTCGGCACCGCCGGCCCAGTCCGTACAGATGGCGCTCGTCGTCATCGCCACGCTTCCCATCCTGTGCGCGTACCCCTTCCTGAACAAACACATGTCCAAGGGGATGCTCACCGGGGCCATCAAGGGCTAGGAGAACTCTGCGTCATGACGATTCCCCCGATCAGCCGCCGCACCCTCTTCAGGACCGCCGCCTTCACCGCGCTCAGCGGCACCGCGCTGGGCTCCCTCACCGCGTGTTCCGACGGGACGGCCACGAGCTCCACCGCCCCCGCGGGCAAGGCCGTCCCGGTCCCCACGTACGTCGAACCCCTCAAGCCCAAGCCGCAGTTCGCCGGGAACGCCCAGGGCGTCATGGACGTCTACGCGGGCTTCCCCGTCGACGGTCCGCGCACCGTGAAGGGCGCCGTCGGCGACGGCGGTGACTTCGAGGTGCTGGTGATGACGTACGGGCAGCCCGCGCCGCCCCTGGAGAAGAACGCCTACTGGCAGCTCCTCAACAAGGAGCTGAACCTCAGGATCAAGCCGGTCCTGGTGCCCTCCGCGGACTTCGCGACGAAGTTCCCCGCCATGGTCGCGGGCGACGACCTGCCCGAGGTCGTCTCGGTCCCGGTCTTCATGAACGTGGCCCGGCTCCCGCAGCTCGCCGAGGCCCAGTTCACCGACCTCAGCGACCACCTCTCCGGCGACGCGGTGAAGAAGTACCCCAACCTCGCCGGCATCCAGGAGGCGAACTGGCTCAACGGGTACCTCAACGGCCGGATCTACGGCGTCCCCAAGTCCGACCCCGTCTTCACCACGCAGCTCTACACCAAGACCGACCTCATCGCGAAGGCCGGCGCGAACCCCGAGCCGAAGACCCTGTCCGAGCTGAAGGAACTGGCGAAGGCGGTCACCGACAAGCGGGCCGGCGTCTACGCCTTCTGCGGCGGGGTCAACGACACCGCGATGGCCGACTCGCTGCTGATGATGTTCGGCGTCCCCAACAAGTGGGAGAAGAGGGACGACGGCACCTTCGCCCCGCACTACGAGCACGAGCAGTTCATCCCCGCCGTCGCGGCCCTGGCCGATCTGCGCAGGAGCGGCTGGTTCCACCCCGACACCGCCACCATGAGCAAGGTCCAGCGCGACGCACTCTTCCGCTCCGGCAAGCTCGGCGTCGTCGCCGACGGCAACCGCGCCATGGGCATCGTCGCCGAGGACCACGCCCTGGAGTTCGGGATGATCCCCCCGTTCGCCCAGGACGGCGGGAAGGCCGTCTACTGGCAGGGCGGCGGCGCATACGCCATGACCATGCTCAAGAAGACCAGTGACAAGGCGAGGATCGACCGCTTTCTGCGGGTCCTCGACTACATCGCCGCCCCCTTCGGCTCCCGCGAGTCCTTCGTCATGAGCTACGGGGCCGAGGGCTCCGACTACACCCTGAAGAACGGCGTCCCCGTCCTCACCACCCGGGGCCAGCGCGAACAGGACCTCGGACTCGCGTACATCGTCGGCGGGCCGCAGGTCCTGTGCAATCCGCAGGGCGCGCCCGGCGTCGACAAGCAGTACCACGACTGGCAGGTCAAGGCCGTGCCGCTGCTCCTCCAGAACCCCGCCGCCCACCTGTACTCGCAGACCTACAACACCAAGGGCTCGGCCCTGGAACAGCAGATGCGCGACGCCGTCACCGCCGTCTTCCTCGGCCGCTCCCCGGCCTCCTCACTGAAGGACGCCGTGCGCAAGTGGAAGCAGAACGGCGGCGACGCGATGGCCCGCGAGTACGCCGGCTCCGCCAAGAAGTCCGGCTGAGGAAAGGACAGCGATGAAACTGCGAGGCCCCGCCTCGGCCCTGGTCGTGGTGGAGGGAACCGACCTCCACCACGACCTGATCGGCGCCGCCCTGGCCCTTCAGGAGATCGTGACGGAAGCGGGCCTGCCCACGTCCCGCGCGATGGGCCTCGACCGCTTCACCGACCCACTGCCCGCCACGGCCGAGGCCGACGTGTACGTCCTGTACCGCTCGTCCACCGCGTTCGACCCGCGCCAGCAGCGGGCGCTCTCCGACCTGGTGGCGGGCGGCAAGGGCCTGGTCGTCCTGCACGCGAGCAACCTCCTCGGCTACGGCGAGGGAGGGTTGGAGGCCGACCGGACCGCGTACGAACTCATCGGCTCCCGCTACCTCTCCCACGGCGACCAGGGCTCCGAGGGCCGCTTCGAGGTACGCATACGCGAGCGGCACCCGGTCACCCGCCACCTGGAGGACTTCGCCGTCGACGACGAGTACTACGTCCTGGAGTACGCCGACGACGTGCGGGTCCTCGCCGAACGCGAGACCCCCACCGGCACCGAACCCCTGGTGTACGTACGCGAGCACGGTGCCGGCCGGGTCTGCTACACCGCGCTCGGCCACGACCCCCGCGCCTGGGGCAACCCCGGCTTCCGCCAGCTCCTGCGGCAGGCGGCGCTGTGGGCCGCCGGTGTCGGGGACGAGGGCATCGCCTCGTGGTCCACCCGCTGGCCACTGGGCAACGGACGCACGATCGGAGACAGCACCGCATGACCTCACCACCCCCACCCGTCGCCGCCCAGCTCTGGTCCCTGCACCAGGAGGCCTCCCACGACCTCCTCGGCGTCCTGGAGAAGGTCGCCGCGCTCGGCTACCCCGCCGTCGAGACCATCAGCCTCTACGGGCACCGGCCGGCCGTCGTCCGGCGCCGGCTCCGGGAACTGGGCCTGGTGCTGTGCAGCGCGCACGCCCCCTTCCCGGCGGGCGAACAGGCCGCCGGGATCCTCGACGCGTACGAGGAGCTGGGCACGGACACCCTGGTGTGGAGCCTGGAACCGGAGGAGTTCGAGACCCCGGGCGCGATCGAGCGCGGCGCGGCCCGCGTCAACGAGGCCGCGGCGAACGCGGCGGAGCGCGGGATGCGGATCGCTTACCACAACCACTTCGCCGAGTTCCGCAACGTGTTCGGGGGCCGGAGCGCCTACGAGGTGCTCCTCGACGCCCTGGACCCCGCCGTCCTGATCGAGCTCGACACCTACTGGGCGCACACCGGCGGCGCCGACCCCGCCGCCGTCGCCGCCTCACTGGGGCAGCGGCTGGAGTCCGTCCACCTCAAGGACGGCCCGGCGCGCGGCATGGCCGACCACATGGTGCCCTTCGGCGAGGGCGTCGTGGACGTGGCGGCGGCCGCCCGCGCCAATCCGGCCGTCCGCTGGCACATCGTCGAGATGGACCGATCCCACCACGACATGTACGAACTCCTCGGCCGCTGCTACGACCACCTCGTCGGCCACGGACTGTCCAGGGGGCAGCGATGACCGGACCACGCGTTCTCTTCCTCGGCGGCACCGGAGTGCTCAGCTCCGCCTGCGCCCGCGAACTCGCCGCCACTGACTGTGAGTTGACAGTCCTGACCCGAGGCCGCGACACCCGTCGCCCGATACCGGAGTCCGTCCGCACCCTGCACGCCGACGTGCGCGACGACCGGGCGGTCCGCGCCGCGCTCGGCGACGAGACCTTCGACGTCGTCGTCAACTTCATCGGCTACCACCCCGACGACGTCACCGCCGACATCGCCCGCTTCAACGGACGCACCGGCCAGTACGTCTTCATCTCCACCGCGTCCGTCTACGCCCGTCCGGCCCCCCGCCTGCCCGTCGACGAGTCCGCCGCCCGCCGGGCCGGGGCCTTCGACTACCCCCGGCTCAAGCTGGAGTGCGAGGAGACCCTCGAACACGCCTACCGGCGCGAGGGCTTCCCCGCCGCGGTGGTCCGCCCCGCCCACGTCTACGACGAGCAGGTGCTGCCGCTGCTCGCCGGCTGGACGGTCATCGACCGCTGGCGCCGAGCCCGGCCCGCCGTCGTCCACGGCGACGGGACCTCGCTCTGGAACCTGATGCACGCCCGCGACTTCGCCCGCGCCCTCACGGGCGTGCTCGGCGACGACCGGATCACCGGCACATCACTGCACATCACCTCGGACGAGGTGCTGACCTGGGACACCATCCACGAGACGCTGGCCCGCGCGGCCGGGGCCGAACCCCTGCTCGTACACCGTTCGAGCGAGGACATCGGGCGCGAGATCGACTGGATGGGCCCCGTACTCACTGAGGATTTCCGTCATTCCCTGCTCTTCGACAACAGCAAACTCACCTCTCTCCTCCCCCGGTTCAGCCCCGGCACCCCGTTCCGCCGCGGGGCCGCCGAGATCCTCCGCTGGTTCGACGCCGACCCGTCCCGGCGGCGGACCGACGAAGACCTCGACGCCGCCTTCGAGCGGCTGGCAGAGGTGTGAGAATGGACCGGAATTCGCCCGCACCGCGGCGGCCGCTGGGAAGGACAGGCATTCGGTGAACACGACGCCCGAGGACAAAGCAGCCATCGCCGCCGACCACCACGAACCCCTCTGGGCCCAGGCCGCCGAGGTGATCGAGCAGCGCGTCAAGGACGGCTCGCTGCCCGCCGGGCGGCGGCTGCCCGCGGAGCGTGAGCTCTGCGCCCAGCTCGGCATCAGCCGGGTCACCCTGCGGCGCGCGCTCCACCACCTCGTGGAGCAGGGGGTGCTGCGCTCCTCGCACGGCCGCGGCTGGTACGCCGAGGGCCGCACCGACCGGGTATGGCCGAACTCCCTGGAGTCGTTCACCGAGACCGCCCGCCGCAAGGGCCTGGTGCCCACCTCGCAGGTGCTGCGCGCCGAGGTCGTGGCGGCCACGCTCGACGAGGCCGACGAGTTCGAGGTCGCGGCCGGAACGGAGCTCTTCCGGCTCGACCGCGTACGGCTGCTCGACGGGCTGCCGATCGGGGTCGACTCCTCCCGGGTGGTGCTCCACCACGCCCCGGGCCTGGTGGACACGGACTTCACCACGTCCTCGCTCCTGGAGGAGCTGACGGCGTCCGGGGCCGATCCCGTCAACGCCGAGTCGATGATCGAGTCCCGCGGCTGTCCGCCGGAACTCGCCCCCTACCTGGACCTCTCCGCCGGGGACCCGGTGCTCGTCATGCAGCAGTCGATGACGGACGTCAAGGGCCGGGTCGTCCTCGTCACCACCATCACCTACCGGGGCGACCGCTACCGGCTGCGGACCTCGTTCGTCCGCGGCGGCTCCGCCTGACCCCGGCACCCCCCACCACCGACCAGACCCGACGCACCACGCCGGGCCGCGCACGCGGCACGGCGCGGCGAGGTGCGCCCGTGAAAGGACCCTCCGTGTCCGCAGTGCCAGAAGCAACCGTGTCCGCAGTGCCCGAAGGAGCCATTCCGTATCGTGCGGGACGTGCGGCCCAGCCCGCCGCACTGGACCGCATCGCCGCCCGGGTCGCCGGGCAACTGGCCCTCGGCGCACCGCTGTCCGGGGTGCGGGAGCCGGTCTTCGTCGGCATCGGGGCCAGCCACGCGGCCCTCGCCCTGCCGGTGCGCGTCCTGGCGCAGGACGGCATCGCGGCACGGCGCGAACTGGCCGGGGACCTCGGGCCGGGACCCGCCTTCGCCCGAGCCGACCTGGTGCTCGGGGTCTCCCAGTCGGGCCGCAGCACGGAGACCCTCGAAGCGCTGTCGCTGGTGGAACGGGAGCGGCGGGCCGCCCTCGTCAACATCGCGCCCTCGCCGCTCTCCGGGACGGCCGCGCACTGCATCGACCTCGGCAGTGAACCCGACAGCTACGCCTCCACCGTGGGCTACACCGGCACCCTCGTCGGCCTGACCATGACCGCCCGCGCCCTCGCCGGCCGTCCGCTGCCGCAGATCTCCGCGGAGTGGGCGGGCATCGGTGAGCTGCTGGAGCGGCACGAACGGGCGGTGGGCCCCGTGGTGGACGAGGTCGCCGGACGGGCGGCCGCCGCGGTCGCCGCCGACGTCGTCGCCTCCGGTGCCGCGCTCTCGGCGTCCGAGGCCGGCGCGCTGCTGCTGCGGGAGGTCTGCCGGGTGCCCGCCACCGCCGCCGTCACCCGCAACTACCTGCACGGGGCGATGGAGTCGGCCGGACACACCCTGCACATCGTGATCGGCGACGGCCGCGAGATCGAGCTCGCCCGCACGCTCGCCGCGGCGGGCCACCCGACGCTCGCGGTGACCTCGGCGCCCCTGACCGGCGGCGGACAGCTCTACGTCGCCCGGGTGCCGGACACCGTGTCACTGCCGGTGCGGACCGTCCTGGAGACGGTGGTGCTCCAGCGGCTCGCGGCGGCCCTGGCGGACGCGCGGGGCGTGGAGATCGAGGACTTCGTCTTCCACAACGCCGACACCAAGACCGCGGAGCCCGTCGCATGAGCACGATCACGGCCGGCCACGTCGCCGGAATAGACATCGGCGGGACCAAGACGCGCATCGTCCTCGCCCGCGCGCACGACGGCACCGTGGTCGAGGACCGCACCGTGCCGTCCACCGGCTGGCAGACCCGCTCCCTCCCGGACGCGGCCGGCTGGCTCGTGGAGCGGCTGACCACCGTGCCCGAGCGGATCGCGGTCGGCGCGCACGCCTGCGAGACCCCCGAGCAGTGCGAGCGGCTGGCCGAGGAGCTCCGCGGCCGGCTCTCCACCGCGGTGAGCGTCGTCAACGACGCCGAACTCCTGGTCCCGGCGGCCGGGTTCGAGCACGGCGTCGGTGTCGTGGCCGGCACCGGCTCGATCGCCGTGGGGCGCCACCGCGACACGGGCGCGTATCTGGCGGCGGGCGGCTGGGGCTGGGTGCTCGGCGACGAGGGTTCGGGCTCGGCCCTCGTACGGGAGGCGGCCCGCGCGGTCCTCGCCCACGCCGACGAGGGCGGCGCCCCCGACCCGCTGGAGAAGGCGCTGCTCACGGCGTTCGACGCGCCCGGCCTGCCCGAGCTGGCGGCCGTGATGAGCTGGGACGGCGGCGTCGAGACCTGGGGGCGGCACGCCCCGGTGGTCTTCGCCGCCGCCGACGGGGGATCGGGACTCGCCGCCGCGGTCGTCGAGGAGGGCGGCCGTGCGCTCGCCGCCCTGGTGGGCCGGCTCGCCGCACGCGGCGCGCGGACCGACGCCGTCGTGGTGGCCGGCGGCGTGATCACCGCCCGGCCACGCCTGTTCACCGCCTTCGCGCGGACGCTGGCGGACCGGCTGCCGGGCACCGACCCCGTGCTGCTGGACGCCCCGCCCGTCCGGGGCGCCCTCGCGCTCGCACTCCGTACCGAGGAAGGACGACGCTGATGCGCCACTCCCATGTCGTGGCCGCCCGCCGGAGCGAGACGGTCGAGACCGACGGCACCGCGCCGGGCCCCGGAGAGATCGCCGTCCGCACCCTGCTCTCCGGGGTCTGTGCCTCCGAACTGCCCGCCTGGACCGGTCACGACGGCACCCGGCCGCTCCGGCTGGGCCACGAACTGTCCGGCGAGGTCACCGCGGTCGGGCCCGGGGTGCACGGCTGGAGGGCCGGCGAACAGGTCACCGGCTTCGCCTCCGGAGCCTTCGCCGACGTGGTGCACGTCCCCGCCGCGGACCTGCTGCCGCTCCCGGCCAACGTGCCGGCCGGCACGGTCCTGGGCGAACCGGTGGCCTGCGTCGTCGAGGCCCTGTCCCGCTGCGGGCTGCGGCCCGGACAGCGGGTCGCCGTGGTCGGCCTCGGCTTCATGGGCCTGATCGCCGTCCAGGCCGCGGCCGCCCACGCCCCGTCCCTGCTGGCCGGCGTGGACCCGGTCGAGAACGTCCGCAGCCTGGCGGCCCGGCTGGGTGCCGACGAGGTCATGGCGCCCGAGGACGCCGAGCCTGCCTCGTACGATGTCGTGATCGAGTTCACCGGCACGGCGGCCGGCCTGCGGCGGGCGGGCCAACTGGTGCGCCAGCACGGCACGTTGTGCGTGGCCGGATACCACCACAGCGGCCCGCGCGAGCTGGACGTCGAGCTCTGGTACCGCGGCGTCACGCTCGTCAACGGCTTCACCCCCCAACGCCACCGCCACCTCGCGGCCCTGCGCGACGGCCTCCGCCTCCTCGCGGAGCGCCGCCTCACCCTGGAGCCGCTGCTGACGCACGAGGTGTCGCTGAACGACATCGACACGGGCTTCGGCCACCTGCTGAACCGCCCGCCGGGCTTCGTGAAGTGCGTGGTACGGCCGGCCTGAGACCCGTACCGGGCGTCCGGGGTGCCGGAGCCGGGCGCGTCCGGCAGGGAGAGCGAGGAGCGCCTCAGCCGTCGCGGAACTCCGCGCAACGCAAGGGCCCCAGCGCGGGCCCGTCCGCGGGACTGATCGTCACCTCCACCTCGTCCGCCCGGACCTCCTCCTCACGGACGGACTGGAAACTGGCCAGGGTGCAGACCAGTTGCCCCGTCGCCTGGTCGCGCGCCTCGGCCCAGTACGGGCCCTCCAGCGCCACCGTGACGCGCGCCGCGTCCCCGGTCACGGTGTAGCCGCCGGGAGCCAGGACCAGGGTGGTCAGTCCCTCGCGCTGTTCGGCGGCGGACGGCCCCTGGGCCAGCAGCTTCATCACCGACCCGAGGTCCTCGATGTCCCGGTCGAGCAGCGGCACGGCCCTCAGTCCGGTGTCGGACGCGAAGTACAGCCGCATCCCGCGGGTCAGCCCCGACGCGGGCCCGCCCGCGCCGATCACCCCGGTCGGCTGGACCCCGCACCCCATGAGCGCGGCCGCCAGCACGGCGACCACCGCGCCCCGGCCGGGTCCCGCCCGCCCGCCTCTCACTGATCGGCGCCGCACTCGTCCTCCTCCTCGGTGTGCCGCAGGGGGAGCCGCAGCGTGAACACGGCTCCGCCCTGCGCCCGTTGCGCCACCGCGATGGTGCCGCCGTGCAGCCGCGCGTTCTCCAGCGCGATGGCCGTGCCGAGGCCGCTGCCCTGGCCGAACCCCTGCCCGGCGCCCCGTGGGACGGCCCGGTCCGCGTCGTCGTCGGCCGTGCTCCGCGTACGAGCGGCGTCCGCCTTGTAGAACCGGTCGAAGACCCGCTCCCGGGCCTCCGGCGGCAGCCCCGGGCCGCGGTCGGCGACCTCCAGCGTCACCCAGCCGTCCCCGGACGCGGCAAGGGTGACCGTGACGGGCGGTGCCCCGTGCCGCAGCGCGTTGCCCACCAGGTTCGCGACGATCACGTCGACGCGCCGCCGGTCGACCACCACCCTGATGCCCGGCGGCAGTTGAGTCGTCAGCCGGTCCGTCCAGCCGCGCAGTGCGAGCGAGGCCCGTACGGTGTCGGCGAGGTCCACCGGGGACGCGTTGAGCCGGGCCGCCCCCGCGTCGAAGCGGGAGATCTCCATCAGGTCCTCGACCAGCCGGGAGAGCCGTGCCGTCTCCGCGCCCACGGTACGGGCCGCGTGGGCGACGTCCGGCGGCAGCTGGTCGGCGTCCTCCTCCAGGACGGTCGCCACCATCGTCATCGCCGCGAGGGGCGTGCGCAGTTCGTGGGAGACGTCCGCCACAAATCGCCGCGCCTTGGCCTCCTGGGCCCTCAGCTCGGTGTCGGACGACTGGAGCGCGTCGGCCGATTCGTTGAACGTCCGCGCCAGATCGGCCAGTTCGTCATGTCCCCGGACCGCCACCCGGCTCCCGAGGTCGCCGGCGGCCAGCTCACGAGTGGCCCTGCCCAGCTTCCTCACCGGGCGCAGGACCGTACCCGCGGCCAGCAGCGCCAGCGCGGCGGCCAGCACCACCACCGGCAGGGTCCCCGCCCGTACGGAGTCCAGCAGGGCGGCGGTGTCGTCGCGCTCGGCCCGCAGGTCCGTGATCGAGAAGACCTCCAGGCCCGAGGCGCGCCGGTCCCCGTCGGCGTACGCCACGGGCATGCCGACGACCAGGTACGGTTCACCCCGCCACACCACCCGCTGGAACCGGGCCCCGTCCCCCGCCCGTACGGCGGCCCGCAGCCCGGCGGTGATCCGGCCCTCCGTGTCGGCGTACCGGTCGGAGACCGCGGACAGGTCCTGATGGCGGGCGACCACGACGCGCGCGCCCAGGCCCTCGGAGACCTTCGCCGCGAACCAGGACAGCGAACGCTGGTCGGGCGGCAGGTCGAACCCCGCGGCGACGACCGCGGTCCGCTCCCGGAGGTCGTTCACGGCGGTGTTCTGGGTGCGCTGGAGGACTGCGGTGCGGGCGTCCCGGTAGGCGAGGGCGGTCGCGGTCACCGCGCTGACGAGGGCGACGAGGACGAAGGTGACGACGAGCCGGACGCGCAGCCCGCCGACGAGCCGCCGGGAGCGCCTCGCGGCCCTCAGAGCCGTCCGCCCCGCCGCCGGTATCGCGCTCACAGCGGCCCGAAGCGGTAGCCGAAGCCCCGTACGGTCTGCACGTACCGGGGCCGGGACGGCACGTCCTCGATCTTGGCCCGCAGCCGGCCCACCGCCGCGTCCACCAGCCGGGAGTCGCCCAGGAAGGTGTGGTCCCACACCGACGCGAGGAGCTGCTCCCGGGTGAGGACCCGGCCGGGCGAGGCCGACAGCTCCAGCAGGGTCCGCAGTTCGGTGGGCGGGAGGGGGATGAGCGTGCCGTGCTTGGTGACGGTCAGCCCGGCCCGGTCGATGACCAGACCGGCGTGATCGGCGTCGGCCCCCCTGCGTGCGGACGGTTCCACGCGGCGCAGCGCGGCCCGGATACGGGCTTCCAGGACGGGCGCGGTCACCGGCTTGACCACGTAGTCGTCGGCCCCCGCCTCCAGCCCGGTCACGATGTCCCGGTCGTCGCCGCGGGCGGTCAGCATGATGACGGGCAGGGTCGCCGTACGGACCCGGATACGGCGGCACACCTCGAAGCCGTCCATGCCGGGCAGCATCAGGTCCAGCACCGCGATGTCGACCCGGGCGCCCTGTTCCCCGTCCAGCAGGGCGAGGGCACGCTCGCCGGTGGCGGCCGTGTCCACGCCGTACCCGTGCCGGCGCAGCACGAGCTCCATCCCGTCCCTCACGGACGCGTCGTCCTCGATGAGCAGCACATGCGGCATGGAGCCGATTATGGGTACGCGGGGACGGTTCGCGCTCCCCCCTCCGGGGGCGGGACGCGCAGGTGGGGGCATTGTTACGTTCCCATCATGTGGCCATGCGCGGGCCATCATGCGGCGCGGCCACGGTGAGGCCCATGAGCCTCCACACCATCAGCACCGCCCGGCTGCGCCTGGCCGCCCTCGCGGCCGTTCCCGTACTCGCCCTCTCCGCCGCCTGTGGCGGGAGCGACGGCGCGACGGGCACCAGGGACCACGGCGGGATCGCCGACGTACCGTCCGCGACGGACCGGCCCACCACGGCAGGGAGCCCACCGGGCAAGGGGGGCGGCACGCACACGCGGCCCGCCGGAAAGAGCGCCTTCTACGACGCACAGGTCGGGTTCGTCCGGTGCATGCGCGCCGAGGGCGGCTACAAGGACTACCCCGATCCCAAGCTCAGCGGCTACCTCGACTGGACGAAGGTCAACGAGATCGGGTCCCGGCCCGGCCGCAACGCCGGCATCAAGGCCGGGAAGGACAACGTCTGCCTGGACGAACTCCAGGCGGCCATGACCCTCGAACCGAGGCGCGACCAGCAGAAGGCCTACGAGTCGATGCTCACGCATGCCCAGTGCATGCGGGACAACGGGGTCTCCCGGTTCACCAACCCGGTGATGTCCGGCGGCAACGTGATACCCGGCGGTGACCCGAACCCGGCGTCCCCGGTCCTGGACTCCGGCTCCCCGGCGTACAAGAAGGCCCGGCAGGCGTGCGCGTCCAAGCTCCTCGACGGCCTGGACGGCATGCAGTGAGGCGCCGCACCTCGGTTCTCGCGATCGGCGCGGTGACGGCCGGCGTCGTGGCCGCCGTCGCTGTGACCGTCACCGGAGGGCTCCCGTTCACCGGTGACGGCAGCGGCGGCGACGCGAACGCCTCCGGCCGGGGCGCCGGCCTGCCGCCCGCCACCACGACCGTCGTGCGCACCGACCTCGTGCGGTCCAGGACGGTGGACGGCACCCTCGACTTCGCGCAGCGCCGCCGGGTCAGGTCGGCCGTGGAGGGCACGGTCACGGTGGCCGCCTCCGAGGGGAGGACGCTGACCAGGGGGCAGGCGCTGTACGAGCTGGACGACAAGCCCGTCACCCTGCTCTACGGGCCGGTCCCGGCGTTCCGCACGATGAAGCCGGGCGACCGGGGCAGCGATGTCCTGCAACTGGAGCGCAATCTCCGCGACTTGGGGTTCGGGGCCGGGCTGTACATCGACCCGGAGTACGACCGGGCCACCGAGTCGGCCGTCAAGCGGTGGCAGAAGTCCCTGAACCGCGAGACCACCGGACGGGTCGGCCGGGGTGACGTCGTCTTCCAGCCCGGCCGGGTCAGGGTGGTCTCCGCCGACGCGGCGGTCGCCGACCAGGTCGGCCCCGACGGGCCGGTCCTGACGATCGCGTCCACCAGACCCGTCGTCCGGGCCCACCTGGACCAGGGCGACGGAGCACTCACCGCCCCGGGCACCGGGGTCGAGGTCACCCTGCCGAGCGGGCGGACCGTCACCGGCAAGGTCACCGGCACGGTCCGCCCCGGGGCGCCCGCCGCCGGGGACGGTGCGGAGTCCGCGGAGGAGGGGATCACCGTCGAGGTCGTCCTCGACGGCGGGGCGGGCGCCGCGTCCGACGAGGACACCGACGCGCCGGCGAGCGTGCGGTTCGTCAGCGAGGCCCACAAGGGTGTCCTCGCGGTCCCCGTCGAGGCGGTGGTCGCCCTGCGCGGCGAGAACGGCGGCTACGGCCTCCAGGTCGTGCGGGGCGCGGCCTCCACGATGGTCCGGGTCGAGACGGGCATGACCGCGGACGGGCGGATCGAGGTCAGCGGCCCGGACCTGCGGGAGGGCCTGAAGGTCGGGGTGGCGACGTCATGAACCCGTCGGCGACACTCCCGGCCCCGGTACGAGACCCTGCCCCGGCTCCGGTCGTCGAGCTCCGGGACGCCGGCAAGTCGTACCCCGGCGGCGTCCATGCCCTGCGCGGGGTGAACCTCACGGTCCGGGAGGGCGAACTCCTCGCGGTCGTCGGCCCGTCCGGCTCCGGCAAGTCCACGATGCTCCACGTCATGGGGACCCTGGACAGGCCCACCACGGGTACGGTCCGGGTCGCCGGGTACGACGTGTCCACGCTCTCCGACGCCCGTCTCTCCGCCCTGCGTGCCCGCCACATCGGCTTCGTGTTCCAGCACTTCCACCTGGCGGCGGGACGCGACGCGGTGGACAACGTGGCCGACGGACTGCTGTACGCGGGCGTTCCCGGCCGGGAACGGCGTGCCCGTGCGCGGGAAGCACTCGCCCGGGTACGCCTGGACCACCGGACCTCGCACACCCCCGACCGGCTGTCCGGGGGCGAGAAGCAGCGGGTGGCCATCGCCCGCGCCCTGGTGGGGAAGCCCCGGCTGCTGCTGGCGGACGAGCCGACCGGGGCGCTGGACACCGCGTCCGGCGAGATCGTCATGGAGCTGCTGCACGAGCTGAACGCGTCCGGCACCACCGTCTGCGTGATCACCCACGACCACACGATCGCGGCCTCGCTGCCGCGCCGGGTCCGCTTCAGGGACGGCCGGGTCGTGTCGGACGAACGCCGCGCCCCCGGCCGTACGGAGGACACGCCATGAGGCACGAGCTCACACCCGCCCGGCTCTCACCCCGGGACATCCTGCGCGTCGGTGCGGTCGGCCTGCGCGCCCGGCGGGCCCGGGTGGTGCTCTCGGCGCTCGGTATCGCCATCGGTATCGCGACGATGGTCGCGGTCGTCGGCCTGTCCGAGTCGAGCCGCGCGGACCTGATGGCCCGCCTCGACCGCCTCGGCACCAGCCTCCTCACCGCGGAGGCGGGCGAGGACGCCCTCGGGGGCACGGTCGAGCTGCCGAAGGACGCGGTGGCGATGGTCGAGCGGATCGGTCCGGTGCGGCAGGCCACGGCCACCGCCGACGTCGACGCCCGTATCCGCCGCAGCGACGTCGTCCCCGAGGAACGGACCGCCGGGGTCACCACCCAGGCGGCCCGCACCGACCTGCTCGCCACGCTCGGCGGCGAGGTCGCCCAGGGCACCTGGCTGACCCGGGCCGGCGAACACCTGCCCACGACCGTCCTCGGCGCGGTGGCGGCGGACCGCCTCGGCATCACCCGTCCCGGGGAGACGATCATGATGAACGACACCCGCGTGGCCGTCGTCGGCATCCTCGAACCCATCGAGCTCGCCCCCACCCTGGACCGGGTCGCCCTGGTCGGGTTCCCGGCCGCAGAACGCTACTTGGGCTTCGACGGTCGCCCCACCACGATCTTCGAGCGCTCCACGGACGCCTCGGTCGAGGACGTCAGGGCGGTCCTGGCCCGCACGGTGAGCCCAGGTAACGAAGCCGGCGTCCGGGTCTCCCGCCCCTCGGACGCGCTGGCCGCACGGGCAGCCGCCGACAAGGGCCTGACGACCCTGATGCTCGGGCTGGGCGCGGTGGCCCTCCTGGTCGGCGGGGTGGGCGTCGCCAACACGATGGTCATCTCCGTGCTGGAGCGCCGCCAGGAGATCGGCCTGCGCCGCTCACTGGGTGCGACGCGCCAGGCGATCCGGCTCCAGTTCCTGACCGAGTCACTGCTCCTGTCGGCGCTGGGTGGCGCGACGGGCGCGCTGCTGGGCGCGGCGGCCACGTACGGCTTCGCACGGACGCAGGGCTGGACCCCTGTGGTCCCGCCCTGGTCCCTGGCGGGCGCCCTGGCCGCGACCCTGCTGATCGGCGCGGTCGCCGGCCTCTACCCGGCGGTCCGGGCGTCCCGGCTGCACCCGACGGTGGCCCTGAACGCGACGTGATCGGCCACCGCCCGCGCACGGGGCGGCGGGCACTCGGCGGACAGCCGCCGCGCGATCGGCCACCCGAACGTGCGGGCGCCGGGCGGATGGGTACTCCGCCCCCTGATCGGGGGTGGCCTCCCTGCCTGTAGGTAACAGCTAGCAGGTGCGCTTCGCACGCGAGTCGAGCGCCCCACGGGCATCCGCGCAGGTCACCCGGCCCCGCCGCCACCGACCCGCCCCACCCCGGCAACTCCGCCCCTGGCGGCCGTCGTTAACCAACTATTGACACGCTCTTGTCAGGAGCGGAACACTCCGAACCGGGAGAGCGCTCTCCCACCCTCATGCACCCCCACCCACGCAGCAGGAGGTCTCCATGCCACGGAGGTCGAGAACACTCACCGGACTGCTCTTGTTCACCTCGCTGACCCTGACCACGGCCGGGATCGCCGGGATCGCCGCGACAGCGAACGCGTCCACCGAAACGCCGACCGCTGCCGCGGCGGGCACCCACGCCGAGCACGCCGCGTACTCCATGCCGGGGATGCCCGGCATGGAGGCGTCCACCAAGGCCTCGGGCGACGACCCGGACGGGGACGGCTACATCATGGCCGACCCGCCGGTCACCGGGGTCACACCCTCGATGGAGGTCCCGCCGTCGGCGTACTTCCACGAGTTCCAGGCCAAGTGCGCCCCGACGCACACCGCTCCGGACGACCCGATCGTCTACCCGGGGCAGCCCGGGAAGTCCCACGACCACACGTTCATGGGCAACACCACGACGAACGCCAACACCACCACGGCCTCGCTGGAGGCGGGCGACACCACCTGCCTGGCCCCCGGCGACAAGTCCGGGTACTGGATGCCGAGCCTGTTCAACGGGGACACGAAGATCCTCCCCGAGGGCGTCCAGACCATCTACTACAAGTCGGGAGTCACCGACTACCGGAGCGTCCGCCCCTTCCCGAGGGGACTGCGCTACGTCGTCGGCAGCCCGATGCAGACCAAGGACGAGTTCAAGAACCTCAAGGGCACCGTCGAGGGCTGGGAGTGCGGCGAGTCGTTCAAGAACTACGACTTCCCGGCCACCTGCCCGACCAGCCGGGACACCTACCTCAACCTGCGCCTCCAGGCGCCGAGTTGCTGGGACGGCATCCACCTGGACACGCCCGACCACAAGAGCCACATGGCCTACCCGGTGGCGGGGGGCGCCAACTACAACTCCTGCCCGGCCGACCACCCCGTCGCGCTGCCGATGATCGAGTTCAAGATGGCCTGGCCGGTCAACGGTGACATGTCGCGGGTGAAACTGGCGAGCGGCGCCGGCTTCTCCTTCCACTACGACTTCATGAACGGGTGGGACGCCGCCACGCTCGACGCGATGGTCACCCACTGCGTCAAGGGCGGGCTCCAGTGCGACCCGCACGGCTATGACGAGAACCACCCCGCGGCGGGCGCGGTCCTCAACGGGGACTACGAACTCCCGTAGTCCGCGAGGCCCCACACCCGTACAGCCCCGCACATCCGCACACCTGTAGAGCCGCACATCCGCACATCCGCACCCCGGGTCACGGGCCTTTTTTCGGCCCATCTTGGAGAGCGCTCTCCAAGATCACCCGGGGGCACCCCTCCCCCACCTGGCTCCCCACCCCCCTCCTCCCCACCTGCCTCCCCCCACCCGCAAGGAGAGTGACATGCACCAACCCCCCACCCGAACGGCCAAACGTCTCGTGGCCCCCTTCGCGGCGGCGGCCCTGCTGGCCGGCGCCCTGGTGGCCCTCCAGGCGCCCGCCGCCCAGGCGGCCGGCAGCGTCGTCAAGGTCACCGGTTCGCAGGGTGCCTGGCAGCTGACCGTGGACGGTGCGCCGTATACGGTCAAGGGTCTGACCTGGGGCCCCTCGGTCGCCGACGCCGGGAAGTACCTGCCGGACGTGGCGTCCATGGGCGTCAACACCATCCGCACCTGGGGCACCGACGCCAGCAGCAAGCCTCTCTTCGACACCGCGGCGGCCAACGGCGTCAAGGTGATCGCCGGCTTCTGGCTCCAGCCCGGCGGCGGCCCCGGGAGCGGTGGCTGCGTGAACTACCTGACGGACACCCAGTACAAGAACGACATGCTCGCCGAGTTCCCCAAGTGGGTCGACACCTACAAGGACAACCCCGGCGTGCTGATGTGGAACGTCGGCAACGAGTCCACGCTCGGCCTGCAGAACTGTTACGGCGGTGACGAGCTGGAGGCCCAGCGCAACGCGTACACCACCTTCGTCAACGACGTCGCGAAGAAGATCCACGACGTCGATCCCAACCACCCGGTCACCTCGACCGACGCCTGGACGGGCGCCTGGCCGTACTACAAGAAGAACGCCCCGGATCTCGACCTGTACGCCGTCAACGCCTACGACGCGGTGTGCGGCATCAAGTCCGACTGGGAGCAGGGCGGTTACGACAAGCCCTACATCGTCACCGAGACGGGTCCGGCCGGTGAGTGGGAGGTCGACGACGACGCGAACGGCGTCCCGACCGAGCCGACCGATGTCGCCAAGGCCGAGGGCTACACCAAGGCGTGGGGCTGCGTCACCGGTCACACCGGGGTCGCGCTCGGCGCCACGATGTTCCACTACGGCGTCGAGGACGACTTCGGCGGCGTCTGGTTCAACCTGCTGCCGGGCGGCGAGAAGCGGCTCTCGTACTACGCCGTGAAGAAGGCGTACGGCGCCGGCACCTCCGGCGACAACACCCCGCCGGTGATCACGGACATGGCGGTGGACGACGCCACCTCCGGCGTCCCCACCGGCGGTGACGTGCGGATCAGCACCAGGACGTCCGACCCGGACGGCGACGCGATCAGCTACCAGGTGCTGTTCAGCAGCAACTACATCGACCAGAACAAGGCGCTCGTCCCCGCAGAGACCAAGGACAACGGCGACGGCACCCTGACCGCGAAGGCGCCGTCCAGGACCGGTGTCTACAAGGTCTACGTGAAGGCCACGGACGGCAAGGGCAACGAGGGCATCGAGACCAAGTCCCTCAAGGTGATCCCGCCGAAGGTGGACGGGACGAACGTGTCCCTGGGCAGGACCGCCACGGCGTCCTCGTTCCAGACCGACCCGACCGGCGGCTGCCCTTGCGGCGCGGCCAACGCGGTGGACGGGAAGTTCGACACCCGCTGGGCCGGCGACTGGAGCGACCCGCAGTGGCTCCAGGTCGACCTCGGCACCTCGACGAGCTTCAAGCACGTGCAGCTCGCCTGGGACCCGGCGTACGGCAAGGCCTACGACATCCAGACGTCCGAGGACGGACAGAGCTGGACGACGGTGAAGTCGGTGACCGACGGCAACGGCGACATCGACGACATCGACGTCAACGGCACGGGCCGCTACGTGCGGATCAACGGCACGGCACGCGGCTCCGGCTACGGCTACTCGCTCTACGAGTTCGGCGTCTACAGCTGACAGGAGACCGGCCCTCATGATGATCAACCGTCTGGGGCGGGCACAGCCCTACGCGCTCAGCCTGTTCCGCATCGTCATCGGGTTGCTCTTCACCTGCCACGGGATCGCCTCGCTGTTCGGCGTCCTCGGCGGTGCACCGGTCCCGGCGGGCACCTGGCCGGGCTGGTACGCAGCTGTCATCCAGTTGGCCGGGGGCACCCTGGTGCTCCTCGGCCTCGGTACGAGAACGGCCGCCCTGGTGGGCTCCGGCTCCATGGCGTTCGCGTACTTCGACGTGCACCAGCAGCGGGGCCTGCTCCCGATCGAGAACGGCGGCGAGGCCGCGGTCTTCTTCTGCTGGACGCTGCTGCTGATCGTCTTCTCGGGGCCGGGCGCGCTGGCCGCGGACCGGCTGTTCACCTCCCGCGGGGCCACCCGGGAGGACACGGAGGTCCGGCGGAGGCAGCGCCTGCGGGTACCCGCCTGAGGGGACGGGTACCCCGCGCACCGGCCTCCCGGGACTGCCCCCGGGAGGCCGGTGCCGCGTGCGTCACACGCCGGCGCCCTCCCCGGCCCCCGCGTACTCCTCGCCCTCCGGCCGCGCCTGCTTCGGCAGCAGGAGGGTGATGGCCAGGAAGGCCACCAGCAGACAGGCCTGGGCGATCAGCGCATGGCGGTAGCCGGCGGTGAACTCACCCGCTCCGGCCCGGTCGAAGAACACCGAGCCGAAGACGGCCACCCCGATCGAGCCGCCGATGGACTGCACCGCCGTGAGCACCCCGGAGGCGGAGCCGATCTCGCTGTCGTCCACGGCCGCGAGGATGAAGCTGAACAGGGCGGCGATCACCATGCCCGCCCCGATACCGGAGACGGCCACGCCCGGCGCGATGTCCCACACCGAGAACGAGCCGGTGGCGCCGAGCTCGTACCAGAGCAGTCCGGCGCCCGCGAGCTGCACGAGCGGGCCGATCTGCAGGACCGCCCGGCCGATCCGCTCGGCGAGGAAGGCGCCGCTGACCGCGCCGCCGATCGCGGTCCCCACGGCGAGCGGCAGGTTGCCGAGACCGGCCTCACCTGCGGTGAAGTGCTGCCCGATCTGGAGGTAGAGGGTCAGCACGAGCTGGCTGCCGACCAGTCCGCCGAAGAACAGCGCGATCCCGCCGAGCCCCACGGTGAACGCGGGCTTGCGCAGCAGCGCGGGTGTCACCAGCGGCTGACGCCCCCGGGCGGCCGTGCGGCGCTGCTGAAACGCGAAGGCGGCGAAGCCGAGGGCGGACGCGGCCATGCACAGCCAGGTCCACAGCGGCCAGCCGGCGTCCTGGCCCTGGTTCAGCGGCAGGACCAGCAGCGCGCAGGACAGCGCCACCAGGGCCGCTCCCACGCCGTCGACGACCACCGTGCGGTCGCCCGGCTTCTTCGGTACGGCCTTCGCGGCGACGATCAGGGCCACGATGCCGATGGGCAGGTTGACCAGGAACACCAGCCGCCAGCCCAGGCCCAGGAAGTCGCCCTGGATCAGTCCGCCGCCCAGGACCGGGCCGACGATGCCGCCGAGGCCCAGGACGGGGCCGAAGATGCCGAAGACCTTGGTGAGTTCGGCGCCGGAGAAGTTCTCCCGCAGCAGCCCGAGGCCCTGCGGCAGGAGCATCGCGCCCGCGGTGCCCTGGAGCAGCCGGAAGACGATCAGCGACTCGATGGTGGGTGCGCACGCGCAGAGCAGCGACGTGAGCGTGAAGGCGGCCAGGCCCAGCAGGAACATCGGGCGCCGCCCGTACCGGTCGCCGAGCCTGCCGCCGAGGATCAGGCCCGCGCCCAGGGTGAGCGCGTACCCGCCGATCACCCACTGGAGGCCGACGGGTCCCGCCCCGAGCGACTTCTCCAGCTCCGGTCCCGCCACGTTGACGATGGACGCGTCCAGCAGGTCCATGATCTCCGCGACGAGCATCACCGCCAGGATCAGCCAGCGCCACCGGTAGGGGGTTTCCCCGGCCGGACGCGGGCCCTGGTCGGCGCCCGGTGCGGCGATCGGCTCCGTCGCGCTCATTTTACCTCAGATCATTGATTACCAATATTCTTAGCAATATCGAGAGTATCCTGAGCGGCATGGATGTCAAACCGCCCGCCACCGACCCCGCCGCACCGGCGCCCGCAGGCTCCGCGACGTCCGGTGGTGCCATCCGCGAGCAGCTACGGAACCTGACGCTCCGGCAGCAGCGGTTCGAACGCTTTCTGGGACGGCGGTTGCGGGTGGACGCGGCGGGTCTCGCCGTGATGGACCACCTCGTCAACGTCGGGCCGACGACGCCCACCGATCTCGCGCGCAGGCTGGACGCCTCGACGGCGGCGACGACCCTGGTGATCGACCGGCTCGTCGCGGGCGGCCACGCCATCCGCGAGCCGCACCCCACCGACCGCCGCAAGGTGATCGTCACCCCGGCCGAGCACTGGGGCGCGACGGCGTACGAGCACGTGGCACCCGTCATCGAGGGCGTCACCGAGGCCGCGGCGGAGCTCTCGCGGGACGAACAGGCCGTGGTGGCGGCCTTCCTGGAACGGATCGTGGGCGTGTACGACGACGCGACCGACCGCTGAGCCGGGCCGACCCGGGCCGGTCCGGGGTTCCGTACCGACGGCTCAGTCCTTCGCGAAGGCCTGCCGGAAGCCCGTGTTCACCGCGGTCAGCCCGCCGTCCACGCACAGCGTCGTCCCGGTGACCCAGGCCGCGTCGCGGGAGGCGAGGAAGGCGACGGCGGCCGCGATGTCCTCCGGCTCGCCGACCCGGCCGAGCGGGTAGAGGCCGCTGATCCGGGAGAGTTCGGCCTCGCGGCCGGCCCAGGCGTCGGTGCGGATCGTGCCGGGGGTGACCAGGTTGACCCGCACCCCGCGCGGTCCGGCGTGGCCCGCGAGCGTACGGGTGAGGCTGCCCAGGCCCGCCTTGGCGGCGCTGTAGGCGTGGTTGCCGAAGTCCTGCACACCGTTGACCGATCCGATGCTGACGATCGCGCCCCGGCCGGACGCCGCGAGATGCGGCAGCGCGGCACGCGCGCACCGGTAGGCGCCGCTGAGGGTGACGTCGAGGTCGCGCTCCCAGACCTCGTCCGGCTCGTCCTCGAAGAGCGCGGTGTCCGGGGTGCACGCGTAGGCGTTGTTCACCAGTACGTCGAGCGCCCCGAACACCGCGACGGCGTGGGCCACCGCCGCCTCGACCGCCGCCCGGTCGGTCACGTCGCAGCCCAGCGCCTCGGCCACGCCACCGGCCGCCACGATCTGCGCCGCCACCCGCGCGGCCCGGTCCGGGTCCAGGTCGGTGACCAGGACCCGGGCGCCCTCGTCCGCCAGCCGGCGGGCGGTGGCGGCGCCGATGCCCTGGCCCGCACCGGTGATGAGGACGCCGTATCCGTCGAATCGCGCGAGCGCAGCAGTAGTCATAGCGCCGACCGTACTGCGCGGACCAGTGCCTGGGCACGGGGGTCGGCGGTGACTCCCTTCTGCAGACCGTTCGTCACATAGCCGAAGGCGATGCCCGTTTCAGGGTCGGCGAAGCCGAGCGAACCGCCGCGCCCCGGGTGCCCGAAGGAGCCCGGGGAGAGCAGCGGGGAGGCCGGGCCGTGCAGCATGTAGCCCAGCCCGAAACGGGTGTTGACGACCAGCACCCGGTCGGGGCCCGCGGACTCCTCTGTGCGGGCCAGCGTCAGCGTGGCGGGGGCGAACAGCCGGTGGCCGTCGACCGCTCCGATCATCGCGGCGTAGCAGCGGGCCAGGCCCCGCGCGGTGGCGGTGCCGTTGGACGCGGGGAGTTCGGCGGCCCGGTAGCCGGGGTCGTTCTCGTCGGGGAACGGGTCGATCGCGCCGAACGCCCGGCGGGTCAGCGAGTCCGGGTCGCGGTAGGCGTCGACCACCGAGCGCTTGGGGCGCATCCGCAGCGCGCCCGTGCCGTCGCCCGCGGGTGCCTCGACCGGGCCGAGCCGGCCCACCCGGTGCGCCTCGTCCGCCGGGATGCCGAACCAGAAGTCCAGGCCGAGCGGGCGGGCGATCTCCTCGGCGACCCAGCGGCCGACGGTGCGTCCGGTGACGCGGCGCACCAGTTCACCGACGAGCCAGCTGTAGGTCTGCGCGTGGTAGCCGTGCTCGGTACCGGGCTCCCACTGGGGGCGCTGGGCGGCGACGGCCCGCGGCCCGCTCACCCCGTCGGCCGCCTCCTGGGGGGTCAGTGTCCGGTCCAGGGCCGGGACCCCGGCCCGGTGGGCGAGGAGGTGGCGTACGAGTACGCGCTCCTTGCCGTTGGCCTTGAACTCCGGCCAGTAGGTGCCGACCGGCGCGTGCAGATCGATCTGGCCGCGCTGGTGCAGCAGCAGCGGGACGGCGGCGGCGATGCCCTTGCCGGCCGAGCGGACGACCTGCACGGTGTCGACGGCCCACGGTTCGACGCCGTCGACGTCCCTGGTCCCGGCCCACAGGTCGACGACCTTGCGCCCGTGCCGGTAGACGGTGACCGCTGCCCCGCGGTCGCCGCGCTGCTCGAAGTTACGGATGAAGGCATCCCGGACCGGTTCGAATCCGGGTGCCGCCGTGCCCCGTACGTCCACGCCTGTTCCCGCGCTCCCGCTCATCCCCCCATGGTGCATTGCGCCGCAGGTCGGACGTGGGGCGGGTTACCTCATGTTCACCTTCACGGAGCCGGGGTCGAACCCGAAGGGGAGCTCCAGGCGGTGGGCGCGCATCAGTTGCTCGTCGCAGAGGAGGTCCTGGGTGCGGTCGTCGGCGACGATGACCCCGTCGCTGAGGATGACCGCGCGGCCGCACAGCTCCAGGGCGTACGGCAGGTCGTGCGTGACCATCAGCACGGTGACGTCCAAGGACCGCAGGATGTCGGCGAGTTCGCGGCGGGAGGCCGGGTCGAGGTTGGAGGAGGGCTCGTCCAGGACGAGGATCTCCGGGCGCATCGCGAGGACCGTGGCGACGGCGACGCGGCGGCGCTGGCCGAAGGAGAGGTGGTGCGGCGGCCGGTTGAGGTACTCCTCCATGCCGACCTGCTTCAGCGCGTCGGTGACCCGCTCCTCCAGTTCGGCGCCGCGCAGTCCGCTCGACGCGGGTCCGAAGGCGACGTCCTCGCGGACGGTCGGCATGAAGAGCTGGTCGTCGGGGTCCTGGAAGACGATGCCGACGCGGCGGCGGATCTCGGCGAGGTCGCGCTTCCCGACCGGGAGCCCGGCGACCCGGACGGTGCCGGCGCCCGCGTCGAGGATGCCGTTGAGGTGCAGGACGAGGGTGGTCTTGCCCGCCCCGTTCGGGCCGAGCAGCGCGACGCGCTCGCCGCGTGCGACGGTCAGATCGACGCCGAAGAGCGCCTGGTGGCCGTCGGGGTAGGCGTAGGCGAGGCCGCTGACCTCAAGGGACGGCGGTGTGGACGGTACGGGGGCGACGGCGGACTGGCTCATGTGGTCCATCCCAGCAGACACACGGCGAGGGCGAGCAGGGGGAGTGCCGAGGCGTACGCCCACTGGGTGCGCGAGGCGGTCACCTCGTCGATGACCGGCATGGTGCCGGTGTAGCCGCGGCTGACCATGGCGAGGTGGACGCGTTCGCCGCGCTCGTAGGACCTGATGAAGAGCGCGCCGGCCGACTTCGCCAGTACGCCCCACTGCCGTATCCCGCGCGCCTCGAAGCCGCGCGAGCGGCGGGCGATGGACATCCGGCGCATCTCGTCGCTGATCACGTCGCCGTACCGGATCATGAAGGAGGCGATCTGGACGAGCAGCGGGGGCAGTCTCAGCCGCTGGAGGCCCAGGAGCAGGGAGCGCAGTTCGGTGGTGGAGGCGAGGAGCACGGAGGCGGCGACGCCGAGGGTGCCCTTGGCCAGGACGTTCCAGGCGCCCCAGAGGCCGGGGACGCTGACGGAGAGGCCGAGGACGTGGGTCTGCTCGCCGGGCACCACGAACGGCATGAGCAGCGCGAACGCGACGAACGGCACCTCGATCAGCAGCCGTTTGAGGAGGAAGCCGGCCGGGACGCGGGCGAGTGCGGCGGCGCCGGCGATCAGCAGCGCGTACAGCCCGAAGGCCCACACCGCCTCGCGCGGGGTGGAGACGACGACCACGACGAAGCAGAAGACGGCGGCGAGTTTGCAGTGCGGCGGCAGGTCGTGGACGGGCGAGTGCCCGTGCCGGTAGAGCTTGTGGGCGTGCCCCGCGCCCATCAGACCTTCTCGCCGGTACGGGTGTTGCCGCCCGCGGGCTCGTCCTTCGTGCGGCGGCGGGTGACGACGTAGAAGGCGCCGCTGCCGACGACGAGGGTGGCGCCGACGCCGATCACTCCGGCCAGTCCGCCGGAGATCCGGGCGTCGGAGATGTCCTTGACGCCGTAGTCGGCGAGCGGGGAGTCCTTGGAGGCGTGCTCCTCGGTCTTCTTGTCGATGCCCTGGTCGGTGGCGACCTTCTCCAGGCCGTCGGGGTTGGCGGAGGCGTAGTAGGAGACGAAGCCGGCGAGCACCAGCGCGGTGACCAGGCCGGTGGCCCACAGGCCCCGGTTGGAGCGGGCGGCCGGGGCCGGGGCGGCGGACTCGCGGGCGGGTGCGTCGACGAGTTCGCCGTCGATCCGGAGCTTGAGGGGGGCGGTGAGCCCGCGGGCGCCGTGGACGAGGTCGGGGCGTACGGCGATGACGGCGCCGACGGTCAGCGCGGTGATCACGGCCTCGCCGATACCGATCAGGACGTGGACCCCGACCATGGCGGTGAAGACCTTGCCGATCGGGATGTCGGTGGTGCCGCCGATCCAGTACATCAGCGTGAAGGCGCAGGCCGCGGCCGGTACGGAGACGAGTGCGGCGACGAAGGCGGCGGCGGTCATGGAGCGGCGGGTGCGCGGCAGCAGGCCGACCAGTCCGCGGAAGAGTGCGTACGCGACGACGGTCGTCACGATGCCCATGTCGAGGATGTTCACGCCGAGCGCGGTCAGCCCGCCGTCGGCGAACAGGATGCCCTGCATCAGCAGGACGACGGACACGCAGAGGATGCCGGTGTACGGGCCGACCAGGATCGCGGCCAGCGCCCCGCCCAGCAGATGGCCGCTGGTACCGGCGGCGACCGGGAAGTTCAGCATCTGCACGGCGAAGATGAAGGCGGCGACCAGCCCGGCCAGCGGCGCGGTCTTCTCGTCCAGTTCCCTGCGGGCGCCCTTCAGGCTGACGGCCACGGCTCCGGCGGCCACGACTCCGGCGACTGCGGAGACGGGCGCGTTGATGAATCCGTCGGGTACATGCATGGGGGAGGCTCCGCTTCCTGCGTTACTGCCTGACTGCGCGGGGTCATGAACCTCTCAATAATAGAACCTTGTTGCGAACGATTCGCAAGAGCACCTCCGTCACAACTGCCCAGGGTTCTCACCGTGCTCTTTGCCTAAAATATGGGACATTAGAGGACGAAGATATACATACAGGAGGAGCCGGCCCATGTCCCCCGTGATCAAAGAACATGCCCGAGCCCGGCTCGTCACCGACGCCCGCGACCTGCCCACGGTCCCGGTAGAGCTGCGGTACGACACCGCCGACGATCCGCATACGATCCGGGTCGCCTTCCCCGGCGGCGCGGAGTGGGCCGTCGAGCGCGAGGCGCTGGAACGGGGGCTGCGCGCCCCGGTCGAGCACGACAGCTACCGGATCTGGCCGTGCGGCCGGGCTCAGCTCGTCGTCGAGCTCCACGCGCCGACCGGTGTCGAGGTGGTGCAGTTCGACAGCGCCCCCTGATCCGCTTCCTGCGGCGCACCCACACCGAGGCCAGGACCGAGACCGCCCGCGCCTGAGATCTCCCAAGGGCTGTCCCCCGTCATGCCGAGAGCCCCCGTGCACACCAGGTGCACGGGGGCTCTCGTCGCTCCGGTCCCCCGTCCCCACAGGTAACCGGCGCATCCGGGGCCGTGCTCCGCTCAGGCGCGGCTCCGGAGGTCTGCGGCTCTCGGCGGGCGGGTCAGACGCGGGTCAGCTCGCGCTCGCCGCCGTGGTCCGGACCGGCGCCGTCCTCGGCGGCGCCGAGCTCCTTGCGGAGCCCCTCGCCCTCCACGTCCACGTTGGGCAGGACCCGGTCCAGCCAGCGCGGCAGCCACCAGGCCCGCTTGCCGAGCAGGGCGAGGACCGCGGGCACGATCGCCATCCGGACGACGAACGCGTCGAAGAAGACGGCGATGGCCAGCGAGAAGCCGATCATCTTGATCATCGACTCGCTGGAGCCGATGAAGCCGGAGAAGACCGCCATCATGATCACGGCCGCGGCCGTGACCACCCGGGCACCGTGGTTGAAGCCGGTGACGATCGCCTGGCCGGGCTGCTCGCCGTGGACGTACGCCTCACGCATCCGGGTGACGAGGAAGACCTCGTAGTCCATCGCGAGACCGAAGACCACACCCACCATGAAGATCGGCATCATCGACATGATCGGACCGGTCTGCTCGACCCCGAGGAGCGAGCCGAGCCAGCCCCACTGGAAGACCGCGACGACCGCGCCCAGGGCCGCGACGACCGAGAGCAGGAAGCCGAGCGCCGCCTTCAGCGGCACCAGGACCGACCGGAAGACCACCATCAGCAGCAGGAAGGCGAGGCCGACGACGAGCGCCAGGTACGGCAGCAGCGCGTCGTTCATCTTCTGCGAGAAGTCGATGTTCATCGCGGTGGAACCGGTGACCAGGATCTCGGCGCCGGTGTCGGACTTGATGTCCTGGCCCGCGTCGCGGATCGCGTGGACCACGTTCTCGGTCTCGACCGAGCTGGGCCGGTCCTTCGGGACGACGGTGATCATCGCCGCGTCGCCGGCCTTGTTGAAGTTGGCCGGGGTGACGGCGACGACGCCGGGCATGTCGGAGATCTCGTCGCCGACCCGCTTGGCGGCGGTCTTCCCGTCGGAGCTGTTCTCGGTGTCGACGACGACCATCAGCGGGCCGTTGAAGCCGGGGCCGAACCCCTCGGAGAGCAGGTCGTAGGCGCGGCGCTGAGTGGTGCTGGTGGGCTGGGAGCCGTCGTCCGGCAGACCCATCTCCAGGGACGCGGCCGGGATCGCGATCGCACCCAGGCCGAGGACGCCGACGAGCAGCACCCACACGGGCTTGCGCAGCACGAACCGTGCCCAGCGGGTGCCCATGTTCGGCTTGGCCTCGGGCTTGTTCTCCGCCTCCGCGGCCTTGCGGGCCTTGCGCCCCATGACCCGCTTGCCCGCGAAGCCCAGCATGGCCGGGACGAGGGTGAGCGCGATGAGGACGGCGATGGCGACCGTGCCGGCCGCGGCGAAGCCCATCTTCGACAGCATCGGGATGTTGACGACGGCCAGGCCGACCAGGGCGATGACCACGGTGAGCCCGGCGAAGACGACCGCGGAACCGGCCGTGCCGACCGCGCGTCCCGCCGCTTCCTCGCGCTCCCGGCCCTCGGCCAGTTCGGCGCGGTAGCGGGAGACGATGAACAGCGCGTAGTCGATGCCGACCGCGAGGCCGATCATCATCGCGAGGGTCGAGGTGGTGGACCCGAGGTCCAGCACGTTGGCCAGCGCCGTGATCGACGAGACGCCGATGCCGACGCCGATCAGCGCGGTGAGCAGGGGCAGCCCCGCCGCGATGAGCGATCCGAAGGTGATGACGAGGACCACCGCGGCCAGGGCGACACCGATGATCTCGGTGGCTCCGGTCTCCGGCATCACCTGGAGCGCGTCACCGCCGATCTCCACGGTCATCCCGGTCTTCTGGGCGGCCTCGCCCGCGTCCTCCAGGGCGTCCCGGGTCGCGTCGGTCAGCTCCATCGAGTTGACCTTGTAGGTGACCGAGACGTACGCGGTCGAGCCGTTCTTGGAGACGGCCTTGCCGTCGTACGGGTCGACGACAGAGGCCACCTGGTCCGAGCCGGACTTCAGCTGGGCGGTGATCTTCTTGACGTCGGCCTTGTTGGCCGGGTCCGTCATCTTCTCGTTGTCGGGGGCCTTGAAGACGATGCGCGCGGTCGCGCCGTCGGCGCTGGCCGCCGGGAACCGCTGTTCCAGCAGGTCGAAGGCCTTCTGCGCCTCCGTGCCCGGGATCGAGAAGGAGCTGGAGGTGGCGGTGGACGCGGAGGCCGCGCCGAATCCGGCGAGTGCCAGCAGTGCCACCCAGATCAGGGCGACATAGCGGCGGCGCCGGAAGGCGAGCCGTCCGATTTTGTAGAGGAATGTGGCCACGGAGGCGTACTCCCGGTCAGGTCGTTGAGTGGAAAAAGGGCGTGAGGAACCAGCCCGACGACGAGAGCGGCGTGTCAGGTGGGGCTTGGGGAGAGGGCCGTGCGAGGGACGGGGGTCAGACTCCGAGAGCGGGGAGAATCACGGAGTCGACGTAATCGGTGAGGAACGCGTGATCGACAGCGCGGTCCTCGATCAGCTGCCGAGCGGTGAAAGCACCGATCAGCATGTGCGGTACGTACTTCAGCGCCGGGTTGTCCGGGCGCAGCTCACCGCGGTCCAGGGCTCGGCTCAGCAGCTTTTCGAGACCGGTCATTTCCGGTTCGACCAGCAGTTCGCGCAGGGCCTGGAGGAGGTCGGGGTTGTCGTGGACGGCATGGCTCAGACCCCGCATCAGCGCGGCGTCCTTCTCCATCTGGCAGTCATCGGTACGGCTCAGGACGGCGTGGAAGTCACCGCGCAGCGAGCCGGTGTCGACCTCGCCGAGGGAAACGGGCTTGTTGTGCCGCAGAGCCGTGACGACGAGCTTGGGCTTGCTCCCCCACTGGCGGTAGAGGGTGGCCTTGCTGGAACGGGTGCGCGCGGCGACGGCGTCCATGGTCAGGGCGTCGTATCCGACCTCGCGGAGCAGGTCGAGCACGGCGGCGTACAGCTCGCTCTCGCGCTCGGGCGTGAGCCGTGTGCGTGCCATGTGTCGACCCCCCGTTCCCGAGCTCGTGCGATGTGTACGCCACTCGATCGAACACCGCTCGATCGAACATCGGTCAACCGAACGTCAGTCAACCGAACGAAACTGTTTCGTACACATCGACGGTACCCCGGGCGCCCAGCGAAACGGAATCGTTTCGCTTGTGTTCCGCACCACAAGTCGGGGTGCCGTTAACGAGCGAAGCAGCCCGGCCGGGCTGGCGGACCTGGTACATGTACCGGCTTCGGAACGAAGACCACGCTGCCCCGGGACGCCGAAGTGTCCCGGGGCAGCGTGGGTGAGCGGCAGTGACAGGGCTATCGGGAGAGTCGCAGGTCCCAGCCGTCACCGTTGCGGACCAGGGCGGGGGTGTAGGTGGCGGGGGCGGGGCGCCCGGCCTCTTCCCACTGCTTCAGCCAGTCGCGCAGGACGGTCAGGGACGGGGAGTCGGGGACGTCGGCGAGGATCGTGCCGTCCTGTTGGATGACGGCGGCCGTCGTGGTGGTGGTGTGGCCGATCGCCCACAGGTCCGGCCTCAGCCCGGCCGCGGTGAGCCGGTGGTCGCCGCGGGTGGCGGCGAAGGTCCGCCAGGACGGCAGATCGATCTCCGCGCCCGCGTACGGCTCGGTGTGCGCGTCCTTCAGCAGCCGGTCCAGCGCAATGCGGGCACCGGTGTGCAGGTGGTCGTCCTCGCCGCGCCAGGCGATCGAGATCCAGGACGGGTCGGGGACACGGTTCTCCCAGTCCACCCACCGGCCGGGCAGGTCGAGGTCGGTCTTCGGTGAGCTGGTCGCCTCGATGTACCCGCCGGTGAACACTTCCTCTACGGCCGGCTCGCCGCTGGTGACGCGGATCTTGGCGACCACGGTCATGTTGGGCACGGCCGCGATCGGCAACGGGGCGACGATGAGGCCGCCGTCGACCACCTGGTCCACCCACGCGCCTGGCAGCAGCGGCGGGGTGCACCAGGCCACCATCCGGTCGTACGGGGCCCGCGTGGGGAAGCCGCCGGTGCCGTCGGCGGCGTGACAGCGGACATGGTCCACGCCCCGCTGGTGGTGGATGAGGCCCGCCCAGCGGGTCAGGTAGGTGTCGATGTCGAGGCTGGTCACCCTGCCCGTGGGGCCGACGAGCTCGGCGAGAAGACCGCCGGAGTAGCCGGAGCCGGTGCCGAACTCCACCACGTTCATCCCCGTCTCGACACCCAGCGTGGTCAGTTCACGGTGGATGACGGCCGGGTTCGAGCGGTGCGGGGTGGCGCCGCGGCCTTCGTGGTGGGTGTAGTGGCGCTCGGGGACGGTCTCGGCGGCCAGGGCGACGGCGGACATCAGCTCGCTCCTTCGAGGGGTACGGGTACACGCATTCGGTCAACTGCTCCGGGCGGGTGAAGGACACGGCGCCCGGTGACGCGATCAGATGGTCAGTGCGGTGTGGTGGTGCCAGCCCGCTTCGGTGTATTCACCGACCGGGCCGTGGCCAGGCAGCTCCGCCCAGGCGTGGTACTCGACCGGCGGCGGGGAGAACCGCGCCCCCAGGCACCAGTTCAGGCGCCGCCCCATGAGGGCTGCGGCCAGTACCGCGCCGAGGGAGGTTTCCATGCAGGCGGCGCGGCCGGGCCACAGGTGGCCGGTGTGCCGGACCGCTTCGACCAGAGCCCCGGCCCGCCCCGGGGCAAGCGGCCGGCGTCCAGCCCGCCGTGCCCAGCGCACGATCCGGACGGTGTACCGGAACGGCAGCCGCAGCAGCACCAGGGCCAGGGCGAGACCGGCCGCCGCGGCCAGGCGTTCGGGGAAGGTCCCGGTGCGGACGGTGGAGTACGCCTCCATGCTCGTCACCGCCACCCCCACCAACCGCGACGGCTCACGGGCTCCTCGACGGCGAGACCCTGCGCGGTCAGCGCGTCGGCGACCGTACGGAAGTCGGCGCCGGCCTGCCCGGCGGGGAGTCCGTAGCGCTCCGTGTACTGCCCGGCAGCCTCCTCCGCGGTGGTGTCCGCGAGCAGGAGCAGGAGCGCGGCGGACGCGGTCGGGGTCAGGTGCGTCCAGCGGCCGGTGCGTTCGTCGAGGATCGCACCGCCCTCGTCGGTGAGAACTGGATGGGCGCTCTCAGCCAGCTGCCACACGGGAGTTCACCTCCCACCAGGTGGGGGCGACGGTGTCGAGCTGCCGCAGCCAGACCTCGGCGGAGACCGCCAGGTGCAGAGCGCCCTGGGCGGTGGGCTGTCCGGCAGCAGCCCGTGTGAGCATCCGCGCCACCGGCTGCTCGGTGACCAGCCCGGCGGCGGCCAGCCGAGAGGACGGGCCGAGGAGATCGAGCAGGACGGGCGCGTTCTCCCGCAGGCCCGCGTACGCGAGGGCGTTGAAGCCGCCCTTCGTCGTGCGGGCGAGCACGAAGTCGGGCAGCACCCCGGAACCGGTGAACGCCGTGTTCAGCAGCGGTTTGTAGCGGCCCGGGGCGCCGCGCTGATCGGCGGGGACGGCCAGGCAGGCCCGGATGACCTCGTTGTCGAGATACGGGGCGACGAGGTCGATGCCGTACTCGGCGGACGCGATCTGACGCCAGCCGGTGGTGTCGGCGCCGAGACGGGCCAGGTCCTGCCGGTCCGACCACGCGGCGAGGCGTGCGGGTGCGTCGTCCAGTCGGCCGGCGGCGGTGTCGAGGGCAGCGGCGAGCTGGTGGCGGACGTCGGAGCTCATCCAGTCGGCCGTGGCCAGCAGCGGCGTCCACGACACCGGACGGGACGCTTGTGGCACCCACTCCCGTACGGGGCCGCGCAGTTCGGCGGCCGTCTGCTGCCATGCGCCAGCCAGGCCGGCGCGGGAGGCCGGGCGGGCCCGCCCGAGGACCGACCAGGCGGAGGTGTGCCGCAGCCGGGCATGACCGAGCGCGTGGGACCAGGCCCGGCGGTGCTGCCGCTCGCGCAGCAGGTCGGCGAGGTAGGAGGAGGGCGCGGACAGCACCGCGTCCCCGGCCGAACCGGTCACGTGCAGGCCGGCGTCCGGGTGGTGGGCGGCCACGGTGTCCAGCACGGCCCGTTTGATCGACGCGGTGACCGCGTATGCGTTGGGCGCGTCGGTCACCGGCAGTCTGCTCAGGTCGTCAAGTCCGTCGTAGTAGACGGTGTTCGCGGTGCCCGCGACCGCGTGGTGGGTCAGGTTCGGCACTGCCGCGGCGGTGCGGGTCGCGTAGGGGAGATCGTCGTCGCGCAGACGTTCGTCGGCGAACGTCACCGCGGTGACCGGGCCCCGCTGTGCGGCGAGGCAGGCCAGCGTGGTGGAGTCGAGTCCGGCCAGGTCGGCGCTGACCGGGCGCCCATCACACCGGGTGGCGACGGCTTCGACCAGGGCGGCCCGTACCGTCGCCGCGGCGACGGGCAGATCCACGCGTTCGTACTCGGCCGGCTCGAAGCGCACCGTACGGGCGCCCGAGGGGTCGGCCAGCAGCAGGTGCCCACCCGGCACCCGTTCGACGCACCGCGTGAGGCTGCGCTGCCCCAGGACGTCCGGCTGGGCCAGCGCGAGGTGCGCGGCCAGGGCGGTCGGGTCGACCGGCGCCCCGTCAAGGGCGGCCAGCGCCAGCGCGGACGTCGCCCACCACACTGTGCCGCCGTGGCTTCGCCAGTACACCGGGTGCTGCCCGGCCAGATCACCGACCACGGCCAGCGACACCCCGTTGCGGGCGACGGCCAGGTAGGAGCCGGGCCACCGGGTCAGCTCCTGCCACCGCCCGCCCCGCACCGCCGGCAGCCGCGCGGCAAGCTGGTCGTCGTCGGCCCCGCAGTCCCCGATCACGGCCAGCGACACCGGCCCCTGGCTCACCGACCGCACCCGTCCCGTGGGCCAGCCCGCCGTCCATGCCGCCTCGACGCCGGGCACCGGGCGCCCGTCCCGGGGCCGTCTGGCTTCTTCCGTTGACCCGTACCGCCCTGTGCTCCACCGCATCGCCGCCCTCTCCTCCACCGTCGTCGTGCCTGGTCAGGAACCGAGAAGAGCGCCGGGCCCGCCCGTCTGTGCCCCAGCACGTGTATGGCGGGCCCGGCGCCCCTTGGGCCGGGTCGGACAGAGCGGCGTGCGCCCCGTCCGACCCGGCGGACCCGAGGGGTCAGGCGTTCTTGTACTGGGTGTCGTCGGCGGTGTCGAAGTTCTGCGTGCCCAGCGTCACCTCAACGACGTCACCCGCGTCCAGCACGACCGGCGCGACGTACACGGGGGTGATGGTCTGCTCCATGATCCGTACCTCCATGACTGCCGTCCCTCACGCCCGGGAATGGACGCAGGTAGACGGGTGGTGCGAGCCGTACGGCAGGACCCCGGGGAAACCGCTTGAGCCCTGCCGCCCGACCTGATGAACAGTCAACCCGCGCACCCGGCGCGGCGGTACGGTGGTGGGCAGGCCAAGCGGTATATCGGGTATACGGGCAGGTGCTCATGACCACGCGCACGCCGAACCACAAGCTCCGCGATCTCGTCACCGAGACCGGCTGGACGTACGGGGCCCTGGCCAAGGCGGTCCGCGCCGTGGCCGCCGAGTGCGGCACCGGTTTACGCACCAACAAGTCCACCGTGGAGCACTGGATCGCCGGCGTGACACCGGCAGGCGACACCGGCCGCTACCTCGCCGCCGCACTGTCCCGCCGCCTCGGCCGCCTGCTCACCCCGGGCGACCTCGGCCTGGCAGAGCCGCAGGACAGTGACGGCATCGGGCTGTCCCTCGGCAACGATCCGATCGACACCCTGCTGCCGATGTGGAGGTTCGAGTTGGACCGGCGCCGCTTCCTGACCGCCTCCGCCTACTCGGTGGCCGCCGCCGCCCTGCCGCTCTCCTACGTACGCGAAATCGCCGACCGCACGGCAGCCGCACGCACCGGCCACACCGTCGGCATGGCCGAAGTCGCCGCTGTACGGGACATGGTGCGGGTCTTCTCCGAGATGGACGAACGCCACGGCGGACAGCACGGCCGCAGCGCGCTGGTGCAGTACCTGCGCGACGACGTCTCCCCGCTGTGCCGCGGCCGCTTCCGCACCGAGGAGATCCGCCGGCACATGCTCTCCGCCGCCTCCCGCGGCGTTCACCTGCTCGGCTGGAAGAGCTACGACGCAGGCCAGCAGGGACTCGCGCAAAGGTACTACTTGCAGTCCTACGCGCTCGCCGTGGAATCCGGCATCACCGGGCACGACGGCTTCGTGATGCGCACGATGGCCATGCAAGGGCTCAAACTGCACCGCCCCGAACACTGCCAGGGCCTCGCCGAGACCGGCCTGAACCGGGCCAAGGGCAAGGTCGGCACCCAGACGGAATCCCTCTTCCGCATCGTCCACGCCCACACCCTGGCCAAGTCCGGCCGGCGGCAGGCCGCCCTGGCGGAGACCGAGCGGGCGCGTGCCCTGCTGGCCGCCCGCCCCGGGGACGAGGTGCCGTTCTGGGCTCTCGCCTGGGGGCCTCCAGTGGCATCGGTCCACTCGCGCACCGCAAAGGTCTACGAGACATTGGGTGAACACCGTGCCGCAGCCGAGCAGTACGGCCGCGCCGCCACCTCCCGCCCGTCCGGCACGTACGCCCGGATCGTCGCCCTCGACCTGGTGGCCGGCGCCGAGATGCAGCTCAAGGGCGGCCAGATCGAGCAGGCATGCACCACCTGGGGCCGGGCCTTGGACCACATGGACGGCGTACGGTCCGTCCGCACCCGCAAGGCCGTCACCAGCATGCGCAGCGACCTCGCCCGCTTCCGCAGCCGCGGCGTGCGATGCGCCGCCGAACTCGACGAACGCGCCATCGACTTCCTCAGCGACCGCGGCTGACCCGACACTCCGGGTCGGGGACAGGAAGTGACGGACCCGGCCCGGTTCCAGACCGCCCGCAGCAGTGCCCGAGCCCCGCCCGACCAGTCGCGACCTGGAAGAACGCTTGTGATCCACGACCCCAGTACCGCACCAAGGGCGCCCCCGTCCTCGGCGTTCCCCACGGCACGCCGGGCCCGCACCGCGCGGCACACACGCCCCTTCGATCAAAAGGTTACTCACGGGTTACTTGACACCTGGTTCCCCGCTCGTCAACGGCACCCCAAGTTGCCGCCGCCCTCGTGCACGGAAAGCATTGGGGGGTGAGTGACGACGTCTCGTATCTCCGGTTCCCGCACCTCCACGAGGATCTGCTCTGCTTCGCCGCGGAGGACGATCTCTGGGTCGCCCCCCTCGTCCCCGAGGGCGACCGGCCCGGACGCGCCTGGCGGGTGACCGTCGACCGCACCAGAGTCGGCCACCCCCGCTTCTCCCCCGACGGGACCCGGATCGCGTACACGACCTGGCGCAGCCTCGACCCCGAGATCCATCTCGCGCCCGTCACCGGCGGCCCGGCCCGCCGGCTCACCCACTGGGGCTCGACGGACGCCCGGGTCTGCGGCTGGACCCCGGACGACGGCGACGCCGCGCAGATCCTCGCCGTCTCCTCGCACCGGCAGCCGTTCTCGTACTTCTCCTGGGCCTACAGCGTGCCCACGGACGGCAGCCCCGGCGGCCGGCTGCCCTGGGGCCCGGTCTCCGACATCGCCGTCGCGGACATCGCGGGCGAGCGCCGCACCCTGCTGCTCTCCGGCACCCCGCCGCACGAGCCCGCCGCCTGGAAGCGGTACCGGGGCGGGGCGACGGGACGCCTGTGGCTGCACGGCGAGCGGCTGCTCCCGGACATCGGCGGACACCTCGGCTCACCGATGTTCGTCGCCGGCCGGATCGCCTTCCTCTCCGACCACGAGGGCGTCGGCAACCTCTACTCCTGCCTGCCCGACGGCACCGGTCTGCGCCGCCACAGCGACCACGACGCGTTCTACGCCCGGCACGCCTCCAGCGACGGGCGGCGGGTCGTCTACCAGTGCGCGGGCGAGCTGTGGCTGGCCGACGACCTGGAGTCGCCCGGCGCGGTCCCCCGCAGGCTGGAGGTACGGCTCGGCGGTCAGCGCGCCGGCCGGCGCCCCTACCAGGTGCCGGCCGCCAGCCATGTCGACTCGCTCTCCGTGGACGAGACCGGCCGGGCCAGCGCCGTATCGGTACGCGGCAGCCTGTACTGGCTCACCCACCGCGACGGTCCCGCCCGCACCATCGCCGACACCCCGGGCGTACGGGTCCGGCTGCCGGAGATGCTCGGCAGCGGCGGCCAGGTGGCGTACGTGACGGACGCGGCGGGCGAGGACGCGATCGAGATCGCCTACCTGCCGCGTGCCAGCGGCGACCGCGCCCCGCGCCGGCTCGCCTCCGGCCAGGTCGGCCGGGTCCAGGAGCTGATCGCGGACGCCGACGGCGAGACGCTCGCGATGGCCTCGCACGACGGCCGGCTGCTCCTCCTGGACACCGCGGAGGACGGCACCGGCGAACCCGTCGAACTGATCCGCTCCCTCAACGGCCCGGTCCGCGATCTGGCGTTCTCCCCGGACGGGGCCTGGCTGACCTGGTCGCACCCCGGCATCGGCCGCTCGCTGCGGCAGATCAAACTCGCCCGGATCATGGGTGCCGACTCCCCCGTGATCGTCGATGTCACCAACGGCCGCTTCGAGGACGAGAACCCCGTCTTCACCGGCGACGGCCGCTATCTCGCGTTCCTGTCCTGGCGCGGCTTCGACCCGGTGTACGACGTGCACACCGGCGACCTCTCCTTCCCGCTCGGCTGCCGCCCGTACCTGGTCCCGCTCTCCTCCGCGACCCCCTCCCCCTTCGCGCTCTCCCCCGACGGCCGGCCCGCCGCGGGCGGCCTCGACCCGGTGGACACCGCGGAGGCGGGTACGTCGGAGGGGTCCACGGTCACCGTCGAGTTCGAGGGCCTGGAGAGCCGGGTCACGCCGTTCCCGGTCTCCGCCTCCAAGTACTCGGCGCTGTACCCGGTCAGCGGCGGCGGACTGGTCTGGCTGCGCTGGCCGATCTCCGGCGCGCTCGGCGAGACGTTCGCCAACCCGGCGGACATGTCGGGCCGGCCGACGCTGGAGCACTTCAGCATCGCCAAGGCGAAGAGGACCGAACTCGTCAGCCACCTCGACTGGTTCGCCGTCAGCGGCGACGCCTCCCGGCTGGTCGTGATGGACGACGGCGAGCTGCGCGCCGTCCCCGCGAACGAGCCGGGCGACATCGACTCCACGGTCTACCTGGACCTGCGCCGCATCCTGCACGAGGTCGACCCGCCGGCGGAGTGGCGGGGCGCGTACGGCGAGGCCGGGCGCATCATCCGCTCCTACTTCTGGGAGCCGGACATGTGCGGCATCGACTGGGACGCGATCCTGGACCAGTACCGCCCGCTGGTCGAACGGGTCGCCACCCCGGACGAGTTCGCCGATCTCCTGCGCGAGGTCCTGGGCGAACTGGGCACCTCGCACGCCTACGTGGCCCCCGCCCGCCGCAACGAGGGCCCGCCGCACTACCAGCGCGCGATGGGCCTGCTCGGCGCGAACCTGGTGTGCCGGGACGGCGACTGGACCGTACAGCGCATCCTGCCCGGCGACTCCTCGGACTCCAAGGCCCGCTCCCCACTGGCCGGTACGGGCATCAGGGAGGGCGCGGTCCTCACCCACGTCGACGGCCGCCCGGTGGACCCGGTCACCGGCCCCTACCCCCTCCTGTCCGCCGCGGGCGGCACCACGGTCGAGCTGACCTTCCGGCCGGCCGAGGGCGAGGGCCGCTCCCGCCGGGTCGCGATCGTCCCGCTGGTCGACGAACGCCCGCTGCGCTACCAGGACTGGGTGGCCAAGCGCCGCGAGGTCGTACGGGAGATGAGCGGCGGCCGCTGCGGCTACCTCCACATCCCCGACATGGGCGGCTCCGGCTGGGCCCAGTTCAACCGGGACCTGCGCCTGGAGGTCTCCCGCCCGGCCCTGATCGTGGACGTACGCGGCAACGCGGGCGGCCACATCAGCGAACTCGTCGTCGAGAAACTCACCCGCACGATCCTCGGCTGGGACCTCACCCGCAACGCCCAGCCGGTCAGTTACGCCTCCAACGCCCCCCGCGGCCCGGTGGTCGCCCTGGCCGACGAGGCGACCTCCTCCGACGGCGACATGATCACCGCCGCCTTCCGCCTGCTGAAGCTGGGCCCGGTGGTGGGCCAGCGCACCTGGGGCGGCGTGGTCGGCATGACCGGCCGCCACCAGTTGGGCGACGGCACGGTGATCACGGTCCCGATGAACGCCGCGTGGTTCGACGCCTACGGCTGGTCGGTGGAGAACCACGGCGTCTCCCCCGACGTGGAGGCCCTGCGCACACCGCTGGACTGGGCGGAGGGCCGCCACGCGGTGCTGGACGACGCGGTCTGGATGGCCCTGGACCTGCTGGCCGCCAACCCCCCGGCGACCCCGCCGACGTACGAGGGCGCCCCGAATCTGAGGCGGCCACCGCTGCCGCCGCGCGGGTCCGGCACCGCCGCCGAGAGCCCGTCACCGACCCCCTGAACGCCCGCCCCTCCAGGGCACGGCTCACCAATATCGCTTGCAATTCGCGGAAGCAATCTTATAGATTTCCTCACGCAAAGCCTCGGGTTGTCAGCAACTCTGCGAGGTCCGAAGCGATTTGGGGGTTGCCCGGTGTCCGATTCACATGAACACGTTCGCTCTCCGGAACATTTAATGTTCGGCCGCAACGGCGCCGACGCACTGGGCCCTCACTCCTACGACCGGCCGTGGCCCGACGGCACCGTCCGGGCGAGCCGCCACCACACGCTCGTATGCCTTGAGGGGGACTACGCCGACGGCCGCGGGGACAGTGCGCTGGCAGCCCTGCGCGAGACGTACCCCTGGCGGCACGTCACCCAGTGCGGGAACACGATCGTGGTGTGGCCGGTCGGCACGGTGTGGGTCTCCCACCAGCCGGGCGCGGTCATCCTCCGCGGCGACATAGACGGCCTGGACCGGGCCGCCGTCCAGGCCATGTACCCGGGCCGGACGGTCAGTTGCGACGGGGCGCAGCTGACCGTCTGGCCGCCTGCCGGCCGCCGGACCATCCCCCGGACCGACTGACCCCCGCGGGTCAGCCCCGCACCTCGGCCAGGCACGCGTCGTACAGGTCCATGATCTCGCCCTCGCCCCCGCTGTCGACCCACGTCATCGACGCGGCGTCCGGGCACGCGAACGCCGTCGCGATCACCGCGCGGGCCCTCCAGACGCAGAGCCGTTTCGAGGATCTCCTGGGAGGCCGGCCGCCACCTCCCGGCCCACAGCGTGGCCGGCGCGCCCACGCCTCCACCCCGCGGCCCGGAACACGCAAAGGAGCGCATCATGCCCGCATCCGCAGCATTGATCACTGGCGGAACCAGCGGAACGGGCAGGGCGACCGCCGAACTGCTCCACTCACGCGGCTACCGCGTCATGGTCACCGGCCGCGACGCGGAAGCTTTCATTCCATCCTCAAGGCTTCCTCAGGATTGCGGTGATTTTCCCATCTCTTCACAACAGCAGCGTAGATTGATCGGAGACCAGCGCAGTCGTCCGGGTGTCATTCGCAGGGGGAACTACATGAAAAAAACAGCATTTCGGCATGCATTCACTCCAGCAACGATTCTGGCTCTCACCCTGCTGTTAACCACCACCGCCGGCGCAGCCGAGGAGCCGTCCGACGCAGCGCCTGAGAATGTCACCTCCGACCAAGTTGCCTCGCAGGAATCAGGTGACAGCGTGGTGGACGGATCATCCAAATCAGTCGCCGACGTCGTGGCCGACCAAACCCTTTCTGCACTTCCTGAGGTGAGCACCGACGGCGATTCCGGGATCATGCGTTGCGACAACCCGGCCACGTCGTGGGTGAAAGTGAGCGACAAGACCAACTACCACGTCCCTTCCTGGTGGAACGGAACCAGCTACAAAGACGGTCCTGGCGGTTCCATGAGAGTGAGCGTGGAGAAGGCGGGAAAGATCGGGGTCGAGGTCAGTGGGACCGCCGGGGTCTCTGCCAGTGTCGTTCTCGCCGAGGTCAAGGCGGAGTACAGCGCCAAGGTGGTGGGTGAGGTAGGGGTCACTGTGGGGCACACATACACTCACGCGATCCCCGCAAAAAAGTATGGCCACCTGCAATACGGCTCTTGGGGATACAAGGTGAACTGGACAAAGTACAAAACCAGTTCAGACCGCTGCAGCAAGGTCAAGGTTGGCTCGGGAACCGCGAAACTGCCTACAAAAGAGGTCGGGTGGCGGTATTGGGCCACGAACTCATGACAAGGAATCTGCGCGCTTTGACGCGTAAGTGCATCCTCTGCGCGTCTGCATTGACCGTGACCCTGGTAACTGGATGCACCGGCGACTCCGGGGGGCCGAGCGCACCGGAGAGCAGCCCAAGCAGGCAGCAAAACCCCTCAAGCACGTCCGACCGCAACAACGGCAGGCTGGGCGAGCAGGTCGAGAAGACTCTCGGCACGGCCGAGGTCAGCGACAGTGATCCGCTCTTCGTCGAAGCCGGCCTCGAACGTGTCGGCGACGGGTTCCACTCGGTGCCGGAACTGGCGCGAGGGCATTCGTACGAGTTGTCGGTGGTCTGCGTCGGGAAGGGGCAGATCAGCCTTTCCGTAGCCCTGAAGAATCCCCTTCGCCGAACCCTCACATGCGACGGAGTTACGTTGCGACAGCGCCTCACGGCGTCAGGGGACACGATCAAGATCGACGGCGACCAGATGAAGGGAGCCACGGGAATGGTCGGGTGGCGCCTCGACAAGGTGAACAAGGCGGGCGAGTAGGCCGCAGGTTCATCAGGGCGCAGAGCGGCCTCCCGCTCCGGGAGAGGCTCGGCAAGCGCCTCCCAACCTGACGGACGGTTGGGTCGGTGGCCCTGGTGACGTACATGGTGAAAGCTGGGGACGAACGGGTTCTTCCAACGGCGGTGCGAGGACGTATGGAAGGCCGAGCCTGAACCAGCTTCTCCCAGACACCACGGAGCTGCTCACCATGGCCACCACAGGCAGAGACCTCAAACAGACGGCCTCAAAACCGGCCAAGCCGTCCGCTCGAGCCGGAGTTGAGAGTGATCTGGGCGCTTCCCCACACGCCCGGGGCCGCCCCAGCCGCATCCGTCGCGCCCATTTCGCTCTCAACTCCCCACAGATGCGGAGTGTTGGTACACATGCGGGCCCGAGCGGGCGGGTGCCCGCAGCTCGCACCACACCGTCTTCCCGTACGGCCCCTGCTCCACGCCCCACCGCAGCGCCAACGCGTCCACGAGCAGCAGCCCCCGCCCGCACTCGTCACCACTGCCCGCGATGCGTATGGCCGGCCAGACGCCGGGCGCGGGATCGCTCAGCTCCACGCGGATACGGCCGGCGCTCGTACCACTGACGCGGAGCGTGACGGGCGTCCCCTCGCCGATGTGCACGATGACGTTGGTCAGCAACTCGCTGACGCAGAGCGCCAGATCAGGCGAATCCGCACCCCAGTACTGCTCCAGGAGTATCGCCCGCATCTCCGGTACGGCCTTCGGCACGGCGAGCAGGTCCACGGTGAGCGGCAGCGGCGTCATCCCCCGGCCGCCGGGCGCAGCGCCTCGGTCAGCCGACGCGCGGTCACCACCGTGCAGTTGCCGAGCGCGACCAGCGGCGGATGCTTCGTCCACCCGGCGAACGTCAACGGATCGACGCCGAGCGACGGCAGGGTGACCCCGTGCGCGGCGAGCGCGGCGCGCAGCGCGTCGATGTCCTCGACGATGTCGTACGTGGGTGAGTCGTCCCTGATCTCGTCCCTGATCTCGTCCATGAGGAGGCGCACACCTTTCGTTGCTGACTGTGACGAACACCCCACACGCTGCCGCACGGACGTCGGCCGTGGAAGGGATTACCGCTCCACAGAGCGCAGCGCGAAAGGGGCGCGCGTCGGCACGGCGACGGATCTCGGCCGACACCGCCCATGTGTACGGGCACCTGCCACACGGTTCTCGCGACGGTGCCCGTTGGGGGTGTGGTCCTGCCGGGTTCCGGTTCCGGCGGCGGTCAGACGGTGAAGATCCGCTCGGCCTGGTCGCGGTGGGTGTGCAGGTCCCAGTAGACGGGCGAGATCTGGTCAGCGGTGGCGGCCGGGGCTCCCTCGGGGGCGCGGTCACCGATCCACACACCGATCGCGACGTGGGCGGCCTGGATGCCCTCGGGTTCGAGTTCCTTGTGCAGGTTGATCGCCCAGTTGCGCAGTGCGGCACCTGCGGTGTTGATGTCGCCGAGCATGGGGGTCGGGTCGACGGAGCCGGCGCCGGTGGTGAACAGCAGTGTGCCCGTGCCGGCGGCGCGCATCATGGGCAGCACTGCACGGGTGGCGGTCATCGCGCCGTACACGAGGTACCGCATCTGCAGGTCGACGTCCTCGGGCGTGGCCTGGGTGGGGTTCAGGAACTTCGGTTCCGGGCCGCCCGGTGAGTACTCCAGCACGTCGATGGAGCCGAAGTGCCCGGCCGCGTCGGTCAGGGCTCTGGTGAGGGAGTCGCGGTCCAGAACGTCTGCGGGGAAACCCTTGGCGGTGATGCCCTCGGTGGCGAGCTGACCGGCGAAGCCGTCCAGGTGTTCCGCGTTGCGTGCGATCAGGGCGACATCGAATCCTCTGGCACCGAAGGTGCGGGCGATCGCGAGGCCCATTCCGGGGCCGGCGCCGACGACAGCGATGGTGGGCATACAGGTTCCTCCCATGGTGGCCTGTCGTGCATACGACGAGGCCCCGCCCGAAAAGTGGCGGTTACGATAAGTACTCCCGTAACTTTATGGAACCACTGGCTCGCGTCAATCAGGCACTTCGACGTGCCCCGGTTCCCCGGAGGTAACCCATGACGGACCCGACCACCACGCCTGAGGAAGGGCCGCCGGCCCGCACGGCGTTCTGTGACTCCGCCAGCGCACGGGCACGCGAGGTACTCGACCTCGTGGCCGACAAGTGGTCACTGCTGGTCGTGGCCGTCCTGGGGCCCGGCCCGCTACGGTTCACCGAGGTCAAGCGGTCGATCGCGGGCATCAGCCAGCGGATGCTTACCGTCACCCTGCGCGGACTCGAACGCGATGGCCTGCTGACCCGCACGGTCCACAGCGTGATGCCACCCAAAGTGACCTACGAGCTCACGCCCCGGGGCCACACCCTGCTGGAAGCTACCCAGCCCCTCATCGACTGGAGCCTGAAGAACCTGGCCGACATCGACGTCTCCCGCGAAGCATTCGACCAGCGAACCGAAGACCTCGCCCAGGAGACACCTGCCACGCGATGACCCCAGAGCTCACAGGTCCAGGCCTGTTGGAGCCCTGTCCGCGCGATCTCCAGGCCTCGGGCGTACCCCGTCCGTTGCTCACTGTGACGAATTCCTCACGTGCCGCCATGCGGGCCCCTACCGTGGGGGGATCACCGCTCCACGGAGCGCAGCGCGAAAGGCGGTCAACGGTGGCCACACGCAAGGAGATCGACGGCTCGGCGGGAGTCCCGCAGTTCTACGGGAACGAGCTGCGCTTCAAACGGGAGCAGGCGGGCCTGACCCTGGAGAAGCTGGTGGACGGCAGCTTCTTCGGCATCACGTACCTGAGCGAGATCGAGCACGGGCATCGGCGCATGCCGGTGGAGCTGGCACGGCATGTGGACCGGGTACTGGGGACGGACGGGTTCTTCGAGCGACGGTGCGAGGACGTGCGGAAAGCCAAGCGGGGTCCTCACGCCGCATACTTCGCCGAGCTCACGGAGACCGAGACTCGAGCCCGATCCATCAGCGAATGGTCAGGCACGCTGATCCCGGGGCTGCTCCAGACCCGGGCGTACGCCCATGCCGTCGTCCAGTCCGCGCACTCCCTGGACACAACAGAGGAGGCTGAAGCCAAAGTCGAAGGTCGACTGCGGCGGGCCCGGCTGTTCGACGAGCCCAAGAAGCCCGAGTACTGGGTGATCCTGCACGAGTCCCTGGTGCATCACCCCATCCTTCCGCCTGCGGAGATGGCCGAGCAGCTGAACCACATCGCCGCCCTGGTCCAGCGCGGCCGCATCATTGCGCAGATCCTTCCGTGGAATGGGCCAACCCGTGCGCTCACTGAACTTCCTCTCTTTCTCATGGATTTCGACAACGAGCCGCCGCTGCTCTACACCGAGGGCCCTTACCACGGCCAGACCATCGACGATCCGGCACTCGTGACGCGGTACCGCAAGACATACGATCGGCTGAGGGCCGCCGCATCGCCGCCAGAGGCGTCCCTCACCGTGATCGAAAGGGCGGCCGAGGAGTACCGGAATGGTCAGCACCGATCTTGATCTCAGCGCTGCCACCTGGCACAAGAGCAGTCACAGCAATGGGGACGGCGGCAACTGCCTCGAAGTGGCCCATGACTTCGCCCACTGGCACAAGAGCAGCTACAGCAACACCTCCGGCGGCAACTGCCTAGAAGTCGCCGCCGGCCTCCCCGGCCTCGTCCCCGTACGCGACTCCAAGCGCCCCGACGGACCCGCGCTCATCGTGCACGCGGCCGCCTGGACTTCTTTCGTGGCGTCCGTCGTCAGCGGGGCACGCGGGCCCGGACGTTGAGCGTCTCAAGGTGCGCGGGGTCCGGCGCTTCGAGCACCCGGGCCCCGCATCCAGAAAGCCATGGTTCATGGGGATGCCCCACAACATGTGCTGGCTCATGTTGATCATGAAGCTTCCTTACGCCCGATGATCGGCGGCGTCACCTTCGACGAGGACCGACCCTGAACGCCCAGAAAGTCCGGCGGGGTTCAGCGGCCGAACCGTGACTGCAACTGCTCGGGGACACGTTCGCCCTGGATCCGGATATTGGCCGCGGCCTCTTCGATCCGGTGCAGGTCGCCGGTTGTCAGCTCGACGTCGGCTGCGCCCAGGTTCTCTTCCAGGCGGTGCAGCTTGGTCGTGCCGGGGATCGGTACGATCCACGGCTTCTGCGCCAGCACCCAGGCGAGAGCGATCTGGGCCGGCGTGGCTCCCTTGTCATCGGCAATCTGCTGCAACAGATTGACCAGCACCTGATTGGCTTGCCGTGCTTCAGGGCTGAAACGCGGAAGCATTCGGCGGAGGTCGTTGTCGGCCAGCGATGTGCTGGAATCGATCTTGCCGGTCAAGAATCCTTTGCCGAGCGGGCTGTAGGACACCAGACCGATGCCCAGTTCCTCCAAGGTCGGAATGATTTCGGTTTCGTGCTCGCGCATCCAGAGCGAGTACTCGCTCTGGAGTGCCGTTACTGGCTGCACGGCGTGGGCGCGACGAATTGTCGCGGCACCGGCCTCGGACAAGCCGAAGTGCTTTACCTTGCCTTCGGCGATCAGCTCCTTCACCGTGCCGGCCACGTCCTCAATGGGCACGTCGGGGTCAACGCGGTGTTGGTAGAGCAGGTCGATGCTTTCGGTCTGAAGGCGCTTGAGCGCGGCCTCGGTCACTTGGCGGATCTGCTCGGGCCTGCTGTCGACCCCGGACGTCGGCGTCGGCCCGTGCTCGCCGTGCTTGATTCCAAACTTGGTGGCGATCACTACCTGGTCACGGACCGGTGCCAACGCCTGACCGACCAGTTCCTCATTGGTAAACGGTCCGTAGACCTCGGCAGTGTCGAAGAAAGTCACGCCGTGGTCAACGGCCGCCCGCAGCAGCTTCGTCATCTCGGCTGTGTCCTGTGGCTGGCCGTAGAAGAAACTCATGCCCATGCAGCCGAGCCCGAGAGCCGAGACTTCGAGGTGTTGCCCTAGTTTGCGTTGTTGCATTTTTGAGAGATGCTCCTGGGATAGCGGTCGCCTGGCTCCCGCTTACTTCTTGTTCAGCCGGAGCCGGTATCGAGGTGAGGCAGCCAACCGGGGCGCCGGGGAAACCCCAGCGATAAAGGCATGTCCTCAACGCTATGACCTTGGAGTGCACTCCAGGCAAGCGGAACAGGTAAGAAATCAGCAGGGTGCCCCCTCGGGGCTCTACATCTGACTGCGCCACCCTCTGTACGAGATGACCCTCTCACCTCCGCGTGAAACCGAGCCACTGATCCGGGCGGCCCCCCGGGTCACCGCACAGATGGACGCCATCTCTGAACCCCTGAAGGGATAGGACCCGGAACAATGAAATGGACCTACAGCGAACGATGGAACAAGCTACTCGAACGCCCTATCACACCACTTACCGACAAGAAGGCCCGAGCGCGGCACTCGAACGGCCAGCTGTACACCGCCGTTCCCCCCTCCGACGGGAAACGCTCTCCGGATCTGCGTATCGAGATCCACTGGGAGACCGAATACGTCGGGGTCATCTTCATGGACCCATACGGACGCGACGAGCTGCGCTACACATTCTCCGTGATTAACGGCCTGCTCTTCCTTGACGGGGCAAGGCGGTACGAGTACGGGGATTCGGAAGTGCGCGGGGGGTACGCGGACTCCACCTATATGGAATCGTACGACTTCACCCCCGACGGCGTTGCGCATCGGACGGTCGAGTCCGGCGACGAATCCTCCACGCAGAGCCGGGAAATTGACGTCACACTCAACTGGGAGGCGATCCCGCAGTTTGGAGAATACGACTCACTTGTCCGACGCGACCGCGACCAACCCTTCACCGCGTAATCGCGCAGGTCCATTCACGGAACGGCCCGACCCGCGTACTGAGCGAACCGCCTCGAAGTCGCCGCCGGCCTCCCCGGCCCTGTCCCCGTGCGCAACTCCAAGCACCCCGACGGCCCCGGCGCCCTCCGTGGCCTCCGTCAAGGCATCCTGAGCGCCCTCGTGGACCGCAGCCGGCCCCCGCCACTCCCAAGGGGCCCCGGCAGGTCAACTACCGGCCAAACTCAGGTGATTTGGCGACTTCCTCGCTGCCTCATGACTCCCCGCGAACGCTTAATGGTGCTCCCGGGGTATGGGGGTGGGACTGACGACCACAAGGGGGAGCCATGGACGAGACCGGACCCGTCAACACACCACTGCCCGAGCCGCCGCCCTTGCCCCCTCCACGGCCGCCGGTTCCCCCGATGCCGCCGCAGGCACTGCCCGTCCACCCCGGTTCGGTGGTACCGGGACACCTCCAGAACCCCGGAGAGAGCAACCAGCCTCACCGCAAGGGAGACCCCCTGGTCCTCAAGGTCAGCCGACGGACGCTGTGGGTGGGGCCGGCGGCTGTCCCGCTGCACAACATCACCTGGGTCGACGCGTTCAGGCTCAAACACGACTGGAGCAGGGTCTTCAGCACCCTCGTGCAATGGCTGATCGTCGTCGTCCCGGTCTTCGGCGCGATCAACTTCCCGAATGACAGCGCCTTCCGGCAGCGCCTGAGCGGCAGCTTCGTGCTCATCGCCGTCCCGGTCTTCCTGGTCCTCGCCATCAAGGATCTGATCGCGTCGGCGAAGCCGGTGCTGGTCGTCGTGATGAACAGCGGCGCCAGGGTGGTCGTGACCCTGAAGAGCATGGACGAGCTACAGCAGATCGCCGGACAGATCGTGTACGCGATCGACCACCCGGAAGCCGAGTTCACCGCGATCGTGCGGCAGTTCAACAACAGCACGAACAACTACGGCCCTGTCGTCAACATGAACGACGGCCGGGGGAACACGGGATTCAAGCTATGAGTGACGCGTCGAACTACTACGGACCCGTGGTCAACATGAACGGTGGTCGCGGGAACATCGGCATCAACAACGGCACCGCCGGCGGCGCCGCCGGGAACGACGAGCTCCGTACCGCTGTCGAGGAGCTCACCCGATTCCTCCGGGAGCTGCGCCCGCACCTCACCCCGGCCCAGGCCCGGACGGTCGAGGGCGCGCTGCCCGAGCTCACTCCCGACCGGAGCGCACTGCGTGAGCGCGGCATGGTCCTGGCATCCGTCGCGCAGATCGCGGCCACGGTCGGCGAGGTGGGCCGGCCCGCCGCGGAGGCGGTGGGGCGGCTGCTCGCGCTGCTGAGCTGACGACCTCACCCGCGAGGGTCAGCGGCAGGGCCGGGTCAGGGCGGGCTGATCCTCCGGGTGGGCCGTGGTGCACGGGCGCGTCGCTTGTGGCGCCCCGGGCGTACGGCCTCGCCGCGTCGGCGCGCCCGCCGGCGGGACACGTACGCCGCGGTGAACGCGGCGATCAGGAGCGGGAGGGCGACGAAGACCGTGACGGTCATCGGCCAGTCCGGATTCCTGCCGTACAGCTTCGCGACCATCCGGATCGCCAGGCAGATGCCGAGCACCACATAGGCGGCGCCCCAGGCGCGGGCACCCCACGCGGGTCCGTCGAACGACTCCGGCGACCGGTGCGGCCGGAGCAGGGTCCGCCCTCCCCACCCCGCGCAGCCCAGCCCCACGACCGCCGCGAACAGCGCTCCGAACGTGTCCAGCGCATCGGTCTGGATACCGGCCATCCGCGCCTCGCTCTCCTGCTTCACGCGGACCTCGACGTCAAGGGCCGTCCCGGACGGAATGATGGCCCGCCCGGACGTCCCACGTCATCTGCGGAGCACGGCAGTCGGCGGGCGGGGCGGCCTGCCGGATTCCGGCAAGGTGCACGCGAAAGGGGCGCACCCGGAACGAAACCGGGCACACCCCTCAATACACGTCACTCACACGCGGCCGCAGCCGTCAGCGGTCGAACTTCTCGCGGAGGTCGTCCGCCGCACCCCTGGCCTTGTCGCGACCCTGCTCGGACGCGTCGGAGGCCCGCTCGGACGCGTCCTGGGAACGGTCCCGGCCGTCGCCCTTGCCGTCCTTCATCTTCTTCTGCGCCTGGTCGGCGAGGTCCTGCGCCTTGTCCTTGAACTGGTCGGCGATGCCCATGCTGTTCACTCCTCGGTGGGATGCGTGGGGGACGGCCCCGTAAGGGCCCCGACCAGACTTACACGACCGGACAGTCACCGCATTTCGATCATTCACGCTGGGTGCGCGCCGCCCGTTCGTCCTGGTCAGCGGCACCGCCCGCACCGACGAGCCCCGTGCCGACCCCCTCCAGCCGCGGGCCGAACCGCCGCATCTCGCGCTGCCCGGCGACACCGATCAACGTCGGCAGGTAGCCCCGTACGGACTGCATGCCACGCAGCCACCACTGTGCGTAGACATGCGCGGAGCGGCGCTCGATGCCGGCCACTATCCGGTCGACGGCCGGGCCGAGCGGGTACGTCCGGTTCGTCGGCCAGGGCAGCCGCTGCCGCAGCTCGCGCATGACGTCGTCCTCGTCGGCGCCGCGCACCATGTCCGTATCGGTCCAGGAGAGGTAGCCGACGCCGACCTTCACGCCCCGGTACCCGACCTCCGCGCGCAGGCTGTGGGCGAACGCCTCGACGCCCGACTTGGACGCGCAGTACGCGGTCATCATCGGCGCCGGGGTCATCGCGGCGAGGGAGGCGATCTGGAGGAAGTAGCCGCGGCTCTCCATGAGGATCGGCAGGAACGCGCGGCCGGTGACCGCGCCGCCGATCAGGTTGACCTCGATGACCCGTCGCCAGGCCACGGGGTCGGAGTCGACGAAGGGGCCGCCCGAGGCGACGCCCGCGTTGGCGACGACCACGTCGATCTTGCCGAACCTGGCCTTGACCTCCTGCGCGACCCGGGCCATCGCCTCGTGGTCGGTGACGTCCGCGTACCAGTGGTCGCTCTCGCCGTGCAGCCGTTCCGAGACCTTCTTCAGCTCGTCCGGCTCCAGGCCGACCAGCGCCAGTGTCGCGCCGCGTGCCGAGAGCTTGCGGGCCAGCAGCTCGCCCACGCCGCGCGCCGCGCCCGTGACGACGACGACCTGTCCTTGGAGACTGTGCCTGCCGCTCATGCGACCTCCTCTTCCTTGCTCTCGACTTCGGCCGTTCCGCGCACCTGGAGGCACGCGGTCACCAGTTCCCGTATTTTCGCCGTGACCGCCTCCGGCGCCTCCACCGGAGTCATGTGGCCCAGCCCCGCCAGCTCGGTGAGCCCGAGGCAGTCGGGGAGTGCCGCCGCGAGGGCGCGGGCGTGGACGGGCGGCGTCAGCCGGTCCTCCGCACCCGCGATCACCGCGGTGGGCACCCGCAACTCCCGTACATCCTGGTCGAGATCGAGGCCCGCGAGGACGTGGCCCCAGGCGACCCGGGCGCCACGGGGGCAGGCGTGCACGATCCGGGCGCAGGTGTCGACCCGGTCCGGGGCCGAACCCGCGCCCATCGTCGCGTACTTGAGGATGCGGCGGGAGAGCGGAGTGACCGGCCCGAGCGGCGCCCGTGCGCCGAGGATCGCCCGCGTCATCCGGGTCCGGACCGTGCCGGCCCGCAGGGGCAGGACCCGCGATTCGGAGATCAGCCGCGAACTGCCGGTGCTGCACAGCAGTATGGCGGCCGCGTGCTCGCGCAGCCCGGTCCGGCGGGAGGCGGCCATCATCGTCATGCCGCCCATGGAGTGCCCCACGAGCACTGCTTTCTCGCCCGGTTCCAGGGTGGCGGCGAGGACCGCTTCGAGGTCGTCGGCCAGTGCGTCGGTGGTGTATCCGCCGGGGCCGGCCGCGGGCGAGGTGCCGTGGCCGCGCTGGTCGTAGGCGATGACGCGGTGGTCGACGGCCAGGTCCCGGATCTGGGCGTCCCAGAATCCGGTGTTGCAGGTCCAGCCGTGGGAGAGGAGCACCGCGGGAGCGCCGTCCTGTCCGTGCACCTCTATGTGTATGCGGGAGCCGTCGGCGGAGACGGCCATCAGTTCGCGTACGGGCACGGGCCGGGTGCCCCGGCCGCTCAGGCGGCGGCTCAGAGGGCGGCTCATCCGGCGACCTCCTCGGCGACGGCCTGCTTCGCGTCCCGCTGCGCGGGCACCCGTACGACCTGGTACTCCGTGATGTCGACCGTCCGCGTCGCCCTGCGGAACTCGGCGGTGGTGCCGGGCCAGACGGTGGTGTTGCGCCCGTTGGCGTCCAGGTACCAGCTGGTGCAGCCGCCGGTGTTCCAGACCGTGCGCTTCATCCGCTCCTGGACGCGGCGGTTCCAGGAGCCGACGGCCGAGGGCCGCGCGTCCAGTGCGACGCGGCCGCCCAGCACGTCCAGTTGGCGCAGGTAGTCGGCCATGTAGTTCAGCTGGGCCTCGATCATGAGGATCATCGAGGAGTTGCCCAGGCCCGTGTTGGGGCCGATGATCGTCATCCAGTTGGGGAAGCCGGCCGCACTCGCGCCGCGCAGCGCCTGCATGCCGCCCTTCCACGACTCGGCGAGCGTGTCGCCCTGCGCGCCCACCACGCGTTCGGCGATCGGCATGTCGGTGACGTGGAAGCCGGTGCCGAAGACGATCGCGTCGACCTCGGCCTCCGTACCGTCGGAGGCGACGACCGTCGAACCGCGCACCTCGCTCAGACCGGAGGCGACGACGTCCACATTGGGCTGGGCGAGCGCCGGGTAGTAGGCGCTGGAGAGGAGGATGCGCTTGCAGCCGATGCGGTACGAGGGGGTCAGCTTGGCCCGCAGCGCCGGGTCCTTGATGGAGCGCGCCATGTTGGACTTGGCTATCCGCTCGACCAGGCCCAGCTGGTCCGGGTGCTTGGTGAAGGCGCTGACCTGCAACTCCCTGATGCCCCAGAGCAGTCCGCGGCGTGCGGTGCCGGTGAAGGGCAGGGTGCGGTGCAGCCAGCGCTCCGCGCCGCTGATCTGCCGGTCCATCCGGGGCATGACCCACGGCGGGGTGCGCTGGAACAGCGTGAGCCTCGCGGCCTTCGGCTGGATCGACGGCACGATCTGGATCGCGGAGGCGCCGGTGCCGATCATCGCGACGCGCTTGCCGGCCAGGTCCGCGTCGTGGTCCCAGCGGGCGGAGTGGAAGACCTTGCCGGGGAAGTCCGCGAGCCCGGGGATGTCGGGCGTCTTCGGGTCGGAGAGCGGACCGGTCGCGGAGACGACGACATCGGCGAGGACCGTCGTGCCGTTCGCGCTCTCGATGACCCAGTGCAGCTCGTCCCCGTCCCAGCGCATCTTCGTCACCTCGTGGTTCAGCCTGAGGTGCGGACGCAGTCCGAAGGTGTCCGCGACGTGCTCCAGATAGGCGCGGATGTGCTCCTGCCCGGAGAAGGTGCGCGGCCACTCGGGGTTGGGGGCGAACGAGAACGAGTAGAGGTGGGACGGTACGTCGCAGGCGCAGCCCGGATAGCTGTTGTCGCGCCAGGTGCCACCGACCGAACCGGCGCGTTCCAGGACCACGAAATCGGTGATGCCTTCACGGCGGAGCCGGACAGCGGCCCCGAGGCCCCCGAATCCGGATCCGATCACCGCCACTCGTACGTGTTCGTGCTGGGCCATGCTGCCGCCTCCCCGCGGTACGTCACACGACTCTGCCAGCAATCACTGGCACAGTTGGGAGACTAGAGCAGCCCCGTACCGATGGGTAGGGGTGCGACGAGGGAAAGTTACCGGCGGTACAACAAGCGGGTTCCCCAGCGGGGCAGGCCGGTAGGGTGCGGGGGTGGCTGACGGACACGAGCACCGCGAATACCGCATGGAGGAACTGGCCAAGGAGGCCGGCATCCCCGTCCGGACCCTGCGCTTCTACCGGGAACGCGGCCTGATCTCACCGCCGCGCCGCGAGGGCCGCATCGCCTGGTACGACGACCACCACCTCACCCGGCTGCGCACGATCACCGGCCTGCTGGAGCGCGGCCACACCCTCACCGGCATCGCCGACCTCGCCCGCACCTTCGAGAGCGGCCGCGATGTCGCCGAGGTGCTGGGCCTGGGCGAACCGACCGAGGAGACCCCGGTCCGGCTCACGCCCGAACAGCTCGCGGACTACTTCGAGAGCGAGTCCACCCCGGAGAACCTGGCGGCCGCCATGGAACTGGGCTACCTCGGCACGGACGGCGACGAGATCGTGCACATCAGCCGCCGCCTCCTGGAGGTGTCGGCCGAACTGGTGCGGGAGGGGGTCCCGCTCGCCACGGTCCTCGCCTCCGGCCGCCGGGTCCGCGCACACGCGGACGCCCTGGCCGACCTCTTCGTCGCGACCCTGCGCGCACACAGCGAGGAGGAGGAACCGCCCCAGCTGCGGCCGCTGGCACGCGCGGTGGTGGACGCGGAACTCTCCATGGCCCTGGACCGGCGGCTGCGCCGCGACGCGGAGGCGGCGCGGCCGCCGACGGCGTAGGTCCCGCTCCTACTGCTCGTACACCACCGTCACCGGCGCGTGGTCGCTCCAGCGCTCGGCGTGCGTGGCGGCCCGTTCGACCCACGCCTTGGCCGCGCGGGCGGCCAGCCCCGGGGTGGCCACCTGGTAGTCGATGCGCCAGCCGGTGTCGTTGTCGAAGGCGCGCCCGCGGTAGGACCACCACGAGTACGGACCCTCGACGTCCGGGTGCAGGGACCGCACGACGTCGACGTACGCGGCCTCCCCGAAGACCCGGGTCAGCCACTCCCGCTCCTCGGGGAGGAAGCCGGAGTTCTTCTTGTTGCCCTTCCAGTTCTTGAGGTCGGCCTCCTGGTGGGCGATGTTCCAGTCACCGCAGACCACCACCTCGCGGCCCTCGGCGGCGGCCCGCGCCCTCAGCCCGGTCAGGTAGGGCAGGAAGAGCGCCATGAAGCGCTCCTTCTCCTCCTGCTTCTCCGTGCCGACCTCGCCGGAGGGCAGATACAGGCTCGCGACCGTGACGCCCGGCAGGTCGATCTCGACGTACCGGCCGCTCGCGTCGAACTCCTCGCCCCCGGCGCCGCCGAAGGCGCCGAAGCCGATCTGCACCCGCTCGGGCGCCCTGCGGGAGTAGAGCGAGACCCCGGCCCGGCCCTTGGCGGCAGCCGGCGCGTGGACGGTGTGCCACCCCTCGGGCTCACGCACCTCCGCGGGCAACTGCTCCGGCTCGGCGCGCACCTCCTGGAGGCAGATCACATCGGCGTCGGTCCGCGCCAGCCACTCGACGAAGCCCTTCTTGGCGGCGGCGCGGAGACCGTTTACATTCACGGAGGTCACAGTGAGCATCCCGGCACGATACCGACATCCGGGGTCCGCATACATGTACCATGATTCGCATGAATATCCACACCCGCGCCTTCGATCACCCCGATGCCGTCAAACTCAACGATCGCGTGCAGCTCGAATACGCCGAGCGCTACGGGGACGAGGGCGATGTCACACCGCTGGACGCCACGATGTTCGAGCCGCCGCGCGGCCTGTACCTGATCGCCTACGACGCGTCGGACAGCCCGGTCGCCACCGGCGGCTGGCGCTCGCAGGAGCGGAACGCCGAGGGGTACTCGGACGGGGACGCCGAGCTGAAGCGGATGTACGTGATACCCGAGGGGCGCGGCAACGGCCTGGCCCGCCGCATCCTGGCCGCACTGGAGGCCGACGCCCGCGCGGCCGGCCGCGTCCGCATGGTCCTGGAGACCGGCGACAAGCAGCCCGAGGCGATCGCCCTGTACGCCTCCAGCGGCTACGCGCCCTGCGAGAAGTTCGGCCACTACCGGGACTACGAGAACAGCCTCTGCTACGCCAAGCCGCTGCGGGACACGACCGCCTGAGACCCGGCGCCGGCCGGACCCGACGGACCCGATCCGGACGCCTGCCGTGACCGCCCCGGCCGCTACCGGACCCGGGCGACGCCCACGTAGAACCCGCTGCGCTCCACGACCGGCGCCGGCTCCTCGCGGTACCACTCGGTCGCCGGGACGAGCCCGGGTCCGACGAGTTCCAGCCCCTCGAAGAACCGCTCCACCTCGGCACGCGTACGCATCCGCAGCGCGATGGCGCCCTTCCGGTACGCCGTCTCGGTCTCCTGCCTCAGCTCCGGATGCTGGTCGGCGGTGCCGTGCGAGAGCACCAGGAAACTGCCCGGGGCGAGCGCGTCGACCAGGGTGCGGGTGATGCCGTACGGGTCCTGGCCGTCCGGCAGGAAGTGCATCAGCGCGATGAGCGACAGGGCGACGGGCCGGTCGAAGTCCAGCAGCTCACGCGCCCGTTCGAGGATCACCTCAGGCTCCCGCACATCGGCGTGCAGGTAGTCCGTGGCCCCTTCGGGGGTGCTGACGAGCAGCGCCTCCGCGTGCCGCAGCACGATCGGGTCGTTGTCCGCGTACACGATCCGGGCCGTCGGCGTGATGGCCTGGACGATCTGGTGGAGGTTGGGTTCCGTGGGGATGCCGGTGCCGATGTCGAGGAACTGGTCGATCCCGCCCCGCGCCAGCCACGCCGAAGCGCGGTGCATGAACGCCCGGTTGCGCGCCGCGTTGCCCCGCGCCGCCTCCGGCAGCTTCTCCGCCACCTGCTGATCGACCGGGTAGTTGTCCTTGCCGCCCAGCAACCAGTCGTAGACGCGCGCGGGGTGCGGCTTGCTGGTGTCGATCCGCGGGTGGGGTATGCCGGCCGTCACAGGACGCTCCTCTGTACGGGAATCACGGGTGCATCTGAGCAGGCTCAGCGTAGGCGACGTACCGGAGCGGATCGATCCTCATAGCTCGAATCATAGAAATTAAGTTTTCCGCGTTGACGACTTAAAAAACTCAAGGTAAAAATGAACATGAGCGCATCACCGAGTGTGAGGAGCCGAGGGTGGACTGGCAGGAACTGACGGACCTGACGCAGGGGCGGCCGTTCGTGGTCGAGCGGGTCCGGCTCGCCGACAACGGCGTCGCGGTCGAGGGGCAGTTCGAGCCCCCGCAGCTGGCGCGGCTCGCCGTCGACGACCAGGTGTTCGTTGCCGCGTTCGTGCGGTCGCACGGTTCGATCAAGGAGATGGAGCGGATCTTCGGGGTGAGCTACCCGACGGTCAAGTCCCGGCTGAAGCGGATCGCCGAGCACCTCGACTTCGTCGACACCGACCCGGCACCCGCCGGTGCCGACGTCGTCGACCGCCTGCAACGGGGGGAGATCAGCGCCGAGGAGGCGCTGGCCGAGCTGGAGAGGCTCCGGTGATCCCGCAGTTGGTGACGGTGGGCTACCGCCGCGCCGACGGCCGCCGGCGGCGGCTGTACGTCCCGCTGCTGCCGTTGGCCGTGCTGCTGTCACCGCTGCTGCTGCTCGCCGTACTGGCCGGGCTGGTCACATGCCGCGTGTTCCGGGTGAGTCCGCTGGGCGCGCTGCGCTGCGCCGGACACCTGCTGTGGGCGCTGCCCGGCACCCGGTTCGAGCTGGAGCAGGGCCCGACGGCCGTGCTGATAAGCGTCAGATGAATCCGAAGGGGAGAACAACCATGAACGAGCAGCGTCGCCAGATCCTGCAGATGCTGGCCGAGGGCAAGGTCACCGCGGACGAGGCCGAGCGGCTGATCGACGCCCTCGAACGCCAACAGCCCGAGTCCCCGCAGGGAGCCGCGCCCCGGCCGAAGGCCCGGCCCAAGTACCTGCGTGTGGTGGTGAATTCGGAGGACGACGGCGGCGGCGGCGACGGGCCGAGCCGCATCAACATCCAGGTCCCGCTGCAACTGCTGCGCGCGGGGGTCCGCATCGCGAGCCTCCTCCCGCCGCAGGCGCTCACCAAGGCCAACGCGGAACTGCGCAAGTCAGGGGTGCCGATCGACCTCACCGAACTCAAGCCGCAGCACCTGGAGGAACTCGTCGAACACCTCGACGAGGTCACCGTCGACGTCGACGACCCCAGCGGCAAGGTGCAGATCTTCTGCGAGTAGCGCGGCCGCGACGCTCCTCTCTTCTGCACGTCGGTCTCACAAGTCTCGTACGTCTCGCACGTCTCGCACAGGAGAACTCCATGCCTTTATCTGTCATGTCCACGTCTAGTTCGGCGAGTGGCCCGCAGCCACCGGTCGCCATCTCCGCCGTCGGCCTGCGCAAGTCGTACAACGACAGACTCGTCCTCGACGGCATCGATCTGCGCATCCCGGCCGGGTCCGTGTTCGCACTGCTCGGGCCCAACGGCGCCGGCAAGACGACCACCGTGAAGATCCTCTCCACCCTCATCTCCGCCGACGAGGGGCAGGCCCAGGTCGCGGGCCACGACATCGCGACGAACCCCCAGGCCGTGCGGGCCACGATCGGCGTCACGGGGCAGTTCTCCGCCGTGGACGGCCTGATCACCGGCCAGGAGAACATGCTCCTCATGGCGGACCTGCACCACCTCCCCCGCGGCGAGGGGCGGCGGGTCGCCGCCGAACTCCTGGCCCGCTTCGACCTCACCGACGCCGCGAAGAAGCCCGCCTCCACCTACTCGGGCGGCATGAAGCGCCGGCTCGACATCGCCATGACCCTGGTCGGCAACCCGCGCATCATCTTCCTCGACGAACCCACCACCGGCCTCGACCCCCGCAGCCGCCACAACATGTGGAACATCATCCGCGAGCTGGTCGCCGACGGCGTGACCGTCCTCCTCACCACCCAGCACCTCGAAGAAGCCGACGAACTCGCCGACCGCATCGCCGTACTCAACAACGGCAGGATCGCCGCCGAGGGAAGCCCCGGCGAACTCAAGCGGCTCGTCCCGGGCGGGCACATCCGCCTCCGCTTCACCGACCCGGCCGCACACCGCGGCGCCGCCGCCACCCTCCACGACGCCACCAGCGACGACGAGGCGCTGTCCCTCCAGATCCCCAGCGACGGCAGCCAGCGCGAGCTGCGCGCCATCCTCGACCGCCTCGACTCCGCTGGCATCGAGGCCGACGAACTGACCGTGCACACCCCCGACCTCGACGACGTGTTCTTCGCCCTGACCAGCACCGCAGGCATCCCCGACCAGCCCAAGGAGACAGCCCGATGAGCGCCCTGTCCCTCGCCGCACGCGACTCCGGCACCATGCTCCGCCGCAACCTCCTGCACGCCCGGCGCTACCCGTCCGCAACCCTGAACCTGCTGCTCACGCCGATCATGATGCTGCTCCTGTTCGTCTACGTCTTCGGCGACGTGATGAGCGCGGGCATCGGAGGCGGCGGCGCGGACCGCTCCGCGTACATCGCCTACATCGTCCCGGGCCTGCTGCTGATGACCATCGGGAGCACCGTGATCGGGGCGGCGGTGCACATCTCCATGGACATGACCGAGGGCCTCGTCGCCCGCTTCCGCACGATGGCGATCCACCGGAGTTCCCTGCTCATCGGGCACGTCGTCGGAAGCGTCCTGCAAGCGGTGATGAGCGTGATCCTCGTCGGCGCGGTAGCCGTCGCCATCGGCTTCCGCTCCACCGACGCCGGCGTCCTGGAGTGGATCGCGGCGTTGGGGCTGATCACCCTGTTCTCCCTGGCGCTCACCTGGATCGCGATCGGGATGGGCCTGGCCGGCCCGAACCCGGAGGCGGCCGGCAACATGGCCATGCCGCTGATCCTCCTCCCCCTCATCTCCAGCGCCTTCATCCCGGCCGACACGATGCCCGGCTGGTTCCAGCCGATCGCCGAGTACCAGCCCTTCACCCCCGCCATCGAAACCCTGCGCGGCCTGCTCCTCGGCACCGGGATCGGCAACAACGGATGGCTCGCCGTCGCCTGGTGCGTCGGCCTGACCGTGCTCGGCTACCGCTGGTCCACCTCACTGTTCAACCGCGACCCGAAGTAGCGGGACCACCACGCCGACGCGGGGAGGGCCCTCCCCAACCTCCTTGCCTTGAAGCGCACTTCAACACCCACACTCCCTCCCACGGCCACCGGCCGACGGCGGCCTGGGCGGCCAGAGCGAGCGGCTGCTCGGGAAGTGGCGGCGCGGCCGGGAACGGCTCGGCGTGCTCTACGCCCACATCGAGGACCGGACCGTCCCGCTCCGCGAAACCGTGGAGGCCCCCCGCTGGCCGGCGCATGGGGCGGGGCCTTTTCGACCCCGTCAATATCGGTCACAGCGGCCGAATATGAGCGCCACGGAGGAACTGCCACCAGGTATAGGAAGAGTCAAATTTGACAGACAATACGGGCACCAAGGACGCTCGAATACCAAACCCAATACCGCACAAGCGACTGATTATGTGAAGATGAGGCCGACCGATACACCGGAGACGTAGCCATACGGGGGCCGTGCTGTGTTCTGTCACTCCTTCCCTCCACCGCCGAGAACCTCTGGGGAATACGCGCGTTCCAGGCGTGATTCCTTCCGGCGGCGAGTCATCCACAGCTCACCTGTGCTCAGGGCTTGATTGTTCGCACCGCAATAACGGCCGGGACGACGGGACCGCTGATCCGCGGCGCCCACGCATGCTCATGCTTTGCCCCACGCCTACCGGGATCAGGTGCTGAACAATGGTGCAGCGTGATATCGAAGTGAAGCTTCTCCGCACCCTCGTGGCTATTGTCGACGAGAACGGCTTTGCCCGCGCGGCTCAGACACTGCACGTGACGCAGCCGACCGTGAGTCAGCAAATGCAGCGCCTGGAGTCCGTAATCCAGGCCCCGCTGTTCCAACGTGGTAAACGGCCTGTACAGCTCACTCCGGTCGGCCGGGAGTTGGTGGCACATGCCCGTCGCGTCATCCTGCTGAACAGTGAAGTCCTCAGCGAATTGTCGGCCATACACAGCCATCAGTCGTTCAGCATGGGATGTTCGGTGCACCTTGCCGACGGGCTGAAGAGCATGATCAGCCAACTGGCGCTGGAACGACCCCAGCTGCGGGGGACGATGACGACCGGCCTCAGCTCCGCGCTCGCCGACGGACTCGCCCGCGGGGAGTTCGAGGCGGCCCTGCTCCTGGGGACGGAGACGCCTCGCAGCGAGGTGCTGGGGCGGTTGCGTCTGGCCTGGTTCGGCGAAGCCCCCCTCGACTCCGGGGGCAGCCTCCCGATGGCTTTCGACAGCGGGCGTTCGACGCTGAGCACCCGGATCATGGACACGCTGGCCGAGCGCAAGGTCGCCTGGCACTCGGTTCCCTGGTGCTCCGACCCGCTGTCGATCCGCGCCTCCGTGCAGGCGGGCCTGGCCTACACGGCCCTACCCGCGAACACCCATCACAACCACCTCTCCCTGCGTCCCACCCCCACCGGTCTGCTCGGGCCCCCGCCCGAACCCCTCCTCGTCCACCTGGCCTTCTCCTCCACGGCCCGTAAGCCCGTCCTCGAGGCGGCGCGCGCCGTGGCCCGCGCGACGCTCAGGGCCCTGCCCGTCCTGCCGCTGTGAGGTGCAGGCCGGCCGGCCCGGTGTCCACGTCCTCTCGGGCGCGGGCCCACCGGACCGCACCGGCCGGGTCAGTACGAGGTCCGGGCCGCGCCGCGTTGTACCAGCTTGGGGCCGTAGGGCGCGGAGTCCAGCCACGCCCCCGCCTTCAGCCCGGCCGAGGCCACCGCGGCGGCTGCCCGCCGTCGCAGGCGGAACGACGGGCGCTCCGCCAGCATGTGTTCGAGAGCCGCGCCGGCGCAGGCCCGGTTGTACACGGCGGCCTCCCTGCGCTCGTCGGCGAACCGGCCGATCTCCGCTCGCGCCACGGCGTCGCTTCCCGCGGACAGGGCCGCCCCCACGGCCTGCACGGCCCGGACCGCGTCGGGGATGCTGGAGTTCATGCCCCGCGCGCCGAACGGCGCGAACAGGTGCGAGGCCTCACCCGTCAGCAGAACCCGGCGGTGGTCGTCCGTGAAGGCCGCGGCCACCTTCTGGGCGAAGCGGTAGGTGGACACCCAGCTCACCCGTTCCCCGTAGGACTCGGGCATCACCCGGGGGATCCACCGTCGCAGCCCCTCGGGCGAGATGTACGTCGCCGGGTCGTCGTTCACCAGGAGGTTGAGGTCGACCCGCCAGCCGCCGGCGAACGGGACGATCAGCACGTTGCGGCCCCCGACCCCGGGGTGGTGGTAGTGGAAGACCCGTTCCACGGGCAGCGGGTGCGCGGGGTCGTCGTCGAGGTCCACCACCACGAAGGTGTTCCGCGAGCGCGGACCTTCCAGCGGACTGCCGATGGCGGACCGCAGCGGCGAGCGCGACCCGTCCGCGGCGATCACGTACTCCGCCTGCCACTCGGTGCCCGAGGAGTCCACCAGCCGTACGCCGTCCGGGCCGCTGCGGGCCGATGTGACCTCCACGCCCCAGTGGAACTCCACCCCCTGCTTCTCGCACGCGGTGGCCATCAGGTCCTCCGTCTGCACCTGCGGCAGGCTGGTGAACGGCGGCAGCCCCTCGCGGCGCAGCGGCGGATAGGTGTGCGCGTATATCTCCCGCCCGGCCCAGAGCGACCGCTTGGTGGACCACATCAGGCCACGGCCGGCGATCTCCTGGCCCAGCCCGGGACTGAGCCGCTCCAGCTCGCGCAGTGACACTCCGTGCAGATACGCGGCGCGGCTGCCGGGCCGCACCGTGTCCTGGTCACGCCTGTCCAGAACCACCGCGGGCAGGCCGGCGGCGCGCAGCGCCAGCGCGGCGGTGAGCCCGGCCGGGCCGGCGCCGACGACCAGAACGGGATGACGGGAGGTCGCTCCGGTGCCGGTGCTCATGCCTCCTCCCCCTCGGCCAGGTGGACGACATCCGGCGTGAAGGAGACGATGCGGCCGTCCAGGCCGCCGGTCAGCATGGCGTGCCACAGGGCGGGGCGCATTCCGGTCTCCTCGCGACGCAGGACCACTTCGCGGTCCTCGGTGGTCAACTCCAGGTAATCGCCCACCTGGTGGACGTCCATCCCGGCGGTCCGCGCGGTGTGGACCACGGGTTCGAACTCCGGTACGTCGAGCACGTACACCGACACCGTCATGCGCCCGGCACCTCCGCGTTCTTCCGTATGAGCTCCGCCTTGCGCTGCCACAGCGCCTGCGCCGAGGGCTGGGGCGACTCGCAGACGTCTGCGAGCGCGGCCAGGGTCAGCTCCGCGTCGCGGGAGTCGATCCCGGACATCTCGCGAAGCGGCCGGGTGATCTCCAACTGGATCCCGTTGGGGTCGTCGAAGTAGATCGATTCGATCAGCTCGTGCCCCATCGGCCGGGTGACCCGGACCCCGTGCGCCTTCAGCCGGTCCCGCCACGCCAGGAGCTCCTCCTCGGTGTCGACGTGGAAGGCGACATGGCGGGAGCGGTGCATCAGGTCGCTCGGCGGCTCCTCGTCCGGCAGGCCGAAGTAGTAGAAGAACGCGATCCGGTTCCCCCGGCCCATGTCGAAGAAGAAGTGCACGAAGTCCGGGTAGTCCTCGGTGACCCAGCCCGTCGCCGTGATGGCGTGGATCAGGGGCATGCCGAGGGCCCGGGTGTAGAACTCCTGGGTAGCGCGCGGATTCCAGGTGACGAAGGCCAGATGGTCGACGCCGTCCAGACGCAGGCCCGGCCGACGGGTCTGCGGGGGTGGCGGTGCGCTCTCCAATGTTCCTCCTCGTTCATGGGGGCGGGCATGGGGACGGGCATGGGGACGGGGCAGGGGCGGGACGACGGCAGCCGGCGCGCTGCCGGTGAGACGGATCAGCGTGCGGGAGAGGGGCTCTTCCCGCGCAGTCCCGTGCCGGTGATGAGGGCTCCGATCAGCAGGGCCGTCCCACCCGCGACCAGAGCCCACCGGGTCCCGTCGGCGTTGGTCGGGGCGAGGTTGAGGATCACACCGAAGGCGGCGACACCCAGCGAGGCACCCACCTGACGGGCCGAGTTGAGGGATCCCGCACCGATGCCTGCGAGGTCCACCGGGATCGAGCTCGCCATCCCGGCCACCAGGGCGGGCAGGGCGAAGGAGATCCCGAACCCGAAGGCGAGCAGGCCCACCACGGTGACGGCGAGATCGAGGCCGGAGTTGCCGGTGAACGGCGCCTGGAGCAGCGCACCGGTCCCCATCAGGACGAAGCCGATCGTGGCAGGGCGGCGCGGGCCGATGCGGCCGACCAGCCGGCCGGTGTAGATCGGGTTGAACGCGGTCGGCAGCGTCAGCGGGAGGAACGCGAGACCGGCGGCGAAGGAGGAGTAGCCGCGACTGTCCTGGAAGAACAGTGACAGGACGAACAGCAGCCCGGACAGACCGAAGTTGGCCAGCAGGCCGGCCGCCAGCGCGGCCGAGAAGCTGCGGCTGCGGAACATCCGCAGCGGGAGCATCGCCGCGTCACCGGCGCGCGACTCGGTGACGAGGAAGGTCACCACCGCGATCGCCGTCAGCGCGAAGGCGATCAGCACACCAGCGTCCGACCAGCCCTTGGAGGGGCCCTCGATCAGTCCGTACACCAGCGCCGCCAGGGCGGTCACACCGCTGAGCTGTCCGATCAGGTCGAGGCCGCTGCGCTGCTTGCGCGCGGTCTCCGGGGCCAGCCGCAGGGTGATGACCAGGCTGATCACGGCCAACGGCACGTTGATCAGGAAGATGGCCCGCCACCCGACCGTGTCGGTCAGGACACCGCCCACCAGCGGGCCGGCGGCGAGCGCGGCGCCCGTGATCGCGGCCCACGAGCCGACCGCGCGGGCGCGCTCGGCCGCGTCGGTGTACGCGTTGGTGATCACGGCCAGCGACGCCGGGAGCAGCAGTGCTCCCGCCACGCCGAGGGCCAGGCGCAGCACCACGAGCGCGTTGAGCGTCGTCGCCGCGGCCGAGACGCCGGAGAGCACCCCGAACGCCACGAGTCCCCAGAGGAAGATCCGCCGGCCGCCGTACCGGTCCGACAGCCAGCCGGCCGTGAGCAGCAGCGCGGCGAAGGTGATGGTGTAGCCGTTGGTGACCCACTGCAACCCGCTCAGCCCGATGTGCAGATCGCTGGAAATGGCGGGGAGCGCGACCGAGACGATGGTCATGTCCAGCAGGACCATGAAGTAGCCGAGCGAAAGTCCTACCAGCAGAGTGCGCGAAGGCTTACCGGTGGGTTCCTCCTCGGTGACGGAAGCCCGCTGTGGTTCCGCCTGCGTTGCCATGTGTTTCTCCTCGGATTCAGAATCGGTCTTTCCGCCGCCCGAACCGGTTCGTCGGGCGCGGACTCTTCATTCAAGCTGACCCATAAGTGAGATTGACGGTGATGGCGGAGGGAATACCCTATGGGTGACATCGGCACGGCCGATGGATCAGGAACTGGGGGGCGAAAGCATGGAGTTACGGCATCTCCGGACGTTCGAAACGGTGGCCCGGACACTCAGCGTGACGCAGGCCGCTCGCGAACTGCACTACGCGCAGTCCAGTGTGAGCGACCAAATTCATTCACTGGAACGTGAATTGGGTGTCGATCTGCTCGACAGGTCGCAGCGAAAGGTCCGGCTCACCCCGCAGGGTGCGGTGCTGTCGGAGTACACCGACCGAATCCTCAAGCTTCTGGAGGAGACCCGGTGGGCGGTCTCGCGCCCCGGTTCGGAGCTGGCCATCGGCACGCTGGAGACCGTGGGGCTGCACCTGCTGCCGACCGTTCTCTCGTCCTACCGCTCGCTCTACCCGGAGTCCCGGGTGCGCGTGGGGCAGGACAGCCGCGGTGAGCTGTACAAGGCGGTGCGCCGGGGCGATCTGGACCTCTGCCTGACCTTCGGTGACCCGCCCCACGACGCGAGTCTGCGCTTCGAGACCCTGGCCGAACAGCCACTGGTCGTCATCGTGCCTCCCGGCCACCACCTCGCCGCACGCGGCCGGGCGGCCGGTCTGCACGAACTGGCGGCGGAGCCCTTTCTCGCCACCGAGCGGGGGTGCGGGTTCCGGGAGATGTACGACAACGCCTTCGGGGCCACGCCGCCGAAGGAACCGGTCGCGGAGGTCTCCGGCATCGGCACACTGGGGGCGTGCGTGGCGGCCGGGATGGGCTGCGCGCTGCTCCCGCTGATCTCGGTGCGCGGACAGGCCGACCGGGGCGAGGTGGTCGTCGTGGAGGTCGGTGACACCGACCTGCGCACCACGGTGACCATGACGTGGCTGGACCGCAATTCCACCAATCCCAGCCTGGCCAACTTCCAGGCGGTGCTGCGCAAGCAACTGGGCGGCTGACACCGCTCCGCGCCCGGTCACGGCCGTGCGGCCTGCGGTTCGGGGGCGGGCGCCGCCGGCGTGGCCGTGGTCCGCGTCGGTGTGGGCCGCGGCTCCGCGAGCGGCGGCAGCGGGATCGCCCTCAGCCGGGAGCGGGCGATCTTGCCGGTGACCGTGGTCGGCAGCGCGTCGACGATCACCAGCTGCTCGGGCAGCTTGTACGTGGCAAGCCCCTTGGCCGAGAGATGGGCGGTCACCTCCCCCAGGGTCAGCTCTCCGGCGCCCTCGCGGAGCGCGGCCACCAGACAGGAGCGCTGGCCCAGGCGCGGATCCGGCCGCCCGAGCACCGCGTGCTGCGCCAGTTGCGGAAGATCGTCGAGCAGCTCCTCCACCTCCAGCGCGCTGAACTTCAGCCCGCCCCGGTTGATCCGTTCGTCGGCGCGCCCCCGGTAGCCGACCGAGCCGTCCGGGTTCAGTACCGCCAGGTCTCCGGAGCGGAGCCAGCCGTCGCCGGTGAGCGCGGCCCGGGTCAGCTCCGGGGCGCCGTGGTATCCGTGGAACATGTACGGGCTGCGGTACTGCAACGCGCCGGTCCGGCCCGGCGCTGCGGGGGCGCCGTCCCGGTCCACCACCCTGACCTCCGCGCCGGACACCGGCCGCCCGATGGTGGACGCGGCCTCGGGCGGATCGCCGGGGCGGGTGCAGGTGCCCGCACCGATCTCCGTCATCCCCCACTGCACGACGAGGCGAGCGCCCAGTGTGCGCCGTACGTCGTCGGCCAGCTCGCGGGGCACGGGTGCCCCGCCGGTGCGTACCTCCCGCAGTCCGGCCGGGGCGCCGGTCTCCGGGCTCTCCTCCCTCAGCACGGCCAGTACGTCGCGCAGTTGGGCCGGCACCGCGAACGCGGCGGTCGCCGAAGCGGCGCGCAGCGCCTCCAGGAACCGCCGTGCGTCCCACCCGTCGAAGAGGCCGACGCGTCCGCCGGTGACCAGCGCCAGGTGCACGGAGAGCAGCCCGAAGGCGTGGCTGAGCGGGCTCGCGGAGACGATCGTGTCCGTCGCGCCGAGGCCGCCGTCCCGCGCCACGGCCGCGGCGTTGCCGAGCAGCCCCGTGTGGCTGTGCACACAGAGTTTGGGCCTCCGGGACGTGGTCCCGGAGGAGGCGAGCAGCATCAGCGGCGCGTCCGGGTCCTGTGGCCGGTCCGCCGGTGCCTCGACCGGGTCCGGTGCCCCGTCCAGCAACTCGGCCGAGTCCAGGAGCCCGGCCGTCCCGGGCCGTGGGCCGCCGGTGTCCGCGGAGGCCCCGGAGGAGATCCAGACGTGCCGCAGGGACGGGCAGTGTGCGCGCAGCTCCACCATGTCGCCCACCCGGTCCCGGCCCCGGTGGGCACCGCTTGCCACCAGCGCGACGGCCCCGGACTGCTCGACCAGCGACCGCACCTCGTGTGCCCCGTAGTTCGCGTGCAGCGGGAGCAGCAGGACGCCCAGCCGGGCGGTGGCCGCGTGCAGCACCACCCACTCCCAGCAGTTGGGCAGTTGGGCCGCCAGGACCTCACCGGCCCGCAGCCCCCGCCGGGCCAGCGCCCCGGCGGTGCGCTCGGCCTGGAACCGGCAGTCGCCCCAGGTTCGCCACCGGGTTCCGTCCCACACGGCAGGTCCCGTGCCACGGGCCGCGGCACGCTCCAGGGCTTCGGTGAACGTCATGGGCATTGTCGTCGATTCTGGGCGGGGAGTGCTCACGAGGATCCTCCGTCTACGGCAGAACGAACACGCGCCGGCTGGCCGACACGGATTCTGGGCCGTGGGCTGAGGAATCGTCCAGGGAATCCCTCATAAATATTTATGATCCTGGCCGCCCGGCGAGAGCGATAAGCAACCCTTATCCCGTGATCGATGGCCGGTGTCAGCCCCGGTTTCGCCACGGTTTTCGCGTGTTCCTTCGGAACGGCCGATCCTTCGCATCGGCTTGACCGAACCAAGCGCCGGCGTCCCGCACAGGGGTGCCTTGCTGCACTCTCGCGCTCCTGCCTGCACTCCTTCGGGATCGGACCGGTAAGGAATTTTGATGGAGACGGACCAGAAATGAGCTTCGGATCGGCGGTGTATCCGACCAACGCACACCCGTTCGGTGGGGCCGATGGATGCAATCGCGAAGACCGAAACATCGCGTTTCCCCAGCACATCCGCCTTTTTCCCGGGCGGGCTCATTTCCGGTCCGGCATTTCTTGATTGCGCGGCCACAGGCGGGCTTGCTGAGACCGAGAGAACGGCCTAAGAATGTCGGCGGCCCTGACACAGGAGGTATCGATGTCCGTTGCCCAGCCTTCCGGTAAAGCAAATGAACGCATGCGGTCCGTCGAGGGGATTTCCGAGGAAAGCGCCTTCTCCGGTGACGACCTGCGGCGTCTGGCCGACACCGTCCGCGATGCCCGTTCCGCCTGGACGGCCTCGGCTTCGTCACTTCTCGCTCAGGTGGAGACCGGCGGCGATGCCACCTTTCTGACCGAACAGCACTGCGTGTTCGACCACTGTGCCGTGCTGTTGTTCCCGCGCACCCTCGCCGCAGGCCTGCACCACCTGCACCAGCGTGGCCTCGCGCCCCTGCCCACCGTGCCGAGCACGGTGGTCCGCCGGCGCCTGAGCGAGCGATACGGCCTCGACCCGGCCGAAGCGAGCATCCACATCACCCGCATCCGGCCGGAGCTGCCGGACGGGCGGCGCCACGCGTCGGTCGAGGTGTTCCTCTTTCCCCGCGACTCAGCGGCCTTCGATCCCGTCATCGAGAAGTCCGAGGTCACGCACGACTTCGAGCAGCACACCGCCTTCGTGTGCGAGAACCCGAGCGCACCCGTGCTCGACGCCCTCGTCACCGCCTGGCGCACCGAGGCCGGACTGCTGTGGGAGGGCGGCGGCTACAACCCCCACGAGGGCCCGCACGGATCGACGGTCATGTACTTCGTACGCGACCACGCCTGGCCCGCCCGGCGCCGCCGGTTCGAGCTGCACAGCGCGGGCGACCTCAGGGAGTTCATCGCCCGCACTCCGCAGGACACCGAAGCAGTCCGCCACGCCTACACCGCGTGGCACCGCACCGAGCACGCGACACACCTCTGAGACCTGCCGGAGAGCCCGGCCGGTCCAGCTCTGCGTCCTCATTCCTCACGTCCTCAGGAGCACTCCGTGTTGCGGAACGACACTCTGACCGCCAGGAACCTGGCCCTCACCCCCGAACTGCACACCTACCTCCTCGACCAGGGCCGGATGACACCCGACCCGGTCCTCGCCGAGCTGATCGAGCACACGCACAAGGCGATACCCGACCAGGCGCACATGACGGTCGCGCCCGAGGAGGGCGCCCTGCTGACCTTCCTGGTACGGCTGCTCGGCGCTCGCGACATCGTCGAGGTGGGCACCTTCACCGGGTACTCCTCGCTCTGTCTGGCCCGCGGTCTGCCGCCCGGCGGCTCGCTGATCACCTGTGACATCTCCGCCGAATGGACCGCCCTCGCCCGCGACTTCTGGGACCGGGCCGGCGTGGCCGACCGCATCGAACTCCGGCTGGGCAACGCGCTGGAGACCCTGCGCGCCCTGCCCGCCGAACCGCACCTGGACCTCGCGTTCATCGACGCGGACAAGCCGGGCTACATCGGCTACTGGGAAGAGCTGGTCCCGCGTCTGCGGCCCGGCGCGCTCCTGCTGGTCGACAACACGCTCTTCAACGGCGAGGTGATCGACGACAGGCCCGCGCCGAAGCCCGCCGCCGTCCGGGCGTTCAACGAGCACGCCCGCCAGGACGACCGCGTACAGCTGGTCATGCTGCCGCTCGCCGACGGCCTGACGATGGCCCGCCGGCTGCCGCCCGGCGAGTCACCGGTCTGAGGGCGCGCCGCACATGCCGACGACTCCCCCGCCCTCAGCTCCGCCCGCCAGGAGGCCATACGTGAGCACCATGACCGGAGTCGGCTACCCGCTGCCCTCGCTCGGGGCCGAGGGCCCGTTCGTGGACCTCGACGAGGAGTGTCCCTGGGACCTGAGCACGGCCGAGCAGCAGCCGGTCTGGGGCGACCCGGTACAGGCCGCGGCCGTGCGCGCCGAGCTGGCCAAGCTGCCCGGTCTGGTCACCTGGGAGGAGATCCGCCTGCTGCGGACCCTGCTCGCCGAGGCCGCGGCCGGCCAGTACCTGGTGATCCAGGCGGGCGACTGCGCCGAGGACCCGGCGGAGTGCGAACCGTGGGCGGTCATGCGCAAGGCCGGTCTGATCGACGCGCTGGCCGGGGTGATGGTGGCCGGCACCGGCAAGCCGGTCGTACGCATCGGACGCATCGCCGGGCAGTTCGCCAAGCCCCGCAGCGCCACCACAGAGACCGTCGGCGGTGTCGAACTGCCCGTCTACCGGGGCCACCTGGTCAACGGACCCGAACCCACCCCCACCGCCCGGCAGGCCGATCCGACGCGCATGCTGGACTGCTATCACGCGGCGTTCCGCGCCGTCACCTACCTGCGCCAGCGCACCAGCGCCTGGATGCCGCCCACCGGCGCCCCGGTGTGGACCAGCCACGAGGCACTCGTCTTCGACTACGAACTGCCCCTGCTGCGACGCACCGTCACGGGCGACACCCTGCTGGCCTCCACCCATCTGCCGTGGATCGGTGAGCGGACCCGGCAGCCCGACGGCCCGCACGCGATGATGCTGGCCGAGGTGGCCAACCCCGTGGCGTGCAAGATCGGACCCACGACACAGCCGGCCGACCTGCTCGCCCTGTGCGCCCGCCTCGACCCGGACCACGAGCTCGGCCGCCTCACCCTCATCGCCCGCATGGGTGCCGGGAAGGTCACCACCGCGCTGCCGCCGCTCGTCACCGCCGTACGGGAGGCCGGCCACCGCGTCGTGTGGCTGAGCGACCCCATGCACGGCAACACCGCCACCTCGCCCGGCGGTACGAAGGTCCGCCCGATGAACGCGATCGTCGCCGAGGTCCGGGGCTTCCTGAAGGCGGTCACCGAGGCCGGCGGCAACCCCGCCGGCCTGCACCTGGAGACGACCCCGCACGACGTCACCGAATGCGTCTGGGGCGACGACCTCTCCGAGGTGGACGCCGTCCGCGGCGCCCGCGGCCCCTCCCGCCCCTCGTCCTCCCACTGCGACCCGCGCCTCAACCCGGCGCAGGCCGTCGAAGTGGCCCGCGTGTGGGCGAACCCGCCCGCATGAACCCGGCACCCGCGGCAGGCGCGGCCTCCCGCCGCGCACATCCCACGCGTGCCGTCCGCCAAGGAAAGGAACACACCATGACCGAGACCGTCATCCGCGCCGAGGACGGCGCGGCCTTCATGATCAATGTCTTCGACGTCGCCCCGGAGAACCAGAAGGAACTCGCCGAGGTCATGAGCGAGTGCGCCGACAAGTACATCCGGCACCACACGGGATGCCTCTCGGTGAACCTCCTCACCAGCAACGACGGCAAGCGGCTCCTCTACATCGCGCAGTGGCGCAGCAAGTCCGACATCAAGGCGGCGCTGGGCGACCCCGACATCCAGGCCGCCCGGGAACGCGCGGCGGAGCTGGCCAAGCCCGACCCGCACGCCTACACCGTGTACGCGCTGCACCACCCGGAGAGCTGAGGCGGCAGGGCCCCCAGCCGGGGTACCCACGCGGTCCGGTCCCGGCCGGGGTGATCCTGCCCTGCCGTGATCCGAACGAGTGGCCCCGGCGACCGTGTCCCCGCCGCCCTCCCACGCGGGCCGCCGCCCGTGCCCACGCCCGGCGGCCCGTGTGCGGCGGCGCCACGGATCCGGCGTCCCCACCCGGGCGCCGCCCCTGTGCCGTCCCGCACCACCCCGCCCCACCCCGTCCGAGCCGGTAGCCGCCGCAACCCGAGGGAGCACTGTGTCCCGTCGTCTGTTCACCTCCGAGTCCGTGACCGAGGGCCACCCCGACAAGATCGCCGACCAGATCAGCGACACCATCCTCGACGCACTGCTCCGGAGCGACCCGGCCTCCCGGGTCGCCGTGGAGACCCTGATCACCACCGGCCAGGTCCACGTGGCCGGCGAGGTCACGACCACGGCGTACGCGCCGATCGCGCAACTGGTCCGCGACACGATCCTGGAAATCGGCTACGACTCGTCCACGAAGGGCTTCGACGGCGCCTCGTGCGGGGTCTCGGTCTCCATCGGAGCGCAGTCGCCCGACATCGCCCTCGGCGTCGACACGAAGGACGGACCCGCCGACGCCCTGGACGGCCAGGGCGCGGGTGACCAGGGCCTGATGTTCGGCTACGCGTGCGACGAGACACCCCAGCTGATGCCGCTGCCCATCCAGCTCGCCCACCGGCTGGCGGACAGACTGACCCGGGTCCGCAAGGACGGCACCGTGCCCTACCTGCGGCCCGACGGCAAGACGCAGGTCACCATCGAATACCGGGCGGACCGCCCGATCCGGCTCGACACCGTCGTCGTCTCCAGCCAGCACGCGGCCGGGGTCGATCTCGGCGGACTCCTCGCTCCCGACGTACGGCGCCATGTCGTCGAACCGGTCCTCGCCGAACTGGCCGCCCAGGGAACCAAGCTGGAGACCGACGACTACCGGCTGCTGGTCAACCCGACCGGGCGCTTCGAGATCGGCGGCCCGATGGGAGACGCCGGCCTGACCGGCCGCAAGATCATCATCGACACGTACGGCGGGATGGCCCGCCACGGCGGCGGCGCCTTCTCCGGCAAGGACCCCTCGAAGGTGGACCGCTCGGCGGCCTACGCCATGCGCTGGGTCGCCAAGAACGTCGTCGCAGCCAGACTCGCCACACGCTGCGAGGTGCAGGTCGCCTACGCGATCGGCAGGGCCGAACCGGTAGGGCTCTTCGTCGAGACCTTCGGTACGGCCACCCTGGACGACGACCGGATCGGCGCCGCCATCGGTGACGTCTTCGACCTGCGCCCGGCCGCGATCATCCGGGACCTCGACCTGCTGCGCCCCCTCTACGCGCAGACGGCCGCGTACGGGCACTTCGGCCGTGAGCTGCCCGGTTTCACCTGGGAACGGACGGACCGGGTCGACGCGCTGCGTACGGCTGCGGGGCTGTGACATGCGAATCGCCGTCACCGGCTCCATCGCCACCGACCATCTGATGGTCTTCCCCGGGCATTTCGAGGAGCAGCTCCTGGCCACCCAACTCGACCACGTCTCGCTGTCGTTCCTCGTCGACACCCTCGACATCCGGCACGGCGGCGTGGGTGCCAACATCGCGTACGGCCTCGCTCGCCTGGGTCACCACCCGCTCCTGGTGGGCTCCGTGGGACGGGACTTCGCCGCACACCACGACCATCTCGCCTCCCTCGGTGTCGACATGACGGCGGTCCGGGTCTCCCCCACCCTCCACACCGCACGCTTCATCTGCACCACCGACGCCTCGGGCAACCAGCTCGCCTCGTTCTACGCCGGCGCCATGGCCGAGGCCTCGGCCACCGACCTCACCGACGTCCTGCGCGACGACGAGGCCGGGATCGACTTCGTACACATCGGCGCCGACGACCCCGCCGCGATGTCCCGCCACACGCGGGCCTGCCGCACGCTCGGCATGCCGTTCGCGGCCGACCCCTCGCAGCAGCTGGCCCGCCTGGACGGCCCCACGGTCCGCGAACTCGTCGCGGGCGCGGCGCTGTTGTTCACCAACGCCTACGAACGGGCGCTCCTGCTCGACAAGACCGGCTGGCACGAGCAGGACGTCCTGGACCGCGTCGGCACGTGGATCACCACCCGGGGAGCCAAGGGCAGCCTCATCGAACGCCGCGGCGAGCCCGTCGTCGAGGTCGACGCCGTGACCACCGCCGAGGCCGTGGACCCCACGGGCGTCGGTGACGCGTTCCGCGCCGGGTACCTGTCCGCGACCGGCCACGGCCACGGCGCGGTCGGCGCGGCCCGCGCCGGATCCGCCCTGGCCACCCTCGCCCTGCGGCACGTCGGCCCGCAGACGTACGAGCCGGATCCCGCCCTGCTGGAGGAATCGCTGACCGCGGCCTACGGCCCCGGTGCCGCCGCCCTGATGACAGGAGCACCGCGATGACCACCGCGCCGGCCGTCGCCCGCCCGTCCGCGGTCGCCTCGCCCGGGGCCCGGCCGTCCGTGGCCGAGATCCTGGCGGCGGGCGCGCGCTCGTACTCCTTCGAGTTCTTCCCACCCCGCACGGAGAAGGGCGAGCGCCTCCTGTGGGAGGCCGTACGCCGCATCGAGGCGGTGCGCCCCGCATTCGTCTCGGTCACCTACGGCGCGGGCGGCTCCTCGCGCGCCCGTACCGTCCATCTCACCCGGCGGATCGCGGAGGAGACCACTCTGCGGCCGGTCGCCCACCTCACCGCCGTCGGCCACTCCGTCGCCGAACTCCGCAGGATCATCGGCGGATACGCCGACGCGGGCATCCGGGACATCCTCGCCCTGCGAGGCGACCCGCCCGGCGACCCGCGCGGCACCTGGACAGCGCATCCGCGAGGGCTCCGGCACGCCGCCGACCTGGTGCGGCTGATCCGTACCTGCGGCGACTTCTCCGTCGGAGTGGCCGCCTTCCCCGAGCGCCACCCGCGCTCCGTCGGCTGGGACGACGACATCCGCCACTTCGCCGCGAAGTGCCGGGCCGGCGCCGACTACGCCCTCACCCAGATGTTCTTCCGCGCCGAGGACTACTTCCGCCTGCGCGACCGCCTCCGGGCCGCGGGCTGCGACACCCCGGTCATCCCCGCGATCATGCCCGCCACCGATGTACGGCAGATCCGCCGGTTCGCCGAACTCAGCGACGCCACGTTCCCCGACGACCTCGCCGCCCGACTGGACGCGGCCCGCCACGATCCCGCCCTGGCCCACCGCGCAGGAGTGGAACACGCCACCGCCCTCGCGCAGAGCCTCCTGGACGCGGACGCCCCCGGGCTGCACTACATCACCCTCAACCACTCCACGGCCGCCCTGGACATCCACCGCCGACTGAGCCTGCCCGCACCGCCGGAGGCCCTGGACGCGGCGCTTCCACTACCGTCCGGATTCGCCGCGGCCGAGTGAGCGGTGCGCGAGTGCGATGCGGATCGGTCAGCCTGCCGTCAGCTTGTGCACGCCACCCTGCCGCGCTGTCCCGGCCCGGCCACGGCCCCACCGCCCACCGCTGCCCCGCACCGGCCCCGTTCGGACATCGCCTCGCACAGACCCCGGAAACGCCAAGATCCCGCCCGATCAATCAGATCGGACGGGATCTTGTGAACTCTTCTTGAGCTAACTCAAGAACAGTCGCTGCGGTGGACCTGTGGGGATTTGAACCCCAGACCCCCTCGATGCGAACGAGGTGCGCTACCAGACTGCGCCACAGGCCCTTGCAACGAGTGAAACTTTAGCACCCTCACCGGGGTGCTCGGAAATCCGTTCCGCGCTGGTCAGCCGAGTCGGTGTCGCGGCGCGGGCGGAGGTCTCACTCGTTGGCCGCCCGGGGGCGGTCGTCCTCGTCGTACTGGTCGAAGAGGGGGGTCCGGCCCCGGTCGCGGGAGCGGCGGGACTGGTTGGTGCGCTGGCGTGGTGCCGGGTCCACGGGGGGTGCGGCAGGAGGTGCGGCGGCAGGCTGGGTGGGCTCCGCGGTGCTGGAGCGGGCCGCGCTCCAGGTCTCCGGGTTGCCGACCTCGACGCCGCCCGTGGCGCGCGGGGCGACCGGGGCGGTGACGTAGGTCGGCAGCGGGACCGGTACGGGCTCCCAGCTGTCGCCCTGGACCCGGCCGCGTTCGCGCTGCTGGTCCACCCACTCCGCGTGGTCCGTCTGCTCGACCAGGGCGCGGCGGCCGGCCTCCTGCGGGGAGACCGTGGGGGTGGGCTCGGGGACCGGGTGGCGCGCCTCGGGGTCCTCGTCGGACTCCGCGGGGGCCGTCGTGGCGGGCTGGTGCCTGCGCGGGCGGTTCTCGCGGAGCCGCTGCGCCGCCACCTCGGCCCGTCGCCGGTCCATGGTGAAGGCGAACCTGCGCCGCTCCTGGGCGCGCAGATGCACGATGTACGTGCTCAGCAGCACCGCCGGAACAGCGGGGGCCCAGAGGAAGCCGAGGCCGCCGACCGCCGCGACGACCGCGCCGAGCGTGAAGGCGAGGAAGAGGACGACGGTGGTGCGCCGACGGCGTGCGAGGACCTGCGTGCGCTGCGCACGCCGGGCTCGTTCCGCGTCGATCCCGCCGGGGCGCGAACGCGGGCGCCGGTCGGGTGCGGGGTCGGAGGGGGATGCCGGCCGTTCCCGGGCCAGGGGCTCCTTCGGTGCGCGCTCCGGCATCCGAGCCGGGTCGTGCACCCGGGCCTCGGTGTGCGCCGGAGGCGCGGAGAAGTTCCGGACGTCGACGGAATCCATTCGATCCGTGCTCACGTCCGGCTCGGCGTCGGGCGCCGCCTCATCGTCGGTGCGCTCCAGGCCCTTGGCATACCGCCGCTCCATGGCCGCCCGTCCGGACAGCAGCCGGATGGCGGTACTGAAGCGTTCCGTCGGACGGGCTTCGTTGAGCTCGTCCTGCCTGCGGAGCCACATCGGCACCAAGTAGGCGGCCCAGGCCCCGACGATGACTGCGTAGATGAGGCCGCTGCTGCTCACATCTCACACCGTAGAGGGGTTTGCCTGGAGGCATCCGCCAATTGGCGCGGTGTGTCGCGCGATCCGGCTGATATCACGGACTTTTTTTGTGATTGTTCGGATCAGCAGTCGGCGTTTGCCTGTCTGTTAGCAGTCAAACAGCGATCAATTTCGAACACACATTTCATTTAGTGTGATGTTCAGGGTGCTCCGGCCGGGCCCGCCGCCACCTCCGGAGCAGCCCGTCGGGCACCTCCTCCGCGGTGAGCGCGTAGATCAGGTGGTCCCGCCAGGCCCCGTCGATGTGCAGATAGCGGGGCCGGATCCCTTCCTCACGGAATCCGAGTTTCGCCACCACCCGCCGGCTGGGCGCGTTCTCCGGGCGAATGCACACCTCGATCCGGTGCAGTCCGACCGAGCGGAAACAATGGTCGACGGCGAGGGCGACCGCGGTGGGCATCACCCCGCGGCCCGCCACCTCCTGGTCGACCCAGTAGCCGACGTGGCCCGAGCACATCGAGCCCCAGGTGATCCCGGCGACGGTCAGCTGGCCGACCAGCCGGCCCCGGTACTCGATGGCGAACGGCAGCATCCGCCCGGCGTGGGCCTCGGACCGCAGATGACGGATCATCTGCCGGTACGTGGGGCGCTGGGCCACCGGGCCGCCGGGGGCGGGCGGCGGCACGGTCGCCTCCCAGGGGCGCAGCCAGTCCCGGTTGCGCCGGTTGACCTCGCGCCACATGTTCTGGTCGCGGAGCTTTATCGGCCGGAGGGTGACGTCGCCGTCCACCAGGGTCACCGGCCAGGTCGGGACGTTCAGCTCGGGCTCCCGGGTCGGGGGTGATCGCCGCCGCGGAGCTGGTCGACGGCGTGCACCAGGATTCGGGACAGGACGGCGAGCCCATCGCGCACCCCGCCGGTGGAGCCGGGCAGATTGACGATGAGCGTACGTTCGGCCACACCGGCCACACCGCGCGAGAGCGCGGCCGTGGGGACCTTGTCCCGGCCCTCCGCGCGGATCGCCTCGGAGATGCCGGGGATCTCGTAGTCCAGGGCGTTGCGGGTGACGTCGGCGGTGCCGTCGGTGGGCGAGATGCCCGTACCGCCGGTGGTGACGATGACGTCGTACGCGGCGGCCACCCCGTCCCACAGCGCCCGCTCGACCGGTTCTCCGTCCGGGACGACGCGCGGACCGTCGACGGTGAAGCCGAGCCCGGTCAGCGCCTCGGCGATCAGCGGGCCGCCCTTGTCCTCGTAGATCCCGGCGGCGGCGCGGTTCGACGCGGTCACCACGAGGGCGCGGTAGCCGGTGGAATCCCTCACCGGGGCGCTCACGCGTCCGCCCCGGCCTGCGCGGTGCGGCGGTAGTCGCCGGACTTGCCGCCCGACTTCGCCTCGACCCGGATGTCGGTGATGACCGCGGCCTTGTCGACCGCCTTGATCATGTCGACGACGGTGAGCGCGGCGACCGACACCGCGGTCAGGGCCTCCATCTCCACGCCCGTGCGGTCCGTGGTCCTCACGGTCGCGAGGATCTCCACGGCGTCGTCGGCCACGCTCAGGTCGACCTCGACGCCGGAGACGGCGAGCGGGTGGCAGAGCGGGATCAGGTCGGGGGTGCGCTTGGCCCCCATGATCCCGGCGATGCGCGCGGTGGCGAGGGCGTCGCCCTTGGGGACCCCTTCGCCCCGGAGCAGTTCGATGACACGCGGCGAGACGAGGACCCGGCCGCTGGCACGGGCGACGCGCGCGGTGACGTCCTTCTCGGAGACGTCGACCATGCGGGCGGCGCCCGCCTCGTCGATATGCGTCAGCCTGTTCTGCGTACTCAACTAACTCCGCCTAGCGGTAGGGCGCCGGTTGCCCCTGGGCCGCACCGGGGTGCGGGCCCGGGGTCCGGGGGGTGTCCCCCGGAAGGCACAGCGGCAGATACCGTACCGCCACCCGGCGCCCGTCAGCGGATCAGGATCGCCTCGACGTCCGTGCCGGGCTCGGCGGAGGTGACGTCCTCGGGCAGCACGATCAGCGCGTCCGCCTGGGCGAGAGCGGCGATCAGATGCGATCCGGAGCCGCCCACGGGCGTGACGGTGCCCGCCTCCGCGTCGTACGTCCCGCGCAGGAACTGCCGCCGTCCGGCGGGCGAGGACAGTGCCTTGTCGCAGGCCAGGGTGGCGTTGACGGTCGGGCGGTTCACGTCCTGAAGGCCCATCAGGGTACGGATCGCCGGCCGTACGAACAGTTCGAAGGAGACGTAGCTGGAGACCGGGTTGCCCGGCAGCGCCAGCAGCGGGGTGTGGTCGGGGCCGATCGAGCCGAAGCCCTGCGGCTTGCCGGGCTGCATGGCGAGCTTGCGGAAGTCGATGCCGCTCCCGGGCTCGTCCTCGTCGCCCACCGAGGACAGTGCCTCCTTGACCACGTCGTACGCGCCGACGCTGACGCCACCGGTGGTGACGACGATGTCGGCGCGGATCAGCTGGTCCTCGATCGTGGCGCGCAGCGTCTCCGCGTCGTCGGTGACGGCACCGACCCGGTAGGAGATCGCTCCGGCGTCGCGCGCGGCGGCCGTCAGCGCGAAGCTGTTGGAGTCGTAGATCTGGCCGCCGGTCAGTTCCTCGCCGGGCTGGACCAGTTCGCTGCCGGTGGAGATGACGACGACGCGCGGCCGGGGCCGCACCTTCACCGTCGAACGGCCGATCGCCGCGAGCAGCCCGATCTGCGGTGGCCCGACCACCGAACCGGCGCGCAGCGCCAGATCGCCCGGCCGGACGTCGCTGCCGCGGTCCCTGACATGGGCGCGGGCCTCCACCGGGCGGTGGACGCGGACCTCGCCGCCCGCGCCCTCCGGGGCGTCGCTGTGGGCGCGCATCTCGGCGGCGGGGCCCTCGCCCGTGCCGCCGTCGGTCCACTCGACCGGGATCACGGCCTCCGCACCGGCCGGCAGCGGGGCGCCGGTCATGACGCGGGCGGCCTCGCCCGGCCCCACCCGCTGGTCGCCGAGGAGTCCGGCGTCGCCCGCCGCGACGTCACCGATGACGGTGAGGACCGCGGGGAACTCCTCGGTGGCACCCTCCACATCGGCGACGCGGACCGCGTAACCGTCCATCGAGCTGTTGTCGAAGGGGGGCAGGGCGATCTCCACCACGACGTCCTCGACCAGGACGCAGCCCTGCGCGTCGTGCAGTTGCAGCTCGATGGGTTCGAGCGGCTTCACCGCGGCGAGAATGTCTTCCAGGTGCTCGTCCACCGACCAGATCGTGCTGCTCAAGGTCTACATCTCCTCGGTGACGTAACTGCGGAGCCAGGTCCGGAACTCCGGGCCCAGATCTTCACGTTCGCACGCGAGTCTGACAATGGCACGGAGGTAGTCGCTCCGGTCACCGGTGTCATAGCGGCGGCCCTTGAAGACGACGCCGTGCACCGGGCCGCCGGTCTTCTCGTCCTCGGCCAGCAGTTGCAGGGCGTCGGTCAGCTGGATCTCGTCACCGCGGCCGGGCTCGGTCCGGCGCAGTATCCCGAAGACCGCGGGGTCCAGGACGTAGCGGCCGATGATGGCGAGGTTGCTGGGCGCGTCGGCCGGCTCCGGCTTCTCGACCAGGCCGGTGATCCGCATCACATCACCCTCGGCGGTGGGCTCGACGGCCACGCAGCCGTACTGGTGGATCATCTCGCGCGGGACCTCCATGAGCGCGACGACGCTGCCGCCCTCGCGCTCCTGGATCTCCACCATGCGGGCCAGCAGCGGGTCGCGCGGGTCGATCAGGTCGTCGCCGAGGAGGACGGCGAACGGCTGGTCACCGACGTGCGGCGCCGCGCACAGGACCGCGTGCCCGAGGCCGCGCGGGTCGCCCTGGCGGACGTAGTGCATGGTGGCGAGGTCGCTCGACTCCTGGACCTTGCGCAGCCGTTCGGCGTCGCCCTTACGGGTGAGCGCGGACTCCAGCTCGTAATTGCGGTCGAAGTGGTCCTCCAGGGGACGCTTGTTGCGACCGGTGATCATCAGTACGTCGGAGAGTCCGGCGGCCACCGCCTCCTCGACGACGTACTGGATGGCAGGCTTGTCGACGACAGGCAGCATCTCTTTGGGAGTGGCTTTGGTGGCCGGCAGGAAGCGGGTACCGAGGCCCGCCGCCGGAATGACAGCCTTGCTGATCCTGGGGTTCGACTGAGTCATGCGCAGAACCTTAACCGGCGTACATGGGCGGAAGATGAGTCTCCGGTTAACTTTGTACTCATATATGCCAGTACGAGAGATCTGTGGGTGCCCCGTTGAACGACGACATGTCCGCAAAGGCGCTGCTGCGGCGTGAACTGCTCGCCGCACGACGCCTCCTGACCGGGGAGGACGTCGAACGGGCCGCCGCGGTTCTGGCCCGTCGCGCACTCGCTCTCCCCGAGCTCTCCGGGGCCCGTACCGTCGCCGCGTACGTCTCGGTGGGGCGCGAGCCGGGCACCCGGGCCCTGCTGGACGCGCTGCGCGCACGGGGCGTCCGGGTGCTGCTGCCGGTGCTCCTGCCGGACAACGACCTGGACTGGGCGTCGTACGAGGGCGCCGGGAGCCTGGCGAAGGCCGGTCGCGGGCTGCTGGAGCCGGACGGGGAGCGGCTCGGGCCCGACGCCGTCCTGGACGCCGACGCGGTACTGCTGCCGGGCCTCGCGGTGGACGAGCGCGGGATGCGGCTCGGCCGCGGCGGCGGCAGCTACGACCGGGTGCTGGCCCGGCTCTCTGCGGCCGGGGCGCGCCCGGCGCTGATCGTCCTGCTGTACGACGGCGAGGTGGCCGCACGGGTCCCGGAGGAACCGCACGACCACCCCGTGGACGCGGTGGTGACGCCGGCGGGCTCGCGGCGCTTCAGCGACGGCTGACGGACCACGGGCCCGCCCGCCGCCAAAGCCTCTACGGCTTCAGGGTCAGCGTGTCCGTCGTCGAGCCGGTCACCGCGTTCGTCCCGTAGGACCAGTCGAGCAGCTCACCGTTGACCCACTTGTCCGTCTGGTCGGTGTAGTGCGCGCTGAACGCGTGCCCGGAGGCGCCGGTGAGGTTGATCCAGCGGGACTTGTCCCAGTCCCCCACGTTGACGACCATCCGCATCGACGGAACCCAGACGACCTCGTAGCCGCCGGCCGCGTTCCAGCCGGTGGCGTCCACCGCGGCCTCGCCGCCGCCGAGGTTCCACGGTCCGCGGTTGAGCGCCCGCTGGAGCAGTCCGGGCCCTTCCGTACCGAGGGTCTGGTTCTTCAGGGTCAGCTGGTGCAGCCGGCCCCAGTTCCAGGTGGTGATGTCCTTGCCGAGCTTGGCCGTCAGCTCCCAGCGGGCGTCCTCCATGGCACGGGCGAAGAGCTCCTCGCGGTTCCCGGTCGCCTTGTCCTTGCGGTTCGCCGGGGCCTTCCACCAGTCGCTGTCCGGCTTGTCCATGAGGTTCTCGACGACCTGGTACCAGCGGTCACCGCCGTCCGGCTGCGCCGAGTCGGGGGCACGCTGGCCGCATTCGCGTACCAGCCTGTCCTGCTCGTCGACCGGGCCGGAACTCTTGGCCGGGGGCACGTTGAGGCATTCGCCCTTGACGCGCATCTCCTTGGGCAGCTTGTCGCCGAAGGCAAGCTTGAGGATGTTGCGCCAGACCGCGTTGAAGTACGCGGCCGCCGCCGAGTCGGACTCCTGGGTGTAGTCCCAGCCCTCCAGCAGCTTCTGCGCCTCCCGGACGTCCTTGTCCGAGATGTTGATCTTCATCAGCTCGGGCACCAGCAGTGTGGCGATCTCGCTGGTGTTGTCCATCTGCATCTTCTGCATGTCGTCGGTCGAGATCTTCCCGCCGCCCTTGATCTTCGACTGGATGAGGTCGTTGATCCGCTGGCTGCGGGTGCCGTAGCCCCAGTCCTTGGTGAGCATGTACGGGTACTTTTCCTCGTCGATGACCGCCTGGTTGGCGGTGACGATGTACCCGCGCTTCGGGTCGTACTCGTACGGCAGCTCGTCGAACGGGATCGGGTCCTTCTTCCAGCCGTACGCCGAGGACCAGCCGGGGCTGGGCATCGTGCCGTCGCCGGACTTGCGGACCGGGATCTTCCCCGGCGCCTGGTAGCCGATGTGGCCCTTGGTGTCGGCGTAGATGAGGTTCTGCGAGGGAACCTCGAAGTGCTCGGCCGCCGCGCGGAAGGTCGTGAAGTCCTTGGCGCGGTTCAGCTCGAAGACCGCGTCCATGGACTTGCCGGGCTCCAGCGCGGTCCACTTCAGCGCCACCCCGTAGCCGTCCGCGCGGTCCGGGGCGGCGTTGGTGACCGGCGCTTTCTGGCCGACCTTCTCCAGCTCGCCGCTGCGGTCGGAGACCAGCGGACCGTTGTTGGTCTCACGGACGGTGATGTGCCGGTCCCTGCCGCCGGCGACCTTGATGGTCTCCTCGCGGGTGACGAAGGGCTTCACCTTGCCGTCGTACTGGTAGCCGTCCGCCGAGACCTTCTCCAGGAAGAGGTCGGTGACGTCCGCGCCCAGGTTGGTGAAGCCCCAGGCGATGTTCTGGTTGTGGCCGATGATCACGCCCGGCATCCCGGAGAACGTGTAGCCGGCGGCGTCGTACTTGCAGGTGGCGGAGAGGCTGCGGCAGTGCAGCCCCATCTGGTACCAGAGCGAGGGCAGCTGCGGCGCCAGGTGCGGGTCGTTGGCGAGCAGCGGCTTGTCGGTCGTCGTGTACTTGCCCGAGACCACCCAGGAGTTCGACCCGATGCCGGTGCCGTTCGGGCCCAGCAGCGAGGGGATCTTGTCGAGGGTGTCGGAGAGCGCGCCGAGCTGGGTGGTGAGACCCTCGGTGGCGCCCTGCACGGTCGACGAGCCGAGGCCGTCGGACGGCGCCGTCTGCGGGTCGAACTTCCCGGTGGCCGGGGAGATCGCGCCCTCGGCGACGATCGGCTTGTGCTTGTCGTACGGGTACGGCGGGTACAGGTCCTCGATCTGCTTCGCGTCGAGCCTGCTGGTCATCAGCGAGCGGTCGATCTCGTCCTGCATGTTGCCGCGGAGGTCCCAGGCCATCGCCTTCAGCCAGGCGACCGAGTCGACCGGGGTCCACTCCGTCGGCTTGTAGTCGTTGGTGAGGCCCAGCGCCGCGTACTCGACGGAGATGTCCTTGCCGTCGCGGCCCTTGAGGTAGGCGTTCACCCCGTCCGCGTACGACTGGAGGTTCTTCTTGGTCTCCGCGGACAGGACGTGGTCGTACTCCTCCTGGGCGACCTTGCGCCAGCCCAGCGTGCGCAGGAAGGAGTCCGTCTCGACCTGGCCGGACCCGAACATCTCGGAGAGCCGGCCGGCCGTCATGTGACGGCGGACGTCCATCTCCCAGAAGCGGTCCTGTGCCTGGACGAATCCCTGGGCGCGGAACAGGTCGGCGTCGGAGTCCGCGTAGATCTGCGGAATGCCGTAGCTGTCGCGCCTGACCTCGACATCGCTGTCGAGTCCGGCGAGCTGGGCGGTCCCGTTGGTCTGCGGGTACGAGGCCCGCACGGTGGATACGGACCAGTACGTGCCGTATCCGATACCCGCGACAAGCGCCAGCACCAGGACGATCACGATCAGGCGGGCGCGTCGCCCCTTCTTCTTGCGCGGCCTGCCACCGGCGGAACCGGTGGAGCCGGAAGAGGCGGTTGTGTTGGCGGGCATCGCTGTCCTTCGAGGGGCAGGGTGGTCCTGGGAGTGCAGGAGCAACCATAGGCGCAGCGCCGGAGCCCCTCTGACGCGGTATGGGGATGGTTCGAATTGCGTAGCGGTCGCACGAGTACTCGAACGCATCAAGAAAGCGTTAAAGATTAGGTAAGGTAACGAAGTACCGGCCACCGGAACACGATCCGGCAGGCGCTCGCAGGGAAGGACCGGCCACTGACTGTCCACGCGCTCAACGAGCTCCTGCTCGTCTGCTCACTTGTCCTGCTCGTCGCGGTGGCGGCGGTCCGGATCTCGTCGCGCAGCGGGCTTCCCAGCCTGCTCCTGTACCTCGGCATCGGGGTCGTGATGGGGCAGGACGGGCTCTTCGACGTCAAGTTCGACAACGCGGAACTGACGCAGGTCATCGGGTACGCGGCCCTGGTCGTGATCCTCGCCGAGGGCGGCCTCGGCACGAAGTGGAAAGAGGTCAGACCCGCACTGCCCGCGGCGGCGATGCTCTCCACGGTCGGCGTCGCGGTGAGCGTGGGCGTGACCGCCGCCGGAGCGCACTACCTGGTCGGCCTGGACTGGCGGCAGGCGCTGATCATCGGCGCGGTGGTCTCCTCCACGGACGCCGCCGCCGTCTTCTCCGTCCTGCGCAAGGTGCCGTTGCCCTCCCGGATCACCGGTGTCCTGGAGGCCGAATCCGGCTTCAACGACGCGCCCGTGGTGATCCTCGTGGTGGCCTTCTCGACCGTCGGTCCGGTGGACCACTGGTACGTACTGGTCGGCGAGATAGCACTGGAGCTGGCGATCGGGGCGGCCATCGGCATCGCGGTCGGCTGGCTCGGCTCGTTCGGGCTGCGGCACGTGGCACTGCCCGCCTCCGGCCTCTACCCGATCGCCGTCATGGCCATCGCGGTGACCGCCTACGCGGCCGGCGCCATGGTCCACGGCAGTGGCTTCCTCGCCGTCTACCTCGCGGCGATGATCCTCGGCAACGCCAAGCTGCCGCACTGGCCCGCCACCCGCGGCTTCGCCGACGGACTCGGCTGGCTGGCCCAGATCGGCATGTTCGTCCTGCTCGGCCTGCTGGTCACCCCGCACGACCTGCTCGACGACTTCTGGCCCGCCGTCGTCGTGGGCCTGGTGCTCACCGTGGTGGCCCGGCCACTGGAGGTCTTCCTCTCGCTGGCCCCGTTCCGATTGCCGTGGCAGGAAAAGGCCCTCATGTCCTGGGCGGGGCTGCGCGGCGCCGTGCCCATCATCCTGGCGACCATTCCGATGGTGTCCGGTATCGAGGGTTCCACCCGGGTCTTCAACATCGTCTTCGTACTCGTCATCGTCTACACCCTCATCCAGGGCCCGACCCTGCCCTGGCTCGCGAAGGCCCTCAAGATCGCCGACGACCCGTCGGAGGCGGCCGACCTGGGCATCGAGTCGGCGCCCCTGGAGCGGCTGCGCGGACATCTGCTGTCGGTGGCCATCCCCGCCAAGTCGAAGATGCACGGCGTCGAGGTCGGCGAGCTGCGGCTGCCCTCGGGAGCCGCGGTCACCCTCGTCGTGCGGGACGACAAGAGCTTCGTGCCCACCCCGCCGACGGTGCTGCGCCGCGGCGACGAACTGCTGGTGATCACGACCGATCCGGTGCGCGACGCGACCGAGGCGCGGCTGCGCGCGGTCGGCGAGGGCGGCAAGCTGGCGAGCTGGCTGGGGACCGACGGGAATCCCGGCACGGAGCCCTTCACCGGACCGCACGTCTCCAACGCGCTCAAGGCCGTGAAGAAACTGGGCCGGACGCCGGACGAGACGAAGGCGCACGAGACGACGCCCCGGGAGATGAAGACCCGCGAGACGAAAGCCCGTGAGGCGAAGACCCGCGCGGCCAGGACCCGCGGGGAGAAGGCCGGTGAAGAGAAAGCTCGTGAAGAGAAAGCCCGCGAAGAGAAGGCGCACCAGTGAGAACACGCCTGTGTTCTCAGGTAACAGAGGGTGACTGGCGCACAATCACAGGTACATCCGGAAACCTGCCTGTACCATGAAGGAAATCCGCCCAGGCTCCGCACGGCCGTGACGCACTCCGGTGCCGCATCGCCGTGCCACCCGTGTCGGGCAGTGACCGATCCACCCGCATTCGCTTTCACCGATACTCAACGATCTTGATCGACCAACTCTGCCTGACGCAGAGCTGGCGCGACCGTATGGCGGTCGTGGCGTCCTCCGCCTCTGCTGCGAGCGCCCGGCATCTACCGCAGTCCCGCGCGAAGAGGACAGCTCTCGGCAGCTCCTGACCGGGCCCGCACCCAGGTGCGGGCCCGCCCCGCAGGAGCACGGCCACCAGGCGGCAGAAAGGCATGGACCGTGGCGTCCACGGTCTCCGACCGCCCCGGATACGGGCAGTTGCTGCGCACCCCAGGTGCGTGGACCTTCCTCCTGCCGGGCTTCGCCGCACGGCAGCCCTTCGCCATGCTGACCATCGGCATCGTCCTGCTGGTCCAGCACACCACCGGCTCCTACGGCAGCGCGGGCGCCGTCGCGGCCGTGAGCGGCGTCTCCATGGCCCTGTTCGCGCCGCAGACCGGCAAGCTCGCCGACCGCTTCGGACAGCGGGCCGTACTGCTGCCCGGTGTCCTGGTGCACGCGGCCTCCGTGTCGGCCCTGACGGTGCTCGCGCTCTCGGACGCGCCGCTCTGGGCACTGTTCCTGGCGGCCGTGCCGACCGGTGCGTCCATCCCGCAGATCGGCCCCATGGTGCGCGCCCGCTGGGCGGCCGTACTCGGGGCCGCGCCCGGCCGTGAGGCCTCCCCCCTGATGTCCACCGCCGCCGCCTTCGAGTCGGTGACGGACGAGTTCACCTTCGTCATCGGCCCGGTCATCGCCACCGCCCTGTGCACCGGGGTGCATCCGGCGGCGGGGCTCATCGCGGAAGCCGCGCTGACGCTGACGGGCGGACTGTTCTTCGCCGCGCAGCGCGCCACCCAGCCGGCCGTGCGCGACGCCGGTCCCGCCGGCTCCCCGCGCCACGCCTCCGCCCTGTCGGTGCCCGGCGTACGCGTGCTCGCGGTCGCCTTCCTGGGGATCGGCGCGGTCTTCGGCGGCATGCAGGTCTCGCTGACCGCCTTCGCCGAGGAGATCGGCAGCCCCGGCTCGAACGGGGTGCTGTACGGAATCTTCGCGGCCGGCAACATGCTGGCCGGGATCGCCTGCGGCGCCATCGCCTGGAAGACCGGGCCGCGGCGCCGGCTGATCGTCGGGTACACGGCACTGACCCTGACCGCGTCGGGCCTGTGGGCGGTGCACTCCGCACCCCTGCTGGCCGGGCTCGGCCTGCTGGTCGGCCTCTGCATCGCCCCCGCGCTGATCAGCGGCTACACGCTGGTCGAGGCGCTCATCCCGGCGTCCGCCCGGACCGAGGCGTTCACCTGGCTGACGGGTGCGGTCGCACTCGGGCAGGCGGCGGCCGTCACGGTCGCGGGTCAGCTCGCCGACGCCCATGGCGCGAGCACCGGATTCCTGGTGCCGCTGGTGGGTACGGTGCTGGCGCTGGCGACCCTGCTGGCGCTGCGTTCCAGGCTCGTGCCGAGCACTTCGGGACGGACCGTGGCACGTGGTATCGGTCACCGCGGGCCGGTCACGGTGGACTGATCCAGCGGAATACGTCACTATGGAGCGTCGTTAGCACTCATTGAGTCAGAGTGCCAGGAGGAACAAGTGCCGACCTATCAGTACCAGTGCACCGAGTGTGGCGAGGGCCTCGAAGCGGTGCAGAAGTTCACCGATGACGCCCTGACGGTGTGCCCGAACTGCGAAGGACGCCTGAAGAAGGTGTTCTCGGCGGTCGGCATTGTCTTCAAGGGCTCCGGTTTCTACCGGAACGACAGCCGCGGCTCGTCGTCGAGCAGCACGCCCGCACCGGCCGCCGCGAAGGCCTCCGGTTCCGGATCGTCGTCCTCGACGGGGTCGGACACCAAGTCCTCGGCCTCTTCGTCCTCGTCGACGTCCTCCTCCTCGGGTTCCTCGGCGTCTTCGTCGTCCTCTTCGTCCTCGTCCTCTTCGAGCGGTACGTCGGCCGCCTGAGCCGCCGGCCCACCTGCTTCGACCGGTACCCCGCCGATCCACTCGGCGGGGTACCGGCGTTTCCGGCCCCGCTACTGTGACCGCATGGTGAACGCAGAGATCGGTGTGATCGGCGGCTCGGGGCTGTACTCCTTCCTGGAGGACGTCACCGAGGTTCGCGTGGAAACCCCTTACGGAGAGCCCAGCGACTCCGTCTTCCTCGGCGAGATCGGCGGCCGCCGGGTCGCCTTCCTCCCCCGGCACGGACGCGGCCACCATGTGCCGCCGCACCGCATCAACTACCGCGCCAACCTGTGGGCACTGCGTTCGGTCGGCGTACGCCAGGTGCTCGGCCCGTGCGCGGTCGGCGGGCTCCGGCCGGACTACGGGCCGGGAACGCTGCTCGTGCCGGACCAGCTGGTGGACCGCACGAAGACCCGGGCCCAGACCTTCTACGACGGGGAGGCCCGTGCGGACGGGGTGGTGCCGAACGTGGTGCACCTGGGCTTCGCCGACCCCTACTGCCCCGAGGGGCGCAGGGTCGCGCTGGCGGCGGCGCGCGGCAGGGACTGGGAGCCCGTGGACGGCGGGACGCTGGTGGTCATCGAGGGGCCGCGCTTCTCGACCCGGGCGGAATCACGCTGGCACGCGGCGATGGGCTGGTCGGTGGTCGGCATGACCGGGCACCCGGAGGCCGTCCTCGCCCGCGAGCTGGGGCTCTGCTACACGACGACGACGCTGGTGACGGACCTGGACGCGGGCGCGGAGACCGGCGAGGGCGTCTCCCACGCCGAGGTGCTCAAGGTGTTCGCGGCCAACGTCGACCGGCTGCGCTCGGTCCTCTTCGACGCGGTGGCCGCGCTGCCCGCGGAGGCGGACCGCGACTGCCCGTGCGCACACGCCCTGGACGGGATCGACACGGGGATCGAGCTGCCGTAGGGCGTACGGGGGTGGGACGTACGGGGGTGGGGCGTACGGGGTGAGTGGGTTGTGCGGGTCGGGGCTCGGCGGCGGCGTGAGGCGCGGCGGGTGAGGCGCGGCGGGTGAGGCGCGGCGGGTGAGGCGCGGCGGGTGAGGCGCGGCGGGTGAGGCGCGGCGGGTGAGGCGCGGCGGGTGAGGGAGTTTTCCACATCGGCCGATCCGTCCACAGGGCTCAGCGGGAATCTCTCGGATGCCGGATCGTGAGGTCTGTTCATCGGGGCCACTCGGTTCCCCAACTCCCTCACCCCAGGCGGTGTTCGGCATGCGCTCACCCGGTTCACCCGACTCAACCGGCTCACCGAGCTCACTCGGCTCGCTCGGCTCACTCGTATCTCCGCGGTCCGCTGCCCCGTCCGGCTCTGCGTTGCCGTGTGCACCCGCGCCCGCGCCCTGCGGGGTGCCCGCGTTCCCGCCGCTGCGGGTGCGCGGGGGCGGCGGGCACCGGCTGTGGCGGGCCGCGTGGCGCCGGCGGCGGGCGATGGCTGCCGGGCTGGCACTGGCAGCTGCCGCGCTGGCCGCCTCGGGGGCCGGAGGGGGTGGAGGCGGGGGCGGTGACGCGGGACATGAAGCGGCCGGTGTCACAGCGGGTACGACAGCGGGCGCGGCACACACCGCCGGGACTGCGCGGGAGCGGGCATCGCTGCCGGTCCGGCTGGTATCGGCGCCGGTGCGGATCGCGGATGCGGCGACCGTGCGACTGCTCCGGCCCGGAGACCGCGTCGACGTGATCGCGTCCGCGGGGTCCGGGACCGACGCCCGGGTACTGGCGAAGAGCGCGCGAGTGGCCCAGGTACCGCAGCCGTCCACCGAGGGTTCGATGGAGAACGGGGCACTCATCGTGCTGTCCGTGCCGAGAGCCACGGCAGCGACGCTGGCGGGTGCGGGAGTTTCAGCCGGACTTGCGGTGATTCTGTGCTGATTCGTACTGACGAACCATCATGTCACCTGACAACACAACAGGATTGGGTTGTTTCTCCTTGTACTGCCGTAGGTTGCGGAGGAGTTCGTTCCCCTTACGGCACCCACGAAGGACGGCTCACCCTTGAGCGAGAAGAAGAAGGTCAATCTGCTGGAGGGCTTCAAGGCCTTCCTGATGCGCGGCAATGTGATCGACCTGGCGGTCGCCGTCGTCATCGGCGCCGCGTTCACCAACATCGTGAACGCGATCGTCAAGGGCGTCATCAATCCGCTCGTCGGCGCGTTCGGAACCAAGGACCTGGAGAACTACAGCTCCTGCCTCAAGGGCCCCTGCGTGACGGACCCGAAGACGGGCGAGGCGACGGAGGGAATCCGGATCCTGTGGGGTTCGGTGCTCAGTTCCACCCTCAGCTTCGTCATCACCGCTGCTGTCGTCTACTTCCTGATGGTCCTGCCGATGGCGAAGTACCTCGCCAGGCGCGCGGCGATGCTCGCGGCGAAGGAAGGCGTGCAGGAGACGCTGGAGGTCAGCGAGCTGGAGGTGCTGAAGGAGATCCGCGACGCACTGGTCTCCCAGCGCGGCGGCCCGACCGGGCTGAACCGTGGCGATGCCCCGGGGTCGGGTTCGGGTTCGGGTTCGGAGCAGGAGTAGGACACCGCCCGAGGCGGCCCTGTGCGGTAGCTCCTCTGCCCGGTCCCGGGGCGCGGAGTCAGATGTGGTGCGGCGGCTTCTCGTCGAGGAAGCGGGCCAGGTCGGCGGCGCTGCCGCCGGAGGGGCCCCGCTCGCCCCACCCCCGGTCCGTGTCGTCCGCGGACTGCTGGTCCAGCGGATCGTCGAAGATCAGCGCCGCTCTGGGCTCGGGCTCGGGCCGGTCCGACGGATCCGGCTTCGGATCACGCGGTCCGGGGGCGGGGGCGGTACTCATACCCCCAGGGTACGGCTGCGGCCGGCAGTGCGGCTGCGGCCGGCGGTGCAGCCGCGGCCGGCAGTGCGGCTGCGGCCGGCGGTGCAGCCGCGGCCGACGGGGCACCCGCGGTCAGCCGTGCGGCCGCCGGTCAGCGGTCCTTCGGGTCGAGCGCCCAGAGGCCGAGCACGACGAGGAACGACAGGCAGAGGAAACCGGCCCCCCACCAGGCGGTGCCGGAGTTGCCCTCCATCCATTCGTCGACGATGACGGTCAGGCCCCAGAGCTGGCCGATGACCACGGTCATGGCCAGGGTCAGCCGGGCCGTGAGCTTCGAGGAGCGCTCCGGTTCCTGGTCGCTGCCGGCTCCCGGCCCCGGTCCGGTGTGGCGGACGCGAGGATCGCCGTAACCGCTGGTGGCCCGGATCTGCGGGTAGCGCTCGTGGACGGGCCGGTTGAGCTCGGGCCGGGAGCTGCCCGGGTGGTACTCCGGGTAGTGCGGGACGGGCTCGGGCTGCTGGGAGTCGGTCATGTGCGCCTGCCGGAGGTCTCGGTGCCGGAGGTCTCGGCGCCGGTTGCCGTGGTGGCTTCGTCGGCTCCGGTGGCACCGGCCGCGGCAGGAGCCTCGGCGCCCCTCTTGGCTCCGGGGCAGCCGATCCGGGAGGCGAGGTCCGGGCGGTCCTCGCCCAGCCGGCGGCAGAGCCCCTGTTCGATGCTCTCGCCGGAGCGGGTGGTGCCCACCGCCCAGATACTGCCGTCGGTCTGCTCGGTGAGGACCACCTTGGGCAGTCCGCGGGGCGGCGGTCCCGCGGTGACCTCGCCGGTACGGGCGTCGAAGACGCCTTCGTGGCAGGGGCAGTACAGCTCGCCCTCGGAGCCCCGGTCCTTCCGCCAGAGCACGGCGCAGGCGAGATGGGTGCAGATGGCCGAGTAGCCGACGAGGGTCCCGTCATTGAGCCGGACGGCGACCGCGCGGTCTTCCTCGTCCGGGTAACGGAAGGCGAGGGACTCGCCGGGCAGCAGCCGGGCGCTGATCCTCTTCGGTGCGGGTGCCTTGGCGTCGTCGGGGTCGCCGTGGCGCGGGAGGATGCCGGCGGCGACCCCGAGACCGCCGACGGCGAGTCCGCCGGAGACGGTGGTGACGATCCGCAGGTAGTCGCGCCGGGTGGTGAGGGAGTCCGCGGCGATCCGGTCGTGCAGGGCCTCACGCGGGTCCCCGGCGGGCGGCGGGGAGGGCGGCTGGTCGGTGACGCTCATCGGCGGACGTCCTTCCCGTTGATCTCCACGACGGGCAGGCCCCCGGGCACCGGCCACTGGACCCGGTCGGCAGGGACCACCATGGCCACGCCGGTACGGACCTCGCTCTCGCCGAAGACGAAGGTGTCGGCGACCTGGACGCCGGGGCGCTCGGCCTGGAGCTCCTCGACGGTTCCGTAGAAGAGCGCCCCCGTCGGGCAGACGGTCGCGCACATGGGGGCGAGGCCGTAGGCGGTGCGGTCGTAGCAGAGGTTGCACTTCAGCTGGAGCTTGGCCTGGAGGTCGATCTTCGGGACGCCGAAGGGGCAGGCGTTGACGCAGTTGGCACAGCCGATGCAGCGCGTGGTGTCCGCCTGCTGCACCACCCCGTCCGCGGTCACCAGGATCGCGTCGGCGGGACAGACCTCGGCGCACGGGGCAACGGGGTCCTCGCAGTGCATGCAGACCGTGGGAAGGGAGGCGACGGACCGGCCCTCGTCGGTGTAGTCGAGGTGGATCATCGACTTGCCGCGGTGCGAGTCGCATTCCCGGCAGGCGGAGACACAGGCCTGGCAGCCGATGCAGCGCCCCGGGTCGATGAAGATCGTTCTGCCCATCATGCGGGCCTCAGCTCCTTTCCGAGGTGCCACGGCCCTGGGGGGACGTGGGCGGCAGCGGGTCGGTACGGGAGACCTGGGTCTCCGGGTAGGCGACATGGCCCGGCGCGACAGGGGGTGCGGGGACCTCGTCGATCTTCTCTGCGTGCTCGATACGGCACGCGCACACCTTGTACTCGGGGATCTTGGAACGGGGGTCCAGGGCATCGATGGTCAGTGCGTTGGCGGAGGTGGGAACGGGCCAGTGGTACGGGATGAAGACGGTGTCGGGGCGGATCGCCTCGGTGACCAGGGCGGGGAAGACCTCACTGCCGCGCCGGGTGACGACGCGGACCGGTTCCCCGTTACGGAAGCCGTGGGAGGGGTGGATCTCGGCCCAGGGGCGCGGGGTCTGTTCGACGAGGGCGCCCAGGCGGCGGGTCTGGTTGCCGGAGAGGAAGTGCGCGACGGTGCGTCCGGTGGTGAGGGACATGGGGTGCTCGTCGTCGTACGGGTCCATCGGCGGATGCCACTCGACGGCCTGCATATGGATCTTGCCGTCAGGGTGGTAGGTCCTGCCGTCCTCGAAGAGGCGGGGGGTGCCGGGGTGGTCGGTGGAGGGGCAGGGCCAGGCGATTCCGCCCGTCTCCTCCAGCCGTTCGTAGGTGATGCCGTAGTAGTCGTTGACGGTGCCGGCGGAGGCGATCCGTAGTTCGTCGAAGACCTCGCGGGAATCGGCGAAGGCGAATTTGTCGCCCGCGCCGAGGCGCTTGGCCAGTTCGCACATCACCCAGGTGTCGGTCCGTACGCCGGGGGGCGGGTCCTGGGCCTTGTTGTGCTTGACCACACGGGCTTCGGCGTTGGCCATCACCCCTTCGTCCTCGGCCCAGGTGGTGACGGGGAAGACGACATGGGCGTTGGCAGCGGTCTCGGAAAGGAAGAAGTCGAATTGAGCGTGGAACTCTGTCGCGTCGTACCCCTCCTTGACCACCTTGTAGTTGGGGAGGGAGACGAACGGGTTGTTGCAGATGCCGATCAGTCCGCGGATCTCGCGGCGCTGCATCTGCCAGACCATTTCCATCATCGACGTTCCGGCGGGCGGGAGTTCGGACTCCTCGATGCCCCAGATCTCGCAGATCTGCCGGCGGTGCTCCTCGTTCGTGATCGAGCGGCCGCCCGGCAGGAGGTCGGACTTCTGGCCGTGCTCCCGGCCGCCCTGCCCGTTGCCCTGGCCGGTGATGGTTCCGTATCCGGCACCGGGTTTGCCGATGTGCCCGGTGGCCGCGCAGAGGTTGATCACGGTGAGGCAGTTCTCGACGCCCTGCGAGTGGTGCTCGATACCTCGGGCGTGCCAGGCCATGGCCTTGGGCGCACGGGCGAAGGTGCGGGCGACCTGGACGATCTGTTCGGCGGGGACGCCGCAGATCTCGGCGGACCTGGACGGCGGGTACTCGGCGGCCTTGGCCTTCACCTCGGCCCAGCCGGTGGCGTGCTCGGCGAGATAGGTCTCGTCGGTGAGCCCTTCCTCGATGACCACGTTCAGTACGGCGCTGAAGAACGCCGAGTCGGTGCCGGGTTTGAGGGCGACGTGGATGTCGGCGGTCCGGGCGATGGCCGTCTCGCGCGGGTCGATGACGATCAGGCTGGCCCCGCGGTCCCGGGCGCCCCACACGTACTGGGTCATCACGGGGAAGCACTCACCGACGTTGGAGCCCGCGATCAGCAGGCAGTCGGTGAGCAGGATGTCGGAGAAGGGGTTGCCGGCCCGGTCGATGCCGAAGGCGAGCTTGTTGGCGCCGGCGGCGCTGACCATGCAGAGTCGGCCGTTGTAGTCGACGTGCCGGGACTTGAGGGCGACTCGGGCGAACTTGCCGACCAGGTAGGTCTTCTCGGAGAACAGGCTGGCCCCGCCGAGCAGCCCGAAGGCGTCGTTCCCATGGGCCTGCTGGATGCGCTTGATCTCGGCGACGGTGAAGTCGAGGGCCTCGTCCCAGGAGACCTCCCGGAAGTCCTCGTCGCGGGAGCGGCGCATCAGCGGGGCGGTGAGCCGGTCGGGGTGGTTGACCTGCTGGTACGCGTTGATGCCCTTGGGGCACAGCCGCATCCGGTTGATGTCGTGGTTGCGGGGTTCGACGCCGAAGACCTTGCCGGCACGGTCGACGCGGAGATACATCCCGCACTGGACGCCGCAGAAGCAGCAGTGGGTGGGGACGAGCGTCTCGCCGTTCTGGTCGGCGTGCCACTGGTCGGCGGGGATGCCGCCCGCGTCCCGGAAGGCGCGGGTGCCCGGCGGCGCGAGCGAGGGGTCGAGGGGCACGACCGCACGGGGGTCAGCCGCTCGGGGATCGGCCGCTCGGGAGCCGGCAGCTCGGGGGTCCGCGGTCACTTGAAGCCCTTCTTCACCTGGGAGAGATAGGCACTGCCGCGCAGCACCCGCTTGCAGCGCGGGCAGTACTCGGCCCACGCGTCGAAGCCGAGGCTGAGGTCGCGCATGGTGCCGCGGAGGTTGTCGACGTACGGGGCGGTGTCGATGGGCTCCTCGCAGCGGCGGCAGCTGAAGACCTTCTGGTCCTGCCGGCCGGTGTACTTGAACAGCTGCATCCCGACCGCGGCCGGCCGCTGGACGATGTGGAAGAACTTCCCGAAGGGGATGTAGATGAGGGTGAAGACCACCGACACCATGTGGAGGATCGCCAGGAACTCGTATCCGCCGCCGTGCAGGAAGATCGAGGAGAAGGTGAGCAGCAGGCCGGTGACGGAGATGACGATGAGCGCGATCAGCGGCACCAGGTCGTAGGCGAACCGCTGGCCCGTGATGGCGCCGCGGTCCTTCATCCGGCGCCAGAGGAAGTAGGAGGCGCCCGGGATCACGAGAACGGCGGCGATGTCGAGGCCGTGGAACATCAGCCAGCCGAGGATGTCCAGGGAGTCGAATCCGATGATCTTGAATCCCCAGATACGCATCTCGTAGCCGGGTCCGGAGCCGCTGCCGGAGGTGAAGGTGAACCAGCCCCAGGTCAGCGGGAAAGTGATCAGGGAGGCGAGGATGCAGCCCCAGAAGATCAGCTGGTGGGCGGCCCAGCGGGCGTGGGAGCGGGCGCCGAGGAACTTCTGGAAGCCGAGGTAGGTGGCGATCATCTTCGGCAGGGCCGTGGGGGCCTTGCGGAAGTTGGCTACCGAGAAGAGGCTCCCCCAGCCCTTCCTGAACAGCCTGCGGGCTCCGGGTGCGGAGACCCAGACCGTGTAGCGGTAGGCCACTCCGAAGGCGAGGAAGACGGTGGCCACGGCATAGGGCAGGAGGGCCGAGTCGAAGTTCTCCAGAAGCCCGCTGCCGAGCACGATCGCGATGACGAGCAGGAGGGAGACGACGACGCCGGCCGCGGTCGCGCGGGCGGTGACGGACCGGGGGCTCGTGGCACCGGGGCGGACGGACACGTCGGGCGACGGCGGGCTGCCGGCCGCTGCGGGCAAGCCGGTGCCGGTACCGGGTACGGGGTGCGCGGCGGCAGAGGGTTCTGGTGGCTCGGTCACTCCGCCACCGTAGAGACGTATGGGACGAATGCTCCTGTTTTAAGACCCTACGGGGTGAGCGCGTCGGGACGGGACGGCAGCCGCGGATACGTTCGCCTCCCACTGCCCAGCAGCCGGCCGCCGCAGCACAATGACCACCACCACGCCCCGAGCACGACCGCGAGCACGACCCCGAGCGCGAGGAGTACCGGATGACAGGCCAGGACAACGCGAGCCCTCTGAATCACCCTTCGCAGCCGCCACAGCAGTCACACCAGCCACACCAGCCACACCAGCCACAGCCATCGAATCCGTCGCAGTCGCCCCAGCCGCCGCAGCAGCCGCAGCCGCAGCCGCAGCACGGTCGGTCGGCGCACGGTCGGCTGGACGCGCTGACCGACGTCGCCGGAGTGCGGGTCGGTCATGCGCCGCTCGCGGGCAAGGGGGCGCTCAGCGGTACCACCGTGGTCCTCGCCCCCGAGGGTGGCGCGGTCGCCGCCGTCGATGTGCGCGGCGGCGGCCCCGGCACCCGGGAGACTGACGCGCTCGACCCGCGCAATCTGGTGCAGCGCATCGACGCCGTGGTCCTCACCGGTGGCAGCGCGTACGGGCTGGACGCGGCGTCCGGCGTGATGGCCTGGCTGGAGGAGCAGGGGCGCGGCGTGCGGGTCGGCGCGGATCCGGCGCAGGTCGTTCCGGTGGTCCCGGCGGCGTGCATCTTCGACCTGGGCCGGGGCGGCGACTGGCGGGCCCGCCCCGACGCGTCGACCGGCCGGGCCGCCGTGGAGGACGCCGCGCGCACGGAGCCGGGGGCGGCGGTCGACGAGGGGTGCGTCGGCGCGGGCACCGGCGCGGTCGCGGGGCAGCTGAAGGGCGGGGTGGGGACGGCGAGCGTCCTGCTGCCGTCCGGGATCACGGTGGGCGCGCTGGCCGTGGTGAACGTGGCGGGCTCGGTGCTCGACCCCCGTACCGGAGTGCTGTACGGGGAGTACGGCGCCGCCGAACCGGCCGTCACCCCCGCGCCGGAGATCCACCGCGCGGCGCAACAGCGCCTGGCGCAGGCGCACGACGCGAACGCGCGCCCCCCGCTCAACACCACGCTCGCCGTCGTCGCCACGGACGCCGACCTCAGCCCGGCGCAGGCACAGAAGCTCGCGGGCACGGCACACGACGGGCTGGCGCGCGCCGTCCGGCCCGTGCATCTGCTGACCGACGGGGACACCGTTTTCGCACTGGCCACCGGCGGACGGACGCTGGACCCGGCGAACCCGATCGCGCTCAACGACCTGCTGGCAGCGGGTGCGGAGGCCGTGACCCGAGCCATCGTGAAGGCCGTGCGGGCGGCGGCGGGCGTCAGCGGCCGCGAGGGCGGCGCCACCTATCTCTCGTACAGCGATCTCTACGGCACACGGCACCGTCCGCGGCGGCCGGAGGAGGGCAGCGGCGCCGCAACCGACTCGGCCTCTACGTAGGGAAGTTCGGGCAAATCGCCGGGAACCTTCTGCGTGCGTCGTACGTTTTCCGGAAGCCCGGTCACGATGTCAGACCCAGGGACTACGTTAAGCACGCATCGGGTAACACGCGGCGACGGCCTGGAGAAGCACCTTGAGCGATCCGTACGAGACAACCGAGCAGCACCTCGAGCGACTCCTGCGACGGGCTCTCAACTCGTTCGACCTGACCGACAGCACGGTGGAGCGGCTCGGCACGGCGCTCGCCCACAGCAGCTCCCTGCATTCCTCGCACCACAGCTCGGCCCTGCACCGCGAGACGTACCGGCATACGTATCTGCTGGCCGACGGCAGCCCGTTCGTCCTCTGGGAGCTGGTGCACTGCGGTCAGCGTGACGTCGGGGACCCCCGCCACGGCTCGCAGCCCGGTGCCCGGCAGCACGAGCTGTACGAGGACGAGGGCGACGTGCACATCGCCGCGGCCAGGCTCACCGGCGGGTTCTGCGACGCCCCGGTCTTCGGGGACGACGGGCCGCAGGCCGATCTGGAGGTCCTCGCGGCCCTGATGGCCGCGCCCCCGGCACCGCTCCCCCGGATGTACGCCCCGGACAACTCCGCGGACCACGCCCGCCGCGTGCTGCGCCGCGCGGAGAACGGGAACGTGCCGGGCGAGGAGACCGCCCACCTGCTGCGGGCCGCCTTCGCCCACCACATCACGCAGATCTTCGGCCGGCAGTGCCAGGTGGACGGGCGGGACGCGGGCTTCACGCTGTACGAGCACGCCTTCCTACTCCTGGACGGCAGCGAGACGAGCCTGTGGGAGGTCGAGCACACGGCGACGCCCGACGGCCGCCACATGTGCGAGGTGTACGGCGACGAGGAGACCGCACGCGGTGCGATGGAGAGCCGTACGCGCATCTGCTGACCGCTCCGGAGGGCCCGCACGGGGTACGACGGCGCGGCGCGCCCCACCACCCCGTGCCGCGTACAACCACCTCGTGCCGCGTACCGGACATGACGGTGCCCGCACCCCCCGAGGGAGTGCGGGCACCATCGTGTTCCCCGTTCCGTCGCCCCGTCCGCCCCGTCCGCCCCGTCCGCTCAGTGCGTGAGCACGGGCTCGTCGGCGGGCCCGTGGGCGGACTCGTCGGCGGACTCGTTCACGGGCTCAATCACTGGCTCCGTGGTGGCGTCGGTGGCCGCCTCGCCGCCCTCCACGTGCTGCTTCGGCCGGGCCGGGAGCGCGAACATCAGCAGGAAGATGGCCGCGAGCACGCCGGCCACCCACCAGAGCGACTGCTCGAAGGCGTCGGCGAACGCCGGACCCACCTGCGCGGGCGTGAGCCTGTCACCGATCGCCCCGAAGAAGACGACCGAGACGAGCGCGAGTCCCAGCGCGTTGCCCATCTGCTGCACGGTGTTGAACAGCCCGGAGGCGGAACCGGAGTGCTCCTTGGGCACCTCGGACAGCACCGCGTCGGCCAGCGGGGCCACGATCAGCCCCATGCCGATGCCCATGACCACCAGCGGCAACGCCATCTGCCAGGACGTGATCCCCATGCCGTAGCGGTCGGACTCCCAGATGTAGAGCAGCAGCCCGGCGACCATCAGCAGCGCCCCCGCCTGGAGGACCTTGCGGCCGAAGCGCGGCACCAGCTTCTGCACGGAGATCCCGGCCGCGAACGAGACGGCGACCGAGAACGGGATCCCCGTCGTGCCGGCCCGCAGCGCGCTCCAGCCGAGCCCCTCCTGCATGTACAGCGTCCAGACCAGGAAGAAGATGCCGAGGCCGATGCCGAAGGTCAGCTGCACGGCGATGCCCGCGGCGAAGCTCTTGACCCGGAACAGCGACAGCTCGACCAGCGGCGAACCGTCCCGGCTCGCCTTCGCCCGCTCGAAGAGCACGAGGACCAGGAACACCACGAGGCTGCCGGCCATGGAGAGGTAACCCCAGAGCGGCCAGCCCAGCTCCTCGCCGCGGGTCAGCGGATAGATCAGCATGAGCATGCCCGCCGTCACCAGCACCACGCCGGTCAGGTCGAGGCGCAGCGCCTTCGGCGCCTTGGACTCGGTGATGAACTTGCGCCCCAGGATCAGCCCCGCGATGCCGACGGGCAGGTTGATCAGGAAGATCGGACGCCATTCGAGGCCGGCGATGTTCCACTCGGTGAGCAGCGCGCCCAGCAGCGGCCCGGACACGGCGCCGAGGCCGACGATCGCGCCGAAGAGGCCGAAGACCTTGCCGCGCTCGTGTGCCGGGAAGGTGGCGTGCACGATCGACAGCACCTGCGGGACCATCAGCGCGGCCGTGGCGCCCTGGAGGATGCGGGAGGCGACCAGCATCTCCGGGTTGGCGGCGAAGCCGCAGAGCGCGGAGGCCACGGTGAAGCCGGCGATGCCGATGAGGAACAGCCGCTTGCGGCCGTAGATGTCGCCGAGCCGGCCACCTGTGATCAGCCCCGCGGCGAAGGCCAGGGCGTATCCGGCGGTGATCCACTGGATAGAGCTGAACGTGGCACCGGTGTCCCGCTGGATGCTCGGGATGGCGATGTTGACGATCGTGACGTCGACCAGGTCCATGAAGGCCGCGGTCATCACGATGGCCAGCGCGAACCACCGGCGGCGGTCCGAGGAGTCCGAGGAAACCGCGGTCGCGGCCGCCCCGGACGGCTGGGGTGCGGAAGAAGTCATATGAAGAAGTTAAGGGCCTATTAGGTCAGCTCGTGACCCATTGGGCGGGCATCCTGGGTGACATGACCGACACCCCGGCACGACTGCTGAATCTGCTGTCACTGCTCCAGACGCCGCGGGAGTGGCCGGGCAGTGAGCTCGCCGACCGGCTCGACGTCAGTCCGCGCACCATCCGCCGGGACATCGACCGCCTCCGCGACCTGGGGTATCCGGTCGAGGCGTCGCGCGGTGCGGTCGGCGGCTACCGGCTCGTCGCCGGCACGGCCATGCCGCCGCTGCTGCTGGACGACGAGGAGGCGGTGGCCATCGCGGTGGGGCTGCGGGCCGGGGCGGGTCACGCCATCGAGGGCGTCGACGAGGCCTCGGTCAGGGCGCTGGCCAAACTGGAACAGGTGCTGCCCTCGCGGCTGCGCCACCGGGTCTCCGTCCTCCAGAACGCGACGGTGCCGCTGACCCGCGGTGACGGTGCGACGATCGACCCGCAGACGCTGACCGTGATGGCGTCGGCGGTCACCGGCCGGGAGCGGCTGCGGTTCGCGTACCGCGCGGGGGACGGCGCCGAGACGCGGCGGCAGGTCGAGCCGTATCGCCTGGTCAGCACGGGGTGGCGCTGGTATCTCGTCGCGTACGACCTGGAGCGGGAGGACTGGCGCACCTTCCGCGTCGACCGGGTGAGCGATCCGCTCGCGACCGGGGCCCGCTTCGCACCCCGTGAGCTGCCCACCGGTGACGCGGCGGAGTTCCTGAGCCGTTCCATGTCGCGCATCCAGCCGCGGGTGGCGGTCGAGGTGAGCTTCGCGGCCTCGGCGGAGTTCGTCGGAGCGCGGCTGCCCGCCGCGATCGGGCCGCTGGAGCCGACCGGCGAGCACAGCTGCCTGCTGCGTACGGTGCTGGCGGACTCACTGGAGTGGGTGGCGGTGCGGCTGGCGCTGGCGGAGTGCGAGTTCACCGTGCACCGGCCACCGCAGCTGGTGGCGCATCTGAACGAGCTGGGCGGCAGGCTCACCCGTGCGGCGTCCTCCGCGGCCCTTGAGGGCTGAGCACAGGCACAGGCGCAGGCACAGGCGCAGGCACAGGCACAGGCACAGGCACAGGGCCGGATCCCGGAAAAAAGGATGAGCGGAAAAAGGATGAGCCCCGGCGCCAGGGGGGGGTGGGCGCCGGGACTCAGCTCAGGGGGCCGATGTGAAGCGGCCTAATTCGGAGGTTACTGGACTTCGGCTCACGCCGCAGCGTCAAAGCCCGTGTCGTGAGCCATTCGCTTCAGTTCGAGCAGTGCGTGCTTCTCGATCTGGCGGATTCGCTCCCGGGTCAGCCCGTGCTGCTTGCCCACCTCGGTCAGCGTCCGCTCACGGCCGTCCTCGATGCCGTACCGCATCCGGATGATGGAGGCGGTGCGGTTGTCGAGCCTGCCGATCAGCTCCTCCAGCTCCTCGCTGCGCAGCAGTGTCATCACCGACTGCTCGGGAGACACCGCGGAGGTGTCTTCCAGGAGGTCGCCGAACTGGGTGTCGCCGTTGTCGTCCACCGACATGTTCAGGCTGACCGGGTCACGGGCCCAGTCCAGCACGTCACCGACCCGCGAGGTCGTGGAGTCCAGCTCGGCGGCGATCTCCGCGTGCTCCGGGTCGCGCCCGTGCTCGCGGTTGAACTCGCGCTGCACCCGGCGGATCCGGCCGAGCTCCTCCACCAGGTGGACGGGGAGCCGGATCGTGCGCGACTGGTCGGCTATGGAGCGGGTGATGGCCTGCCGGATCCACCACGTCGCATACGTGGAGAACTTGAAGCCCTTGGCGTAGTCGAACTTCTCGACCGCACGCACGAGGCCCGCGTTGCCCTCCTGGATCAGGTCGAGGAGGGGCAGCCCGGCCCGCGGATACCGGCGGGCGACGGCCACCACGAGTCGGAGGTTGGAACGGATGAATACGTCCTTGGCGCGCTCGCCCTCGGCGACCAGCGCCTCGAGCTCCTCGCGCGAGGCGCCACCGGCATCGCTCTCCACCACGCCGTCGAGTATCCGCTGCGCGAAGACGCCCGCCTCGACGATCTGCGACAGCTCGACCTCCTTGGCGGCATCGAGCAGCGGCGTGCGCGCGATCTCGTCCAGGTACATGCCGACCAGGTCGCGATCGGCGATCTCCCCGCCCACGGCGCGAACACTGCTTGCCCGGTTGGTCCCGCCGGTGGCGGACGAACGACGGGCGACGGCACGGGTTGCCATGCGTGCTCCTTGCTGAGTAGGTCGCGACACCCTTTCGGGTGCCCAGCTTCCGATGGAAACAACGACTGGAATCCGGACAGAATTCCCATGCCTGGCATTGAATTTCGCGCTCATGCAGTACCCTGTCGCGCCACCGGCGCAGGACACATGGTGCGGTGAGGGGCACAGACGCAGGTCAGACCAGGTATCGAGAGCGATGTGCGGGCCTTGACGGCCATCTGCAACCCCTTACAACCCTTACGCACGTGAGACCGCCCTCACATCCGGCACGGCTCCCTTCGCCCCGGAACGGCACCCTCTCCGGCCGCGCTCCCGCTCCACCCTTGAAGACGACCCGCACCGGCTCCAGGTTGCTCAGGATGTCCGTAATGTCGACGGACATCGAACCCTGGCCGAACGGCATTGGACCTAGTCCCGATCGCCGCGTTCCCTAGGACCGCAGCCCGTCACCTCCCTAGGACCACAGCCCGTCACCTCCCTAGGTCCACAGCCCGTTGTGTCCCTAGGTCCACAGCCCGTTACGGAGAGCCGCCGCGGTGCCTAGCGTGATGCCGCATGGACGACACGACACGCAGGAATCCCGACACCTCCGGCACGCTCGACGAGGCACTGGAACGGCTCCACTCCTTCGGCCCCGAACGCGAGGGCTGGCTGAGCAATCACGCCCCGATGGCCGTGGAGGCGCTGGTGCACCACGGCCAGGCACCCGGGGTGCACCGATGGCTGGACCACTACCGCGCGAAACTGGAGGACATGCCGGACCGGTTCACCGAGGTGACCCCGGCGAACTGGCGCGAGGCGCTCGGCGACCCCCGCCGCATCGCCGACTGGACGGCGTACTTCGAACGGGAGACGGCCGACCGTCCGTGGCGCGAGGTCCTCGCCGAGTGGTGGCCCCGACTGCTCCCCGGCATCGCGGCCGGGGCCACGCACCCGGTGATCCGGGTCGGCCACTGCGTACGCACCCTGCTGGACTCCGGGGAGAACGCGCCCCGCGTCGCGGAACTCGCCCACGGGCTCGGCTACTGGGCCGCCCGCCACCAGCCGCTGCCCCCACTGGTGCCACTCGCCCCCGCGCCCGGCGCCGCTGCCGCGCTGGACGCGGTCGACCGGGTGCCGGACCAGAGCGGCGGCATCCGGGAACGGCTGGGACAGCTCACCGCGTTCCCGCTGTGGCCGCAGCGGCCCGTGACGGACCCGGATGCCGCCCGAGCCCGCCTGGAGGAGCTCGTACGGGCCGCGACGCACCGCTACGCGGCGTACGCGCACGGCTCGCCGGTCATGCTCGTGCACGCCGCCACCGCACCCAACGCCGTCCTGCGTACGCTGCCGGCGCTCCCCCGGGACCTGTGGGCGCCGAGCCTGGACGCCGCGTGGGCGGCCGGCGCGGCGGTCACCGCCGCGTACTCCCCGGCGCGGCCGGCCGACTTCCCGGCCGTGCCCGACGGCCTGGCCTCCGAGGAGATCTTCGCGCGGGCGGCCGCGCACGGGGACGACCACACCATCAAGTTCACCGACACCGCACTGGACGTCGGCGACCCGACCGCGCTGGCGGCCGCGCTCCGCTCGATCGAACTGAACCCTCCGGTGCTCTGACCCCTGCCACGAACCGGGGCCTGTCCGGCCGGCGAGCGAACCGCCACCCGGACAGGCCCCGGCTAGGACCGCCCCCGGGCCGTCCTGGCCGTACTGCGCCGTCCTAGCCGTACTGCAGAGAGCGCTTGGCCAGTCCCATCCAGAACCCGTCGATCACGCTGCGTCCCCGGTCGAGCTCCTGCTCCGCGGCGCCGAGCGTCACGAAGAGCGGGGCGAAGTGCTCGGTGCGCGGATGGGCGAGCCGGCCCGCCGGGGACTTGTTCTCGAAGTCCAGCAGCGCGTCGATGTCCCGCGCCTGGAGCGCGCGGCTCCCCCAGTCGTCGAACTCCGCCGACCAGCCCGGGGTACCGCCGCCCGGATGCCGCAGCGCGGCCAGGTTGTGGGTGAAGAAGCCGCTGCCGACGATCAGGACGCCCTCGTCGCGCAGCGGCGCGAGCTTGCGTCCGATGTCCATCAGCTTCTGCGGGTCCAGCGTGGGCATGGAGATCTGCAGCACCGGGATGTCGGCCTCCGGGAACATCTCCACCAGCGGGACGTACGCCCCGTGGTCGAGTCCGCGGTCCGGGATGTCCTGGACCGGCGTACCGGCTCCGCGGAGCAGTTTGCGGACGCTCTCGGCCAGTCGTGGGGCACCCGGCGCGGCGTACCGCACCTGGTAGTAGTGCTCGGGGAAGCCCCAGAAGTCGTAGACGAGCGGAATCGTCTCGGTGGCGCCGAGGGCGAGCGGGGCCTCCTCCCAGTGGGCCGAGACCATCAGGACCGCCGTGGGCCGCGGCAGCCCGGCGGACCAGGCCGCCAGTTCGCCGGGCCAGACCGGGTCGTCGGCCAGCGGCGGGGCGCCGTGGGAGAGGTAGAGGGCGGGCATGCGCTCCGCGGTGACTGTCATGGCACTCCCCATCCGCTGCTGCTCAAGGTAAGTCTTCTACTGGGCCTTCAGAAGGAACACTTCTTTAACCTTCAAGTTCCTACGTTCGGAGACCTTAGCTCTATCTAGTTCAACTTTCAAGAAAAGGTCGTACAGTGGAGTACATGACCACGGCATCCACCGGTGCGCCGCGCTGGCTCACCGACGAAGAACAGCGCGTGTGGCGGGCGTACCTCCACGCCACCACGCTGCTGGAGGATCATCTCGACCGCCAGTTGCAGCGTGATGCCGGTATGCCGCACATCTATTACGGACTGCTCGTCCAGCTCTCCCAGGCACCCCGCCGCCAGAAGCGGATGACCGAGCTGGCCAAGGACGCCAAGATCACCCGCTCCCGGCTCTCGCACGCCGTCGCCCGGCTGGAGAAGAGCGGCTGGGTGCGCCGCGAGGACTGCCCGTCCGACAAGCGCGGCCAGAACGCGGTCCTCACCGACGAGGGCCACGAGATGCTCCGCGGCTCGGCACCGGGCCACGTCAGCGCCGTACGCCAGGCCATGTTCGACCGGCTCACCCCCGAGCAGGTGCGCTCGCTCGGCGAGATCATGCAGGTCATCGCGGCCGGACTACAGCCGGAGGGCCCGAACGCCGACCTCCCCTGGCTCCGCTGACCCACGTACACCACCCACCGCACAGGCCTCTGCCCCGGTTCCGTCGGACGGAACCGGGGCAGAGGCCTGTGCGCCGGGGTCAGTGAGCGACGACCGGGATCTTGAGCTCGTCCTCGACACCGTCGGCGGAACCCGAACCGGTACCGCCGGACGTCGTGACCGACGAGGGACGGCCGGCGTTGATGAAGGTCACCGCGATCGCGGAGGCCACCACCAGGATGCCGACGGCCCACCAGATGGCGCCGGTGAAGCCGTGCACCATCGACTGGAGCTTCAGCTGCTCCGGGTCGGTGGCACCGAGCGCGGCGTGCGAGGTGGCGTACGCCGTGGCGGCCGAGGCGGCGATGGTGTTGAGCAGCGCCGTGCCGATCGCACCGCCGACCTGCTGCGAGGTGTTGATCATCGCGGAGGCGACACCCGCGTCACGCGGCTCGATACCGTGCGTGGCCAGCGACATGGCGGGCATGAACGCCGTACCCATGCCCAGACCCATCAGGAGCTGCCCCGGCAGGATGACCGCCGCGTAGGACGAGTCGACCTGCAACTGCGTGAGTATCAGCATGCCGACGGCGGCGGTCAGGAAGCCGGGCCCCATCAGCATCCGGGCCGGAACCCGGGTCATCAGCCGGGCACCGATCTGCGTCGAACCGGTGATCATTCCCGCGATCATCGGGAGGAAGGCGAAGCCGGTCTTGATCGGCGAGAAGCCCTGGACGACCTGCAGGTAGTACGTGAGGAAGAGGAACAGGCCGAACATCGCGATGACGCCGAGGCCCAGCGAGAGGTAGACGCCACCGCGGTTGCGGTCCATCAGGACACGCAGCGGGAGCAGCGGCGACTTGACCTTGGACTCGGTCAGCACGAAGGCCAGCAGCAGCACGCCCGCGGCGACGAACGTACCGATGGTCATCGGGTCCGACCAGCCGCTGGACTCGGCGCGGGTGAATCCGTACACCAGCGAGACCAGACCCAGCGCGGACAGGACGACGCCCGGGATGTCGAGCGACGAGCGGTTACGGCTGCCGGCCGGCTCGCGGATCACGAAGTACGCGCCCAGGGCCGCGACGATCGCGAACGGGATGTTGACGAAGAACGTCCAGCGCCAGTTCAGCGTCTGGGTGAGGAAGCCGCCGAGGATCAGGCCGACGGCGCCACCGCCACCGGCGATCGCACCGTAGATGCCGAACGCCTTGGCGCGCTCCTTGGCATCGGTGAACATCACCGCGAGCAGCGAGAGGGCCGCGGGGGCGAGCAGGGCCCCGAACACACCCTGGAGGGCGCGCGAGCCGAAGAGCATGCCCTGGTTCTGGGCCGCTCCGCCGAGCGCGGACGCCAGTGCGAAACCGATCAGACCGACGACGAAGGTGCGCTTACGGCCCCAGAGGTCGGCGATCCGGCCTCCGAAGAGCAGCAGCCCGCCGAAGGCGAGGGCGTAGGCCGTGATGACCCACTGCTTGTTGGCATCCGTGATGCCCAGGTCCGTCTGGGCGTGCGGCAGGGCGATGTTCACGATCGTGGCATCGAGCACGACCATCAACTGAGCGAGCGCGATGAACGCCAGCGCTTTCCAGCGACTCGGATCAGGAAGTCGGACATCAGCTGTTTTTGACATGGGAGTAGCCACCTAAGGGCGCGCTCGGGCGCGCGAAGTCGTGAACCGTGAAAGCGGTCGTGAACCGTGAAGCGGTCAGGAACCGTGAAGCGGTCAGGAACCGCGCACACGGAGAAGCTCGGAGACGCTCGGTGAGCGCGAGGGTCGGACGTGGGTCGGCGAGGGTCGGGCACGGGTCGGGCACGGATCGGGAAGAAAGGCGTGGTCGAGGCGTGGCGGACGCGCGGCCGGGCAGCCGTCTCAGGGGCCCGGCGCGAGGGTCAGGTCCGGCGCCGCAGGTCCTCCAAGGTCGCCGCCGTTCCGGGCAGTCGGGACCGGGCCGGGGCCTCCAGTCCGTCCAGGAACAGCTGGATGTGGCGGTGGGTGAACCGGTCGATGTTCATACAGGCGATGCCTGGCAGCGGCCGGGTGAGCTGGGAGAGGGCGACCAGTACGTCACCGACGGCGATGTCGGTACGCAGGCGCCCCGCGGACATGGCGCGCCCGACGAGCCCTTCGACGGCCTCTTCGAGGCGCCGCAGCTCGGCGAGCAGTTCGGGATGATCCTTGTCGAAGCCGCCGGACAGCATCGGGCACAGCGCCCCGATCCGTTCGTCGGCCGCCGCGTGCACGAAGCGGCTGAGCGCGACGAAGGGGTCTCCCCCTTTGCTCGCGGCCTCCTCGGCGCGATCAGTGGTGCGGGAGGTGACCGCGAGGACGACCTCGCGGGTCAGCGCGGCCCGGTCGGGGAAGTTCCGGTAGAGCGTGGCGTTGCCGACGCCTGCGCGGCGGGCGACCTCGTCGAGCGGCACATCCGGCCCGAACTCGACGAACATCTCGCGCGCGGCCGTCACGATCCGCTCCCGGTTGCGCAGCGCGTCGGCCCGCGGGCGGGGCGTACGCGGCTGCGCGGTTCCGGCGACGGTACGAGCGGCGGTGTCCACGACGGCGCTCCTTCTCTTCCTGGTTCTCTTCCTGGTCCGTGCTGAGCTGTTCATACCCGCGTCACCGGGGCGACCCCTCCGCGTAACCGGGGAGCGCCTCCCCGTTTCGCAGGGACACCGGTGCAAACGGGGAAGTGCTCCCCGGTTATTTCCCGGCCCGGCGTGACCTGGGTCACGTCACCCGGGAACGGGAAAATCCCACCCCTTCGGCGCACCCAACGCGCGGCGCCGCACCACCCGACACAGGCTGATCCGCAGAGCGCAGCCAGGGACGGCCGGCTGCCGCGGCCCCGAAGGCGCCTCCATGCAGCAGCCCCGCCACCGGATACGCAAGCACCGCCACCCGGTCGCCCTTGGCGCGGCAACAGCCCTGGTCATCGCGGCGCTGGCCTCGGCCAGCAACACCCTCCCCCTTCCCAGCCGGGCCTCCGCCGGTCCCGTCTCCAGCACCGGATCGGCCGGGCTCGGCCCGTGCCGGATATCGCCGACCATGGGCGTACAGATGTCGGAGGGCATGCCGACGCAGCCGGGCTACGCCCACTCCACCGGCCAGATCCACGCGCTCAACCTGATGGTCGACTTCCCGGACGCGCCGGGGAAGGAGCCGGCCATGGACCGGCTCGCCGAATTCTTCCCGCAGACCACCGACTGGTTCCGCACCAGCTCGTACGGGCGGCTCACCTACGTGCCGGAAGCCCCGGTGAAGTCCTGGCTGCGGATGCCACTGCCGTTCTCGGGATACGGGATCGAGCGCGGATCACCGTACGAGCCGGGTTACCGCCACCTCGTCCAGGACATCGTCGCCGCCGCCGACCCGAAGGTGGACTTCAGCGCGTACGACCTGGTCAACATCCTCGTCAGCCCGAACGCCGGCCCCTCCGCGCTGGACACCGTGCTGTCCGTGACCTTCTCGGGCAACGACGACGCCCCGTACGCGGACGGCGTGCCGCTCGCCAACACGTCCTTCGTCTACAGCAGGCAGGACGACGGCTCGGGGTCGTACGCCCAGACCGGGTACCGCGTCCTGCCGCACGAGAACGGCCATGTCTTCGGCCTGCCCGACCTCTACACGATGGAGGGCGGCGGCTCCGTCGGGCACTGGGACATCATGTCCGAGGACTGGGGCGCCAACAACGACATGCTCGGCTGGCACAAGTGGAAGCTCGGCTGGCTGGACAACAGCCAGATCAACTGCGCGTCGGGGACCGGCACCAGCGACCACGTCCTCGAACCGCTGGCCACCCGCGGCGGCACGAAGCTGGCGTTCGTGCCGCTGACCGCGGAATCCGGCTACGCGGTGGAGGTACGGACCCAGGCGGGCAACGACCAGGCGGTCTGCCGGCCCGGCGTACTGATCTACAAGGTCAGCTCGGACGTCGACACCGGTCAGGGGCCCATCTCCGTCGCGGACAGCACCAAGGACAGCAGCGGCTGCACCCGGCTGCCCAATGTGCACGCCGAACTCTCCGACGCCCCGTTCCAGCCCGGCCAGACCTTCACCGACCGGGCCACCGGGATACGCATATCGGTGGTCGACAAGGACGCCAAGGGGAACTACCGGGTAAGGATCACTCGCCCCTGACCTCCCGCGCCTCCCCTGGCTCCCTCGCCTTCCCTGCCTCCCTCGTCTCTCCTTCGTCCCTCGCTTCCCCTTCACCCCTCGTCTCCCGGACCTCCCGCTCCACCGGTCCACGCAGCTCGCGCTTGAGGATCTTCCCGGTGGCGTTGCGGGGCAGTGGCTCCCCGGACACCACCACATGGGCCGGGACCTTGAACGCGGCCAGGCTCCGCCCCACATGCGCCCGCAGGTCCTCGGCCGTGGCAACGGCACCCGGCCGGAGCCGCACGACGGCGGCGACCTCCTCGCCCAGCACCGGGTGGGCCACGCCCAGGACCGCGGCGTCCTCGACATCCGGGTGGTCGTGCAGCACGGCCTCGACCTCGACGCAGTACACGTTCTCACCGCCGCGGATCACCATGTCCTTGATCCGGTCGACGACGCTGATCCGCCCCTCGCGGACCACCGCCAGATCTCCGGTGCGGAACCAGCCACCGGAGAACGCCTGCGCCGTCGCCGCCTCGTCCCGCCAGTAGCCCCGGACCAGTGCCTGCCCGCGCAGCCACAGCTCACCGACCTCCCCCTCGGGGAGCGCCTCCCCCGCCGGATCGGCGATACGCACCTCCGTGGTGGGGGTCGGGCGGCCGACGCTGCCCGGGTGCAGCCGGTAGTCGGCACCGAAATTCGCCAGGACGCCACCGCTGGTCTCGGTCAGCCCGTACCCGTTGCGCGGCTCGATCCGCTCGCCGTAGCGGGCGGTGAGCCGCACGACCAGATCCGGCGGGGCGGCGGCCCCGCCCGTGTTGAGCATCTGGAGGCTCTCCAGCCCGTCCCCCTCCCTGGCCGCCGCGGCGAGCAGTTGGAGCGCGGTGGCCGGCACCCCGGCGTAGTGCGTCACCCCGTGCTCGCGGATCAGCCGCAGCGCTTCCTCCGCGTCCCACTTGCGCATCAGGACGAGGGCGCCACCCGCCGACATCGCGGCGTAGAAGCTGGTGAACGCGGCGACGTGGAAGAACGGGAACGTCAGCAGCGAAACGGGCGCGGGTCCCTGCCCCGGGATGACACCCCGGCCGAGCGCGGAGGCCGCCGCGTGGAACCGGGGGTTGCGCGCGGCGCCCGCCTGGGCGAGTTGTGTGGCGACGGCACCCTTGGGCCTGCCGGTGGTGCCGGAGGTGTAGATGATCGTCGCGTCGTCCTCGGGCCGGATCTCGACGTCCGGCGGCGCGGCGAACGGATCGGGCGCGGGCAGATCCTCGTACCACTCGACCCGACCGGCCGACTCGGCCTCACCCGCACCACCGACCCGGAGCTTCTCGGGCTTCTCGGGCTTCTCGCGCTCCTCGCGCTCGTCTCGCTCGTCTCGCTCGTCTCGCTCGTCTCGCTCCTCGTCGTGAAAGACGATCACTCGGGCCCCGGACGTACGCGCCCAGGCGGCAATCCGCGGCAGCCGCTCCCCGTCGACCAGGAGCACCCGCGGCCCGGAGTCGTCGAGCGCGTACGTGAACTCGCCCTCGGTCCACCAGGCGTTCAGTGGGACGGCGACCAGTCCGGCCAGTTGGACGGCCCAGAACGCGATCTGCCACTCCGGGTGATTGCGCATCGCCACCACGGCCCGGTCACCCGGCCGAAGCCCGTACACCTCGCTCAGCCGGCACGCCAGCGCGGAGGCCGCGGCGAAGAACTCCCCGTACGAATAGCTGCGGTCCCCCGCGATCAGGAACGACTGCTCACCGAACGCCCAGGTGGTCTCCACGAACTCACGCAGGGTCCTGGGCCCGTCCGCGTACACGAGCGAGCCCGCCTGCGGCCCGTCCTCGGCCCGCACGACGGCGAACGGCCCCCCTGGCCCGGTCAACGCGGCCTCCACCCGGGCAGCCGCCACGGCGGTGGAGTCGGCCGCGGCCTCGGGAGCGGACTCGGGAGCGGGTGTGGCTGGAGTCGGGTCGGTGTGCGGCACGAACGACCTTTCTAAGCGCTTGCTCAGGGCCTTCGCGACGCTATGCCCGCACCCGAACCCCGTCAAGAGGTCCCGGGCCCGGCCCCGCGTCCGCCCACCGTCACAGATCCCAACGACCCGAGCCACACCCCGAGTGCCCGTGACGCGTCATCAACTCGCCGTGTGCCGCCGGCGGGGGAGGACGGCGACGACGAGGCCACAGACCGCCACCCGCACCGCCCATCCGGGAGCGGCCGCTCCCGAAGAACACCAGCCCCACACACTCACTGAGCCACAGAAACGGCAGGTCAGAAGCGGACACCCTTCGTCCGATGCCGCTAACACCATGGGGAAGCCCTTCGCGGGGACGGATCCGCTACGCTGTCCCTGGCCGTTCATTGGTATGTCCCGCTGCCTGCCCAGCAAGATCGCAGAAGGCGCCACACCTCGTCCGTCCAGTGGGCCTGTAGCCCTTGCCGATGACCCGTTCACCGGGCTTTCAGCAAGGTTCCCTCCAAGCCCGCGCCTTCGTAGCTCAGGGGATAGAGCACCGCTCTCCTAAAGCGGGTGTCGCAGGTTCGAATCCTGCCGGGGGCACAACGCGTTACCGCTCTGACCTGGGGTTTCTTCCCCAGGGAGGGGTCTTACTCGGCCTCGGACTTCTCGTCCGGGGCCGTTTGCGTGAGCGGTGCGTGAGCGGACGGAGAGTTGATCTCCCGAATATCGCCCAACGGATCAGCATCATCCGGCACGCACTCCAGGCCGGAATCCTCCGTGTCGTCGGGCTCGACCACCGCTTCGGGGGCGGCGTTTTCGGAGGTAGTACGGGCTCGCGGTACGAGCCGGGCTGCAGCGGTCGCCTCGGCAGAGTGGGCCGCCCTGAACCAGGTCCAACCCCGTCGCGCGCACTACGCTGTAGCGCGTGCTTCCTGCCAGCGAGCGGCGTTCGCCTTGTCGAGACGGTAAACGCCTCAGCCGCGTAGGTGGAGTCGGGGTCGGTGGCCCACTCGAACCTCATCGACCAGTTGCCGCGCCCGTAGTGCGTGTGCAGGTGCCGGGCGAAGGCGGCCAGGGCGCGCCCTTGATCTGACCGCGGTCGAGGTTGATGCGCTCAACTAGGGCGGTGATGGTTCTCACATCCGCGCGAAAAAGGGGGCGCCGATACCGGTCCGTCGCCGGTCGACCGGCGGAAGATGGGCAGCAAGCACCACCTGATCTGCGACGGACGCGGCACCCCGCTCAAAGCCATCACCACCGCGGCGAACGTCAACGACATCACCCAGACCCTCAATCTGGTCGACGGCATCCCGCCCGTCGCTGGCCGGCCCGGCCGACCGCGACGGCGCCCCGAGGCTGTCCTGGGCGACAAGGCATACGACTCGAAGGACGTACGCCTGGAACTGCGGCGCCGCAGGATCCTGCCGGTCATCTCCCTCAAGGGTGCCCCGAACATCAAGGGCCTGGGCAAGCTCCGCTACGTCGTCGAGCAGACGTTCGCCCTGCTCCACCAGTTCAAACGTCTCGCCATCCGATGGGAACGACGCCTCGAACTCCACGACGCCTTGGTCTCGGTGGGCTGCAGCCTCATCTGCTGGAGACGCCTGAAGAAGTTCGGATCATGAATCTGCGCTGCAGTTCCAGGAGTTACGGCTCACGATCGAGTTGGCGTATGACGCAAGATCCTGGACCCAAACCTGCAGACGCTGCCTCCTGAGCATGTCCAGGAAAGGGAGGGTGTGTCGGTAGGTCGCTGACCAGGTGATGTCGGTGCCGCCATGGGGGGCTCGGGCCAGGTCCACAGACCCTCGATGAGAGGTGAACAGTCCTGCGGCCTGTTCGTAGCTGAACCGCTGGTCGGGAACCATCTCGACGACGCGCTCGCGGCAGCACACACGCCCAGTAAGGGAACGGATGGTGCGCAGGTCATCCACGCGTGCCGGCCGGTCGACTCCCGCAGGCACATCCCACTCGACGTCGGGGTAGGCGGACCACAACGGCCAGGATTCTGCATCCAGGAGCGCCGCGTAGACGACGGCGGGAGACGCCGATGAGTGCGAAGAAGCAGTAACAGCGAGGGACGACACCCCAACAAGGGTAGACCGCGCCTCACCATGATCGTGTTACGAGCTCTAAGCACCACTCTCATGGTCTCTTACCGCTAGCATCTGACGCCATGTGGAACAGAAGTCAATCGTGGTGGCCCGCTTTCCAGCGGGTCTGACTCCTGTGCCCTCCTTCTACAGGCCAGACACCCCGCACGGTGGCTGGCCATGGCTGTTGACCACTGCGCGGGCCCTGGCGAAGACCTCGTAAGGGAGCAGTGATGATCAAGCTGTCGGGAATCACCCCCTCAGGCGAAGCGCATCTGGGCAACTACCTTGGAGCCGTTCGGCGTTGGGCCAGGGAACCGGGCGAGGGTGACCTCTACTTCGTCAGCAATCTGCATGCCATGACGACCCCTCATGAGCCGGATCGCCTGCGGAAGCTGACCGAGCACCAGCTCGCGATCCTCATCGCGTCCGGAGTCCCGGCCGAGAGCATGTTCGTGCAGTCCGACCTCATCCAGGAGCACATGGCGCTGTCCTGGTTGCTGGAGTGCACCTGCACCTTCGGAGAGGCCAGGCGTATGGTGCAGTTCAAGGAGAAGTCCGACGGCAACAGCTCAGTACGCCTGGGTCTGCTCACCTATCCGGTGCTCATGGCGGCGGACATCCTGCTGCACGGCACGACCGAAGTCCCGGTCGGCAACGACCAGAACCAGCACGTGGAACTCGCTCGCACCCTGGCTCGTCGGTTCAACTCGACGTACGGCGAGGTCTTCGTTGTCCCCGAGGCGGTCCTGCCCACAACGGGTGCCCGGGTCCGAGATCTGGCGAATCCCGCCAAGAAGATGTCGAAGTCGTCCTCGGAACCGGACAGTATCGTTTACGTCCTGGATGATCCGGAAGTCGTGCGCCGCAAGTTCCGGCGTGCCGTGACGGACGGGTTGAGCAAGGTCGCCTACGACCCGCAGGGGCAGCCCGGCGTAGCCAATTTGCTGGAGATCATGGCCGCGTGCACCGACACGACCCCTGTTGCTGTCGCCAGTGGCGTGACGACGTACCGCGAGCTCAAGGAGTCTGTGGCCGATGTGGTCGTCAAGGAGTTGGCGCCCGTCCGTGAGCGTGCCCTGGATCTTCTCCGGAGCGGCTCCGAACTGCGGGAGATCCGTGCCGCAGGAGCGGAACGCGCCCGGGACCGGTCCGGATCCCGTCTGAATCGCGCGCTCGAACTCGCCGGAGTGGGCTGAGCGTTGATCGGCCCGGGGAGACGGGACGAGCTCCCGCTCCCCGGGCCGCTACTGAACTTGATCGTGTGATGTCGCCGGTGACCGTCGAGCACATGGCCGGGATCTCGATGCATCACCCGCAGATGGCAGCCGTCGGCCGGCACTACGGCTGCCAGATCGTGTCGTGTGCGCAGAACCATTCTTTACCGCGTCTCGGCGAAGCCACCCGCACCTGCGACAGCTGAGATCCCTGGGCCAAGAGTCCCGACAGCTTCGAACCCGATAATCGACTTGCCCAATGAATCGGCTGGACATCGCCGTGTGTCCACCCGTGGGGGCCCGTAGGGACCTCGTCTCGTGGCCGGCAGCCGGCGTGCTTGCGGATAAGCATGCCTCTCTGCTCCAGAGCGGCCGTCGCGGCCGCGTCGAAAGCGCTGTCGGTGCCGTTGTCTCCCACCGCTCCGGACAGCCGCTTCTACTTCTCCACCGCGCGTTCCGGCGTCGTCACGTCGGCGGTCACCGTCTCGGGCACCGCGGGCAGCAACCCTCGATCACAGGCCCGGCCCAGCCCCTCGTGAAGGCGTCCCAGGTGCGCCCCCAGGGAAGCGGCCTGGGACAGGCTGAGGTCGACACCTCCGAGGTGAGTGCCCGCCGCCCACGGGAACAGGCACCAAACACCGCCGCCGACCTCGGCCACCAATGCCAGGGAGTCGGTGTGCAAAGGCAATTCACGTGGATCACGACCACACCCGCCCTGCACGCTCGGTACCGTCTGGAATGGCGGTTTCGGGCCCAGCCCGAACGCGGCACAGATCAAGGGGAGTTCAGGTGATTGACGTGCGGCCCAGCCAGGAGATGCGCGACCTCGGCGTCGTCCAACACGGCGCCGGCATCCTCACCGAACCGGCCCGCGCCTTCGACCTGCCCGCCGAGCGCGGCGAGGCCGAGCGCATCACCGACGAGCTGTTCGCCGCAATGGAGCGAATCGGCCAGGTCCACCCCTTCGCCAAGGGCGTGGGTATCGCCGCCCCGCAGATTGGCATCGCGCGAACCGCCGCCGTTGTCCAACCGCCCGACGACGCCCCCGCCATCATCCTGCTCAACCCGCGGATCACTACCCACTCCGACGAGATGGACGAACAGTACGAGGGCTGCCTGAGCTTCTTCGACGTCCGTGGCCTGGTCCCCCGCCCCCTGACGATCGCTGTCGAGACCACTGCCCTGACCGGCGAGACCGCGACCACTGTGTACGAACGCGGCCTCGCCCGCCTCATCCACCACGAGATCGACCACCTCGAAGGCTTCCTCTACACCGCCCGCATGCGCACCGGAGTGGAGCCGATCCCCGTGAGGGAGTACCGGCAGACCGGACGGGCTTGGGCGTACGAGTAGGCCCGAAATCAGCGACCTCGACGCCCGCCGGTGGTGCCGCCTCAGCAGAGTCACTCGCGGCCCATGAGTTGAGCGAGAAGCGCCACCACCGCCGTGGCTCCCACCAGGGCCGCCCCGACTTCGTTGGCTGATCGAGACGGCGTGGTGGCCTGCTTCGATCAAGACGACATCGGGCACGACGAGCTCGAAGAGGCATTGTCGGAGGCGTCTGCTGAGCAGCCGGTCGTTGTCGTGATGGACGACGCACAGTTCTTGGACGAGTGCGATGCCAGGCGAGTGCTGCGGAACCTGCTGAAGCACGGCTTCGACGAGGGTGTGGCGCTGGTCCTGGCAGGCGATGAGGACAAGCTCCGACCGCACTACCCCTGGTTGGACGGGGCGAAGAGAGCCCACCGCGGCCTCCTTCTGTCCCCCCAGCAGCGGCATGCCGGTGATTGGATCGGCATCAAGACGGGAGACTCCGTTGTCGGCAGCCCGATCACTCCTGGCCGGGGATGACTGCACCTTGGGGACGGCAATCTCATGGCAGTGACCGTGCCGTGTTGAGGGTTGCCCCCTGATCCGACGGCGCCCCTCCGCGTAGCCCGCAGAGGCGGCAGGAGATCGCGTGGAACGGATTCAGCGCACATGAGGCCGGGAAACCTCGCGAACTCTATCCGACGGATATGCCGTGCACGGTTGATGTGGCAGCCCAGGAACAGCCCGAGCCGGGGCCGGGCAGGCTGACCATCCGGATCCGGCTCCGGGGCGAGACGGTCATCTGGTCCGACCTGATGTACCCGGGCTTCGACGGGAGGGTCATCGAGGAGGTTCACTTTCGCCTGGAGCAGTACCTGGGCGAGGTCGAGCGCGCATACGCGGCGTCGAAGGATCAGCTGGTGATCCCGACCAACGAACCTGGGTGAGTGTCTAACCGTGCGACAACACCGACGGACAACGACGGACAAGCACAGGCGTCCGCAGATTATCTCAGCAGGTCAGGGGCACGACGGTCCATGGCTGCACCGCCACCCACGTTGCTTCGGGACGAAGAGGTCGTGGGTTCAAATCCCGCCACCCCGAAGCCGGCCAGGGTCAACAGCCTGATCGTGGTCGTCCCTCTGCCGCGCTCGGGGATCAAACGAAGTTGACCAGGCCACCGCGTCACCCTCTCCTGGTCTTCCGCGTCCTCCCCTTCCTGATCTTCGGTGAAGGAAATGTGTACATAGCTGGCCGATTTGGCGCACCCGTGATCCACTTGGCCAAAAATCGACTGCAGTTGGCTCGCCCGACACTGAATGATGTGCCTCGTTCAACATCAACTTCCGTGAGGCGAGGTCACAAGTGAAGACACGGGGTAAGAGAATGGCGTCTGTCGCCGCCGCGGCGACGGTGCTGGCCACAGGTCTGGCCCTCGCGGGACCGGTGAGTTCCGCGAGCGCCGCGCCGGACATCTACTTCATCACCTACACGTACACAGATGGCTCGGGTCGCGTGGAGGTCTTCAACAACGGCAGCTTCGCCGGGCACGGCTCCTGGGCGGCCAACCCGGGCTCCTTGGGGTCCTCGACCGGGGACACCCTGATCGCCTACGACGGGCTGGCGGACGGTTACGGCATCGAAGCGACGCTGAACGACGGCCGAAAGGCCACGACGCGCGGGCACTCGTCGCCGTACACGGACACGACGACGGGCAACCTCGACGAGGGCGCCACGCGCACCCTGAAGGTCTGCCTCGTCAAGGGCACGTTCAGCAAATGCAAGACCGGCGTCGGCGTCCACGCCTGACACGTGCCCCCGTCCGGCCGCGGCCCGGGGCCATTTGCGTGAGCGGTGCGTGAGCGGACGGGGGCGGCTTCCGACGGGGCGGCTTCCGCAGGGCACGGTGGGGATACCGGAGACGGGTGGGATGTACCGCGTGGCGATCGCCGACGCGCCGCTGGGACCAGGAGCGGTCCCTGTTTGCGGCCTCAAGGGCGCAACCACTGCGGCGGCATCGACCTGCGACGCCCTCGTCAGTCGGCCCGCAAGTCGGTCCCGACGCAGATCAGGGCCGCGCAGCGCTGCTGCTGAGCGGCCCTGTCACTTGTGCTCCCAGCACCATCAACTGAAGGTCGACGCCCACTGTTCATGCGAGCCAGTTGGAGCGGGGGGCCGGCAGGTCGGGCGGGGTTGATGTGTTGGCCCGGGGCGCCGCCAGGTGTGCACGGCACCCGGCGGGCACACGCCACCTCAACTCGCGGTCGCCTGGTTCTCCGATTCGGCGGCGTGGCGGTATTCGGCGTTGATGCGCTGTGCCTCTTCGAGCTGGTCTTCCAGGATGACGATGCGGCAGGCGGCTTCGATGGGGGTGCCCTGGTCGACGAGTTCCCGGGCGCGGGCCGCGATGCGCAGCTGGTAGCGGGAGTAACGGCGGTGGCCGCCCTCGGAGCGGAGCGGGGTGATGAGGCGGGCTTCGCCGATGGCGCGGAGGAAGCCCTGGGTGGTGCCGAGCATGTCGGCTGCCCGGCCCATGGTGTAGGCGGGGTAGTCGTCGTCGTCGAGACGGCCGAACGAGTCGTCTGCTGTCATTTGCACCTCTCTGTGGAACGCGTGGAGGGGCCCGGGTGCCGTATGGCACCCGGGCCCCGAAGGAACTGCTACACCATCTGCCGGCCTTGATACTGCGCCGGCGTTCTGTTTCCGCTGGCCCGGCCTGGAAGGCGTCGGGGTTGCGGGGATCGCGGTTGCTTGACCGGAGACCACCTCACTATCGATGTCCTGCGGTACCCGGGCTCAAGGCTTCCGCCCGGGCGATCCTGATGGCGCCTGGTCCTCCGTTTCTTCCCTCTGGGATCAATCACTTGCCTGCTGCTGGTACTGCTTTCCTTGGTACTGCTGGTGATGCGAACTGCTCGGTGGCCTGCGACAGCGCCACTCTTCGGCAGCCAGCCCCGTCGCCCGTCCTGCGTCTGCTCTGGCTTGGAACCCCACTGCCGAACTTCCCGGTACGCGCGCCCGCAGCCGACGCCTTCACCGAGGTACTGCTCACTGGCTCGCTGCTGGGTACTGCACTTGCCGAACTGCTACTGCGTGCACTGCGGTCCTGCTCACGGCAGCCCCTGATCGCTGCGGGCCGCCCGGTCCGGTCGTCAGTCCCGTCGCCGTCGTGCAACAACCCTGGCTTCGAAACTCCACCACCGCACCGTCCTGCGGTTACTCCTGCCCGGCAGTTCGTCTCTGCCGGGCCCTGCCGTCTCTCTGGGCTACGAGAGAAACCATAGCCACGCCGCCACCCAATGTCTACTACGGTCGACATAGATTTCCGTGAGTCAGGTCGAGAGATAGTCGGCCTTGGCCACCGAACGGGTGCGCGGTGGTCCCACCCCAGCCAGCCCGCCCAGCCAGCCGGCCCGCCCACGCTGAACAGGGAAACCAGCACCGCATCGCGATGTCGAGCACCCCCGGCGGCCGGACTTCCTGCCCGGGGCGACAGGTCGTCCGTTCTGCGTCCCAGCGGTACGCGGACTCAGGACTCAGGACTCAGGACTCAGGCTCAGGACTCGTCAGCGTCTACCTGACCGTTCAGATCGAACAGGAGCCACTCCAGCCAGTCGGCTGTGACTCCGAGCGCTCCCGCCCAGCCGTGCATGGTGCTCACGTAGGTGGCGTACCTCGTTGGCCAATGGCGAGTGCCCGCCGCCTCCCAGCTGGACCACCCGAGGGCGTTCAGAGAATGGAATACCCGGTCGTCGAGGATCAGGGCCCGGTCTGACTCGGTGCCCCGGTCGTCCACGGCCGCGAACCATTTGGTGAAGAAGGAGCGGCGGACACCGTTGAGGGCGAACTGGCTGTAGGCCGCGCTCAAGTCCCCGCTCCGCACCGATGCGCACGTGGTCCGCAGGACACTCCGTATGCGGACGTCCGACAGGGCCGCATCCGTGCGCCACGGACCGCGTCCGTCGGTCGTGCCCGAGCCCCAGACCATGACGGCTACGAACAGATCGCGCAGTCCGTCGGGGTCGTCGCCGGCGCGCTCCCGTATCGCCGCCAGGTCGTCCCGGCTGATCAGGCGGTCTCCGCTCGGCCCGCTCACGCATTCCTTACCGGCGTCGAGGACGTGCCCGGCTCCGTGCGGCTCCAGCCATGGACGCCAGGTTTCGGGGCGGAATCGCACCGGGCCCTGTCCGCGCCCGGCATGGATGCCGACGATTCTTCGCAACTGTTCCAACGATGACCCCTCACATGGCGGCGGTGTCCCAGCGTGCCGGTGCCCCGGCGTGCCGGTGTGCCGCAGCCTATGAGGTGCCGTGGCCCGAGTAGCCGGCCTTTCCTCAGTTCGGAACCGCGGAACGTTCCGGGCGCTTCCCTCCGCCCCGGAGGAGGGCTGACGTCCCGCCGAACTCGGCGAATTCACCTCGCGTACGCGCAGGTCGGGACGGAGTGGAGGTCAACCGCGGCAAGGGCATGGGCGCCCGACCGGTTGCCGACTAGAGTCGCCTCATCACTGCTGGTTATGGGGCCAGGGCTGGGTGCACGCACGCCGAGTCCCTGGTGGGGAGGGCCTGTAGAGCATGAACCGTCGCTCCAATGGGTTGGTCGGTGTCTGGGCGGAAGCGCAGCGCCAACAGCAACGTCAACGTGAGGCGCAAGCCAGATACCAACGGGATCAGGAGAGGCAGCAACGCGCCTACCAACGAGAGCTCGCGCGCAGCCACCGCGAGCAAAAGGTGGCTTACCGGGAGCAGCGCGAGGCAGAGGCCCGGCGGCGCACGGAGGAAATCGACGCGCGGGTCGAGTCGTTGCAGGGGCTGTTGGCGGCGGGGTGCCGGGCTCCGGCGTTCAGGGCCGACGCGCTGAGCCGGGCGGAGCGCGTCGAGGCGTTCTCCCCGGGGCAGCTCGCCCACCCCATCCGTATGCCGGACCCGAACCAGTACCAGCCGCAGGGCGGTTGGACCGCCGCGCGGCGGGCTCAGGCGCAGGCGGAGGCCCGGTCCGGGTTCGAGCGCGACTGGCAGGCCGCGCAGGCTGCGGAAGTGCAGCGTCAACAGCATTTGGCCTCCTACCAGTTGCAGTACCAGCAGTGGGCCGACACCCAGCTGGGCGAGATCCGTCGGCACAACGCCGGCATCGCGGAGATGACGACGGGGCTTCGCAACGGTGAGCCCGAGGCCGCAGTGGAGTATTTCTCCGCCGCCCTCTACGCCTCGACCGGCTGGCCGGAGGACCTGCCGCGCCAGGTGTCCGCGGCGTACGACTCCGGCGCACGCCAGTTGGTACTGAACTGGGAGCTGCCCAGGTACGACATCGTCCCGGAGGCGAAGTCGGTGCGCTACATGATCAACGCCGACCAGGAGAAGGAGTCGCCCCGACCGGTCACGCAGCGCCGCGCCCTGTACCGGGACGTACTCGCGCAGTGTCTCTTGCTGGTTCTGCGTGATCTTTTCGCGGCCGATGAGTTCGGCGCGCTGGAATCGGTCGCGTTGAACGGGTTCGTGGACGATCACGACCCGACGACCGGCAGACGGGCGCCCATGTTCCTCGGCACGGTCATGGCGTCGCGGTCGGCTTTCGCCGAACTGCATCTGGAACAGGTGAACGCGGTCAACTGCCTGGTGGACGGACTCCGGGGGCAGCTGTCGTCGCGCCCCGACCAGTACGCGCCCGTGCGGCCCGGCCGGGTTCCCGAGGACGTCGGCAACGGTGTCGTCACCCATGGGGGCGACGAGGAGCCGGATCTGTACGCGATGGATCCCCTCGCCTTCGAAGCGCTGGTCGCCGATCTCTTCCGGACCATGGGCATGCAGGCCGTGACCACACAGCGCTCGAACGACGGTGGTGTGGACGTCGATGCGCTGGACCCGACCCCGATTCGCGGCGGCAAGATCGTCGTCCAGGTCAAGCGCTACCGCAACACCGTGCCCCCGACAGCCGTCCGCGACCTGTACGGCACCGTCCAGGACGCCGGCGCCAACAAGGGTGTACTGGTCACGACGTCCGGATTCGGACCCGGCTCGCACACCTTCGCCAACGGCAAGCCCTTGGAACTGGTGGCGGGCTCGGAGCTGGTCGACCTGCTGCACCGCCACGGGCTGCGCGGGCGACTGGGCGACGGCGAACGCTCTGTGCCTGCACAGCGGCCGGCGCCTAACAACGAGACCGGCGCGGACGACCACAACGTGCTGGGCATGTACTGGTCGGGCAACGTCACCCTGGATGTGTGCGCGCTCGTCTGCCAGGGCAACCGGGTTCTGGACGACGACCACTTCGTCTTCTTCAACAACCCCCGGACACCCGACGGCACGGTCCGCACACTCGTCCCTGTCGCGCCGGACAGAGCCGCCATCCAGGTCTCCTTCGACGCCCTGCCGGCGCGCGCCGACCGCCTCGTCGTCATCGCCGCGGTCGATCCCGTCGCCAACCCCGCGGCCGACCTGTCCGGGTTCGCCGACGCAGGTATTCGGCTGCTGGACTCCGGGCGAACCCCACTGGACCAGTTGGAGGTCTCCGACGGGCGCACCGGCGAGACCGCCCTCGTACTGGGGTCCTTCCGCCGCCGCGCGAACGGCGACTGGGAGTTCGTCACCGGAGGCAAGGGATACCGAGGCGGCCTGGAGGAACTGATCCAGGAGTACGGCATCGACGTGGACCAGCACCCCTGACGCCGTGCGACCTTCGAGCGGGGCGCCGCCGATCCTGCACGTCTGTCCCGCCTGTCACGCACCCCGCTCACACGGTGGGCTCCGGGGCGATCTCATTGATCAGGCCCTCGACCAGTGCCTTGATCTCGTCGCGGATGGGGCGGACGGCTGCCACGCCCTGGCCGGCCGGGTCGTCCAGCTTCCAGTCGAGGTAGCGCTTGCCGGGGAAGACGGGGCAGGTGTCGCCGCAGCCCATCGTGACGCACACATCGGACTCGCGGACCGCGTCGACGGTGAGGATCTTCGGGGCCTCTGCGGAGATGTCGATGCCGGCCTCGGCCATCGCCTCGACGGCGGCGGGGTTGACGGCGTCGCCGGGGTCCGAGCCGGCGGAGCGGACCTCGATACGGTCCCCGGCCAGGTGGGTCAGCCAGGCGGCGGCCATCTGGGAGCGGCCCGCGTTGTGCACACAGACGAACAGGACGGACGGCTTGTCAGAGGGGCTGACGGACGGCTTGTCGGAGGGCATACCGGAAGGCTTGTCGGACGGCTTGTCGGAGGGCATACCGGAAGGCTTGTCGGAGGACTCGGCCATGATGATCGCTCTCTTTCGTCGCCCGGCAGCATCAGTCATCAATGACTTCAGTCCACGCTGGCATCAGTAGGCAATGATGTGAGAATATCAGTGCATGCTGACTTCAGTCGATCCTGATCTGATCCGGGCGCTGGGCGATCCGCTCCGCCTCCGGATCGTGACCCTGCTGGCGCGCGAGACGCTCTGTACGACGCACCTGGTCGAGGAGACCGGGGCGAAGCAGACCAACCTGTCCAACCACCTGAAGATCCTGCGCGAGGCAGGTGTGGTGGATACGGAGCCGTGCGGCCGCTTCACCTACTACAAGCTGCGCCCCGAGGTCCTCGCCGGCCTCTCGGCGCAGTTCGCGGCGCTGGCCGAGTCCGCCCGTACCGCGGTCGAGAACAAGCGGGCCTGCCCGTGACCACCGAGCCCACGAACACGGCCACCACCGCCACCACCACCGCCACCGATCAGGACGGGGGAGGCAACGGGAACGGGAACGGCAACGGCAACGGCAACGGGGACGACTCGATCGTCAGGAAGCTCTCCACCCTCGACCGCTACCTCGCGGTGTGGATCCTGCTCGCCATGGCCGTCGGCCTGGGGCTGGGGCGGATGGTCCCCGGGATGAACGACGCGTTGGCGAAGATCGAGGTCGGCGGGATCTCCCTGCCGATCGCGCTCGGCCTGCTCGTCATGATGTATCCGGTGCTGGCCAAGGTCCGCTACGACAAGCTCGACAGCGTCACCGGCGACCGCAAGCTGATGGTGTCGTCGCTGGTCATCAACTGGCTCGTCGGGCCCGCTGTCATGTTCGCCCTGGCGTGGATCTTCCTGCCGGACCTGCCCGAGTACCGCACCGGCCTGATCATCGTCGGCCTCGCCCGCTGCATCGCCATGGTGATCATCTGGAACGACCTCGCCTGCGGCGACCGCGAAGCCGCCGCCGTGCTCGTCGCCCTGAACTCGGTCTTCCAGGTCCTGGTCTTCGGCGTGCTGGGCTGGTTCTACCTCGACCTGCTGCCCCGTTGGCTCGGCCTGGGGGACGGACAGGGCCTCGACGTCCCCGTGTGGCACATCGCCCTCAACGTCATCGTCTTCCTCGGCGTCCCGCTGCTCGCCGGCTTCCTCACCCGCCGCATCGGCGAGAAGAGGATGGGCCGCGACACCTACGAGGCGAAGTTCCTGCCGAGGATCGGGCCGTGGGCGCTGTACGGGCTGCTGTTCACCATCGTCATCCTCTTCGCCCTGCAAGGGAAGACGATCACCTCGCAGCCGCTGGACGTCGTACGGATCGCCCTGCCGCTGCTGGTGTACTTCGCGATCATGTTCTTCGGCTCCTTCCTGCTCGGCAAGGCCCTCGGGCTCGCCTACGACCGCACGGCGACGCTGGCCTTCACGGCGGCGGGCAACAACTTCGAACTGGCCATCGCCGTCGCCATCGCCACCTTCGGCGTCACCTCCGGCCAGGCGCTCTCCGGCGTGGTCGGCCCCCTCATCGAGGTCCCCGTCCTGATCGGGCTGGTGTACGTGGCGCTGGCCTGGCGCAAGAAGTTCGCACCGGCAGCACTCACCACCCCGGAAGGGAATTCCTGATGCACTGCCTCGACTGCCGCACCACCGGAACGGACAGCCCCGCCGTCGGTGTCTGCCAGGGCTGCGGAGCAGGCGTCTGCGCGGCCCACGCCCGCGTCGCCGCCAGGAGCGTCCGACGCGGCAGCCCGCTCGGAGCCCCCGGCGCGGCCGGGGCCCGCAGGGTGCTGTGCCCGGTGTGCGCAGCCGCCGAGGCGCCGGGCGCGGCGGCCCTGACGCCGTGACGACGCGGACGGACGTGGTGGTGATCGGCGGCGGCCAGGCGGGGCTCGCGGCCGGGTACCACCTGCGCCGCAAGAAGCTGGACTTCGTGATCCTGGACGCGCAGGGCACACCCGGCGGGGCGTGGCAGCACACCTGGGACTCGCTGCACCTGTTCTCCCCCGCCGCTTTCTCCTCGCTGCCCGGCCGGCCCATGCCCGCCCGGCCGGGCCCGGAGTACCCGGGGGCCGGGCACGTCGTGGAGTACCTGAGCGACTACGAGCAGCGCTACGACCTGCCCGTTCACCGACCGGTCCGGGTCCGGCGGGTACGCCGGGACGGCGATCGGCTGCGAGTGGAGACGGACACGGGCGTCTGGTCCGCGCGGGCCGTCGTCTCGGCGACCGGCACCTGGTGGCGGCCCTTCCTGCCCGCCGTCCCCGGCCGGAACGCTTTCGCCGGCCGCCAACTGCACACCACCGGCTACCGGAGACCGGCCGACTTCGCCGGGCAGCGGGTCGTCGTGGTCGGCGGCGGGAACTCCGGAGCGCAGATCGCCGCCGACCTCACCACTCACGACGACATCGACCTGACCTGGGCCACCCAGCGCCCGCCACGCTTCCTCGCCGACGACATCGACGGCCGGGCGCTCTTCGACGCCGCGACCGCCCGGCGCCGCGCCCTGGACGAAGGGCGCACCGATACCGGCGGGGTCGCCTCCCTGGGCGACATCGTCGCCGTCCCGCCCGTCCGTGAAGCACGGGATGCGGGACTGCTCAAGGCGTCCCCGATGTTCACCCGGCTCACCGCCGAGGGCATCGAGTGGGCGGACGGCACACGGGCCGGAGCCGACGCCGTCATCTGGTGCACCGGCTTCCGGCCGGCCCTGTCCCACCTCGCCCCGCTGGGCCCGGGGGCCGCGCGGCCACGTCCCGACGCACGGCACGCGGGCGGTCGAGGAGCCTCGCCTGCACCTGCTCGGCTACGGAGACTGGACCGGCCCCGCCTCCGCCACCCTCATCGGCGTGGGGCGCCCGGCCCGCGACGCCGCCGGCGAGATCGCCGAACTCCTCGGCCGCTGAGGTCGGTTGATCCGACGCCTCCGGCCGCCGGGACCAGGGGGCAAGGGCCGCCCCGCAGGCGCGGCCCGGGAATCAGCCGCGCAGGTCGAGCATCGCGGACATGGCCGCCACGACGGGCGGGGCGACCTTGTAGTAGACCCAGGTCCCCCGCCGCTCCGAGGTCAGCAGCCCCGCCTCGCGCAGCTTCTTCAGGTGGTGGGACACGGTCGGCTGGGAGACCCCGACGTCGGAGATGTCGCACACGCACGCCTCGCCGCCGGGATGTGAGGCGACCTTGGAGAACAGGCGCAGCCGCACCGGGTCGGACAGCGCCTTGAACATCACGGCCATCTTCTCCGCGTCAACCTGCGACAGTTCCCCCGCGGTGATCGGCGGGCAGCACGGCACCACGGCGCCCGCGTCCAGGACCGGCAGCTCGCCGCCCGCGTCCAGGACCGACGGCTCGACAAACTCCAACTTCGACATACGTCTATGTTGACACTCATCGATACCGAGTGGCAAGCTCCTTATATAGACAGCAATCGAAACAGCGGCCGGGAGCGGTCGCCGATCCCGGAGGACATCACCGCCATGACCACCCCTGCAGACCTTCCGGTCGTCGTCATCGGCGCCGGCCCCGTCGGGCTGGCGGCCGCCGCCCATCTGGTCGGGCGCGGCATCGAACCACTGGTCCTGGAAGCCGGACCCACGGCCGCGACCTCGGTGCGCGGCTGGGCGCACGTGCGGCTGTTCTCCACCTGGGGCGAACTGACCGACCCCGCCGCCGAGAAGCTCCTGGCGCCGACCGGCTGGGCCAGGCCCGACGCGGACACCTACCCCACGGGCGGCGACTGGGCCGCGCAGTACCTCCAGCCCCTCGCCGATGTCCTCGGGGACAAGGTCCGCCACGGCGCCGCCGTCACCGGTGTCTCCCGCCTCGGCCGCGACCGGGTCGTCGACGCGGACCGGGAACAGCAGCCCTTCACCCTCCGCGTCGTCCTCGCCGACGGCACCGAGGAGCGGGTGCTGGGCCGGGCCGTGATCGACGCGTCCGGGACCTGGTCCACCCCCGGCCCGATCGGCGCCGACGGACTGCCCGCCCTGGGCGAGCACGCCGCGTCGGCCCGGATCTCCTACCGCGTCCCCGACCTCAAGGACCCGGCCGTCCGCGCCCGTTACGCAGGGAAGCGCACCGCGGTGATCGGCTCCGGGGCCTCCGCCTTCACCGCGCTGGCCGCCCTCGCCGACGTGGCGAGGGACGAGCCCGGTACGCACTCGGTGTGGATCCTGCGCCGCGGCATCAGCGGCTCCACCTTCGGGGGCGGAAGCGCCGACCAGCTGCCCGCCCGCGGTGCCCTGGGCCTGGCGGCCAAGGCCGCCGTCGACAACGGATACGCCGAAGCCGTCACCGGATTCCGTACCGAGGTCATCGAGCCCGCCGACGACGGCCGTCCGGTCCTGGTCGGGGAGGACGGGCGGCGCCTCGACCCGGTGGACGAAGTCATCGTCCTGACGGGCCTGCGCCCCGACCTCTCCTTCCTGTCCGAACTCCGCCTCGCCCTGGACGAACGCCTCCAGGCACCGGTGGAGCTCGCCCCGCTCATCGACCCGAACCAGCACTCCTGCGGCACCGTCTACCCCCACGGCCACCGCGAACTGTCCCACCCCGAACAGGGCGTCTACCTCGTCGGCATGAAGTCCTACGGCCGCGCCCCGACGTTCCTCGCCATGACCGGCTACGAACAGGTCCGCTCCGTCACCGCCGCGATCGCGGGCGACACCGAAGCCGCCGACCGCGTCGAACTCGCCCTCCCCGAAACCGGAGTCTGCGGCGGCGCCGGACTCTTCGACGACCCGGCGGCCGGTCAGGCCGACGAAGGCGGCTGCTGCGCTCCGGCCCCCGCACTCGTACAGGTCGGCGCCGGCCTCTCCCTGCCGGTGGCGGTCGCCGAGGACACCGCGTCCGGCGGGTGCTGAGGTGCGCCGGCCCGGTCGAGCGCGGTAGCCGCTGACCCATGACCGACCTCGACGCGAGCGGGGCCGCGACCGGAACGGGGCACCGGTCGCGGCCCCGCGCCGCGCTCCCCGCCCTGTGCGCCACGCAGATCACCAGCTGGGGCGTCGTCTACTACGCCTTCCCCGTACTGAACCCCGCCATCACCGCCGACACCGGCTGGTCCACCGGCGCGACGACAGCCGCGTTCTCCGCGGGCCTGCTCGTCTCCGCCCTCGCCGGGATCCGGGTGGGCCGGATCATCGACCACCGCGGTCCGCGCACCGTCATGACCGCCGGCTCCGTCCTCGGCGCGGCAAGCCTCCTCATCATCGCCACCGCACCCGGCCTGCCGGTCTTCTTCGCCGGCTGGGCGCTGGCGGGACTCGCGATGGCGGCCACCTTCTACCAGCCCGCCTTCGCCGCGCTCACCCGCTGGTGGGCCCCCGACCACGTCCGCGCCCTCACCGTCGTCACCCTCGCCGGCGGGCTCGCCTCCACCGTCTTCGCACCCCTGACCGCCCTGCTCGCCGACCATCTGACCTGGCGCGCCACGTACGCCCTCCTCGCCCTCGTCCTCGCCGCGGTGACCGTGCCCGCCCACGCCCTGGCGCTGAAGGCGCCCTGGCCGAAGGCACCGCCCGCACCGGCCCACGCCGGCGACTCCGCGACCGCGGTGGCGCGCAGCCGGCCCTTCTGGACGCTGGCCACCGCACTGGCTCTCTCCGCGTTCACGCTCTACGCCGTCGTCGTCGCCCTGGTCCCGCTTCTCCTGGCACGCGGATACTCAACCAACCAGGCCGTCTGGGCGCTCGGTCTGGGCGGCGCCGGACAGACCCTCGGCCGCACGCTGTACGCGGCACTCGCCCGCCGCACCGGGGTCATCGCGCGCACCACCACGCTGATCGGGCTCGGTGGCGTCACCACGGCTGCCCTCGCCTTCACGCCCGGCCCCTACGCCCTGCTGGTCGCCCTGTCGGTCGCGGCCGGGATGGTCCGCGGCAATCTGACCCTGCTCCAGGCGACCGCCATCGCCGACCGCTGGGGCACCACCCACTACGGCCGCCTGTCCGGTCTCCTCGCGGCACCCGCGACCACCGCCTCGGCACTCGCCCCCTTCGCCGGCGCGGCACTGGCCTCACCACTCGGCGGCTACCCGCTCCTCTTCGCACTGCTCGCCGCGCTTTCCGCACTCGCGGCGCTGATCGCGCTGAACACCGCAGTCAAAACCGGCCCCGCTCCGCCTCGACGACCCGGCCCCTGACCCGGCCACGGGCCGCCCGGCCGGGCGGGCGGGCCCATGGCGAAAACCCATGGGCCCGATGTCACAGCCGTGCGATAGAAAGGCCTTCCAGCCGCGGCCTCCACCGCACTAGCACGGAGGGATCGCGGCGCGAACCCCGGCACATCCCGGTGCACATCCAGTACTCGCCCGACGGCGAGCAGTGGGCCGACCTGGTCACGACCGAGGCCAACTGGTCCGGCAGCGGTTACGCCTTCTCGGCCGACATCGCCGACACGCGGGACGGCTTCTTCCGTGCGCACTTCGAGTCGACCGGGTCGTTCCGGGCGGCAACGTCACAGGCGGTGAAGGCGTAGCCGCTCACTTCAGCGGCGCCGGGTGGTCCGGTGCGGTGTCGGTGGCCGCCGGGGCGGCAGCCGCCCCGGTCCCCGCGCCCGCGCTGCGGGCCGTGGTCACGATGTTCTGGAGCGCCGCGACGTGCCCCGCCAGGGCCTGTCGGCCGGCGGGCGTCAGCGACAGCCAGGTCCGGGGGCGCTTGCCCACGTGCCCCTTGCGGACGGTCAGGTAGCCGGCGGCCTCCAGCGTCGACGCGGTCTTGCTGAGAACCGAGTCGGACACCTGGCAGCCCTCACGCACGGTGGCGAACTCCGCCTCGTCGCACGCGGAGAGAAAGGCGACCACGGCCAGCCGGGTCGGATGGTGGATGGTCTCGTCCAGGGCGGCCCGCCCCCGCCCCGGCGGGTCGCCTCTCACGCGAGTTCCCGTAGTGCCCGGTCGATCGCCGCGTTACGGGCGATGCAGACGCCCCACACCCCGAGCCCCCCTACGGCGAACGCCGTGATCCGGGTCGTGGCCTCCCCGGCCCCCGACACCCAGCAGGCCCCTCCCGCCAGGAGGCCCGCCGCGAGGACGGCGGGAAGTGCGATCCGGCCCCGGCGCAGGCGTGTGGACAAGGAGTGCGTGGTCAGGACCCCCGTTCCCCGCCGCGCGGCCCGGACGAGCGCGAACACGGCGACGAGTCCCAGGAGCGACACAAGGAGCGCCGCCGCCGTCGCCCAGCCACCCTTGCCCAGGCTCCCGGCCTGCACCGCGCTCGGCAGCACCAGCGTCGCCGCCACGGCCGGTCCGTACCACGCCGGGACCCGCCCGGACGTGAGCCGGGCCCGCTCCCTGGCCGTCTCCACGCCCTTCAGCGCGTCCTCGGCATGCGCCGCCGACCGGTCCACGCCCTCCAGAGGTGCGGACTTGTTCTCCTGCGACGGCATGAGCACACCGAATCCTTCCTGAGGACAGAGGACAGAGGGCAGAGGGCACGCGAGCAGCCCGGCGGCTGTCGGCGTGACCCATCATGGCATTGACTTTCCAGTATGGAAAGTACTTGCCACACCCGATGCCGATGCCCGGTCCCTCTCCGGCGTCAGCGCAGTTCGTCCGGGCACGGCGTCCCCGGCGGAAGGTGGTAGGGCGCGCCGAGCCGGTACACGCCCGCGCGCGGTGCCAGCAGCTCCGTCCACTCGTCGCCGTACTGGTCCTCCTCCAGCTTGATCAGGCAGCCGTTCGTGTTGACGAAGTCCTTGGGGAGGTCCTTGTCCTCACGCTTCTTGGACTCCTCGGTCTCCTGGGGCCGCTCCACGCTCCGGCCCTCCTCGTCGACCAGGGCGAGCCAGCGCGAGTACGGGATGCGGATCAGCACCCGGCCCGCCTTCTTCACATGGATGGTCAGCTCCCCGGCACCGGCCTCGTCCACCGTCGCCGGCGGATCGGCCAGCGGCACCGGGCTGTCCACGGAGTAGAGCCGCCAGTTGGAGTTGGACCAGATCGGCTTCAGGTACGGCAGCCCCTTGCTGACCAGCTCCGTCTCCTGAAGCGCGCCGCTGGAGTCGGGAGAACCCTGCGGCAGCACCACGTAGTGCACGGCCCAGCGGTCGAGCCACTGCCGGTAGTTGACCGCGTCCAGGGTGTCGTCGTAGAAGAGCGGGTTGCGCTCCATGTCGGCCTGCCGGTTCCAGCCGCGGGCCAGGTTCACCACCGGAGCCAGCGCGGACGCCTCCCGGTGGCTGCTCGGGGGGACCACCTCGACCCGGCCCCGTTCGGCACCGACCTTCTGGAGCTGGTTGACCAGCGGAGCCAGCGAACGCGCCCAGGACGCGTCCGGCGCGGTCCGGACTATGTCGTCGACGCCCTTGTAGCCGATCCAGAAGTTGAGCCCGGCGAACGCGAGGACCAGCGCGTACCACCGCCGGGAGCGGGGCTCCGCGTACGGCAGTGCGGCCAGCAGCACCACGCCGGCGAACAGCATCGCCATCCGCGAGACGTTCGAGCCGATCTGCGAGTCCACGACGTACGTCAGCAGCGTCCCGATGCCGTACACCGCGGCCGCCGTCCGTACCGTCTTCCAGTCGCGCGGCACGAGGAAGAAGACCAGGACCGCGAAGACGAACGGCAGCGACAGCGTCGCGATCGACATCGGCTGCGTACCGGAGAACGGGAACAGCCACGCCGACAGCGCCACCACCACGACCGGAGCGAGCCCCAGCGCGTACGCCCCGGGGCGGCGCTTGTTCAGGAACAGGGCGGCGGCGACCACGCCGAGGAAGAGTCCCGCCACCGGACTGCCGGCCGTCGCGAGTCCGGCGAGCGGCGCGGCCACGACCGCCTTCGCCCACCGCTTGTACCGCCAGCGGTGCGGCCAGCAGAACACCGCCGCCACCGCACCGAGCGCGAACATCATGCCGAGACCGAACGTCACCCGGCCCGACATCGCGTTGCACAGGTACGCGAAGACACCGGCCATCGAGCAGGCGATCGGATTGCGGACGGCCCGCACCCTGACCAGGATCAGCGCGGTCAGCCCCGCCGAGACCGTCCCGACGATCATCATCGTCGTACGGACACCGAGCACCGACATCAGATACGGCGACACGACGCTGTACGAGACGGGGTGCATGCCCCCGTACCAGGCCAGGTTGTACGCGGTGCCGGGGTGCCGTCCCACGAACTCGGCCCAGGCGTCCTGGGCCGCGATGTCGCCGCCGCTGTTCGCGAAGAAGAAGAACCAGAGGATGTGGGCCGCCGCGGCCACCGCGGTCGTCAGCAGGACCGGGTGACGGACGCAGCCCCGCTTGAACGCGTCGAGCCGGCCGGCACCGTCCGGTGCGGATCCTCCGCCCGAGCCCCGTACCCCGTCCTCGTCGCGCTTCGCCCGTGTCGGCTCAGCAGTGGTCACTGCGACTCTCCCCGTCCCTCCCCGGACGCGGTGAAACCGCCGACCCGCTCGCAGCGTCGGCGTCAATTGCCAGAAAACGCGTTCCGGGATACACGCGTTGCTTCCGGGACGCTAGCACGCAGCTTCTGACACTGTCCGGAAAGGCCCTGCGGGCACCATGCGCCCCGCCTTCGGGCATTCGGGAATTCGGACGTTCCGGCGTTTGGACGTTTGGACGTTCAGACGGAAGCCGACCCGCATCGGGTGATGCGGGTCGGCTTCCGTCCGGGCCAGTTGATGCGCGTCAGCTGATACGGGTCAGCTTCTGGCCGAGGCCCGGTTCCGTCAGGTCCTGTTGCAGGGCAACGGGAGCACTGACCTTGGCGCTGCCCGTTCCCACGGTCACCACCCCGACCTCGGTGCCTGCCGTCATGGTCCGCGAGATCTCCTTGCCGTTGCCCGCCACGGAGAGCTCCACCTCCAGGCCCGGCCAGCCCTTCGCCTTCAGGTCGGCGGTCGCGACCAACGGCGTGCGGCCGCCGAATCCGTCATCCACGTACCCGACGACATCGCCCTTGCGGACCACCTTGGCGGAGGTCACCGCCCCCTGTGCGCCCTTGATCAGCTTGAGGCTGTTGGTGAGCGACATCACCAGGCTGTCGTACGGCTGGCCCGTGCCTGCCTGCTGCCCCATGACGGCGCCGTAGATCCACAGCTTCTTGCCGTCCACGACGGTGTTGGCCGACCAGACCAGGTTGCCGCCGGCCGGGGTGGAGGAACCGGTCTTGATACCGCTCACCCCCGGCTCCAGCAGGATGGTGTTGTTGTTGTAGATCGTCGCGTCGATGCCGTCGATCTTGATCTGCGGCGTGTCGACGATCCCCTGGAACACCTCGTTCTTCATGACGGCGGCGGCCAGCTTGAGCTGATCGTCGGCGGTGGAGACGGTCGTCTTCTTCAGACCGCTCGGGTCCGTGTACGTGGTGTGGCTCATCCCGAGCTTCTTGGCCGCGTCATTCATCTTCGAGACGAACGCGGCCTCGGAGGAGGCGTCCCAGCGGGCCAGGAGACGGGCGGCGTTGTTGCCCGAGGGGATCATCAGGAGCTGGAGCATCTGCCTCTCCGTGAACTTCTGCCCCTTGGTGATCGGCACCTTGGACTCGTCCTCGGCCTTGGACTCGTCCTCGGCCTGCTGGTCCACCGTGATCTTCTCGCCCTGGTCCTTGCCGGCGAGCGGGTGGCCCTGGAGTATCACGTACGCCGTCATGATCTTGGCGACACTGGCGATCGGCGACGGCTTCTGCTTGCCCGCCGAGCCGAGCGACCCGACACCGTCCACGCTGACCGCCGACTGCCCCTGCGCGGGCCAGTCGAGCTTCAGGTCGGCGCCCTTGAAGCTGTACGTCGACTTCGCCGACATCACGAGCGCCGGCTCGGGCAGCGGCCGCACCATCTGCGCGATCGCAAACGCGATCAGCAGCAGCAGGACCAGCGGCGTCCAGATCTTGACCCTCCGCACGGCCGTGCGGACCGGGGTCTCCGGCGGCGGCGGAGTGTTCGTCAGCTCGGCCAGCAGGTCGAGCGGCGGCCTGGGCGGCATCGGCTGCTGCCGGGTCCGCTCGGCACCGCTGAGCGACGCGTCGGGCGGCAGCTGGGCGGCCCACGAGGGACCGGACGCCGGACCGGACCGACCGGAGCCGGACTCCGGCGCGGGGGCCTCGGGACTGCGCGGCGCGGGGGCCGGCCGTACGTCGTCGGCGCGCAGCGGTACGAACTTGCTGGTCCGCTCGGCAGGGGTCTCGGGCTCGGACTTCCGGGCGGAATCCGGCTCGGACCCGGGCTTCGGCTTGCCGGTGGACGGCGGCGTGATCTTCAGCGCGGTCGTCGGCTGGTCGACGCGGGGCAACCGGGGCGCCTTGAAGACGGCGGTCGCCTGGTCGATCCCGCGCTCCGCGCCGCTGACCTGCGCGCCTTCACCGACGGGGGCCTTCCCGTCGGCCTTCCCGTCAGACTCTTCGCCGGATTCCTTGTCCGATCCCTTGTCTGCCTTCGCGTCGGGCTGCCGCTCAGACTTCGCTTCAGACTTACCGTCGCGCTTCTCTTCAGGCTTCTCTTCGGGCTTCTCTTCGGGCTTCTCTTCGGGCTTCTCTTCTGCCCGCCGCTCGGCGTCCTCGTTGGGCTTCGGGCGGGATTCCGGACTGGATTCCGCGCCGGATTCCTCACGGGTACGGGGCACGCGGGCCTCGCCCTCCGCGGTCGCATCCGAGCGCCCGGCCGGCTCGTCGGCCTGCTTCCCGGCCGGCTCCTCGGCTTCCGCCACAGGTTCCGGCTCGTCGTCGGACCGCTCGTCGCCGGACGGGGCATCGTCGGACCGCTCGTCGGCAGCCCGGCCGTCACCGGCCCCGTCCTCCTGCGCGTCGCCGTCCGTCGTCACCCAGGCGGCAACCGCCGCACGCAGCCGCGCATCGCCCTTCTCGGGCTCGGCAGCCGCGCTCTCCGGCCCCTCCGGCCCGTCCGCCGGATCCGTCGCGTCGGCTTGCGCCGCACCGGTCTCCGCCGTGCCGGTCGCCCCAGCGGGCTCGGCGCCCTCCGCAGGCTCCTCGGGCTCCTTGGCCGTCTCCCTGGCGCCCGACTCGGCCCCGGGGGCCTCCACCGGGCTCTCAGGGCTTCCAGGCGCGCCCTTCACGGCCGCGGGCCCAGCATCGGAGCCCGACTCGGACCGCTGCGTGCTGAAAACCGCCGTCGCCGTGTCCGCCCTGCCGCCGGACTCCGCCGGGGAGTCGGGTTCGCGGAACACCGCGAGCCGCGGATCGTGCTCGCTCCGAGCCGTTCCCGACGACTTCTGCTGCTCCGACTTGTCGGGGGACTCGCCCGCCACCGATGCCTCCTCCATGCGGCACGGGGACATCCCCGCGCTGTCCGAACCATCTACCAGTGTCCCGTGTGAACCCTCGGCTGGACTGCTAGACGAGAACGACATACCTACTGGTTCCAGTACAAAGCACCCAGGCACCCTCGACAGACAGATGTGAGAGGGGTCACCCTGTCACTCATCCACGCGGGGAGGCATGGATGGGCAGGAGCCGCAGAACAATTCCGGAGGAGCTTCTGTTGCTCGCTCTGGACCCGACCACGGGTACCACAGCGCAGCCGCAGTCGCTCGACCTCGGCCTCGCCGGAGCCCAGCTTGTAGAGCTGGCCCTGGCAGGACGGATAGCCCCTGACGGGGATCGTATCGCCGTGGTGATGCCACGGCCGACAGGAGATCCGACTCTGGACTCCGCACTGGAACTGCTGCGCAGACGCGGCAGCCCGGTTCGGGCCGTCCACTGGATAGGCGGACCCCGACTGGGGCTTCGCCAGATCTACCTCGCTCATCTGGAGCGGTGCGGCATGGTGCATGCCGTGGCGGGCCAGATGTGCGGAGTGCTGCCGACGACTCGCTACCAGGCGACGGACACGGCAATCAGCCGGGACATCAAGGCCCGGCTGGACAGTGCGATCCGCACCGGCGTACCGCCGGACCCGCGGACCGCGGCGCTCGCCGCACTGGCCCACGCGGTCGGACTCGGCAAGCACCTGTACCCCGGGAACGAGGGGCGCTCTTCGCGCTCCCGGCTCCGGGACCTGATCAGACACGACCCGATGGGCGGTCTCGTGGCGCATGCCGTGATGGACGTCCAGAACGGGGCGGTCGCACAACCGCGCCGCAACCAGGCGGCCGGCGTTCCGTTGCAACCGCAAGCGCAGTCGCAGTCACGCCGCGACAGCATGGCGCACACCGCGGCCCACTAGGGCGGCACGGACGCCGAGGCATCACCAGCAGCACCGCACCAACGCACCACGGCAACAACCGAATACCGCCGCACCGACGTCCCCAAAGACCCGGTTCGGGAGCCGCACCAAGCGCGGGGCAGCCGGTTCCACCGGCTGCCCCGCGCCGCTGCGTGTGGCCGTTTCCCAGCGCGGCCGGGGGCGGGGGTGGCAATCTGCTGAGCAGTAGATACGCACAGCTACATAGCCGGAGGTGCCGTTTCCGTGCCGTCCAACGTCAATCCCACCGTCAGACGACGCCGGTTGGGTCAGGAATTGCGCCGCCTGCGCGAGATCAAGGGCATGACGGCCGAGGAGGTGGCAGAGCGGCTGCTGGTCTCGCAGTCGAAGATCAGCCGCCTGGAGAACGGCCGCCGTTCCATCAGCCAACGCGATGTCCGCGATCTCTGCGGGGTGTACGAGGTCGAGGACCACCGGATCGTCGACTCGCTCATGCAGATGGCCAAGGACTCCCGCCAGCAGGGCTGGTGGCATGCCTTCGGCGACATCCCGTACAGCGTCTACATCGGACTGGAGACCGACGCCGAGTCGCTGCGGGTGTACGAACCCCAGGTGATCCCGGGCCTGCTGCAGACCCGGCAGTACGCCGAGGCGCTGATCAACGGCGCGCTGCCGGAGGCGCCGCAGACCGACATCGACAAGCGCGTCAGCGTCCGTTCGCGCCGCCAGGACCGGATCAACGCCCCGGAGCACCCGCTGCGGCTGTGGGCCGTGATCGACGAGTCCGCGCTGCGCCGGACGGTCGGCAGCAAGCAGGTGATGATCGAGCAGCTGGAGCGCCTGGTGGAGCTGTCGCACCTGCCCCACGTGACGGTCCAGGTGCTGCCGTTCGAGATGGGCGCCCACCCGGGAATCAACGGGCAGTACGCCATCCTGGAATTCCCGGACGCCGCGGATTCCAGCGTCGTCTACATCGAGGGAGTCACCAGCGACCTCTATCTGGAGAAGGCGCATGACGTGCAGCGGTACAGCGTCATGTACGAGCATCTGCGGGCGCAGGCCCTGAATGTGGAGCAGACCCGGCATTTCATCGACGGGATCGCGAAGGAGTACACCGGGCTGAATCCCGCCTGACAGACGGTCCGGCAGACGGCCTGACAGACGGTCTGAGACGCGGCCTCGGACACGGCTGAACGGGCACTTAAACCAGCCAGCCCGTGAAGTCCGGAATGAGAGAAAAGAAGCGATGTTACGGGTGGGGCGGCGGCACGGTACACCGCCGCCACCTCGTAACGGAAGACCCACCTGGTATATGCCATCCGGTCGAGTGAACGACCCCTTCACGCACGGGGCTTGGCGAGTAGCGTCGATCACGCCAACAGAACATCGTTGGCGCCACTCACACAACTCTCTGAACCGGAGTGAACATGGCCATTCGTCAGGGTGCTACGGACAAGTGGACGAAGTCGTCGTATTCCGGGGGCAACGGCGCCTGCGTCGAAGTCAGGTCCCCTCTCGTGCAGGCGATTGCCGTACGTGACTCGAAGGTTCCCGAAGGCCCTTCGATCGGTTTCGTCCCGGGCGCCTGGAACACGTTCGTGCGTGATGTCGCCAAGGGTGCCGTCGACGCCTGACCGATGAGTTCCCACGCATTGTCGCCGCACCGATCCAGGTGCTGCCGGAAGCCCTCTCGCCCGGTTCGCCGTCCTGGCCGAGGGGGCTCTCCGCGAGGTCAGCGCAGCTGATCCACGTAACGGTCCGTGCCCGGCACGGTCGGAATGAACGGTGCCACCAGCTCCACCCGCCCCAGGCCCGATTCCGCGACCGCCCCGTCGAGCCCGGTGAAGTGCCCGTCCCAGCATTCCCTCGGATCCTCCTGGAGGAACCAGAGCAGGGTCAGCCGGGTGTCGACGCCCTCGACCTGCTTCACATACGTCATCCGGTCGCCCGGCAGCGGGGTGGGACGGAACACCGTCACCATCGCCGCGGGCGACCCGCTCAGCCGCTTCGGCAGGTGCCGTGAGCGCAGCCACTCCAGCAACTCGGCCCGTTGCTCGGGCCCTTCGGCGTCGATCACCTCCAGGACCAGCCCGCGGTACGGATGGTCGAGGGCGTGGAAGTCACGCGGCCCCGCGGCGCCGTCCCGGTAGACCGTCGCCTCGTGGTCCTGGAACGACGTGAAGACATGGGTGCGGTCCTGGTAGACCCGGCCGTCCCGGTTCAGCCGCTTGTTGATCCCGACGGTCCACTTCATGTGGTCGTCGTAGCGCCCTTCCGTCACCCAGTACGTGGACAGGTAGCAGCCGGCGGCGACCGGCGTCGCGATCGCGGACTTCTCCGGGTACCGCAGCTCCTGGAGTTCCCGGGTCGCCACCCAGCGCCGCCCGGCCGCCATCCAGGGCATCGCCATCGCGCCCGCGTAGTAGTGGTCGTCCTCGTACCAGCGGTTGTACGCGTACTCATGGCCCGGGTGCGGTTCCACCATGGTGATCAGCGCGTGGCCGGGGCGGACTCCGTACGGCCCCAGCGCGGCCAGTTCGGCGTACGTGTCGCTCCGCGTCGCGCTCTCCCGCGCCGGCTCGTCCCGTGTTTCCTCACTCATGCCGTTCCCCTTCCGTACTCCGCCGGAGGGACCTACTCTGACGCCCCGTCAGGAGAACTGCCAGAGCCGGGAGGCACCGATGTTGCTCACGGGGAAGACCGTCATCGTTTCCGGAGTGGGCGCCGGGCTCGGGCACCGGATCGCGGCGACCGTCGTACGGGACGGCGGCAACGCGGTCCTCGGGGCGCGCACCGCGGCCCGTCTCGCCAAGTCGGCCGCCGAGATCGATCCCGAGGGGCTCCATACCGCGTACCTGCCCACCGACATCACCGACGAGGCGCAGTGCGAGGCGCTCGCGGCGCTGGCCGTCGAGCGGTTCGGGCGGCTCGACGCGGTGGTCCATGTCGCCGCCTGGGACAGCTACTTCGGGGGTGTCGAGGACGCCGACCTCGACACCTGGAAGTCGGTCATCGACGTCAACCTGCTCGGCACCCTGCGGATGACGCGCGCCTGCCTGCCCGCCCTGAAGGAGCGGGGCGGATCGGTCGTCGTCATCGGCACGCAGTCCGCGGTGGCCGCGCCGTCCCAGGTGCGGCAGGCGGCGTACGCGGCCTCCAAGGGCGCGCTCACCTCCGCGATGTACTCCATGGCCCGGGAGTTCGGGCCGGACCGGATCCGGGTGAACACGGTGCTGCCCGGCTGGATGTGGGGTCCGCCGGTGCAGGCCTACGTACAGTTCACGGCCCACACCGAGGGGGTGCCGGAGGCCGAGGTGCTGGGGAGGCTCTCCGCGCGCATGGCGCTTCCGGAGCTGGCCACGGACGGCGACGTGGCGGAGTCCGTGGTGTTCCTGGCCTCCGACCGGGCGCGGGCGATCACCGGGCAGTCCCTGCTGGTCAATGCCGGCGAGCTGATGCGCTGAGGCGCCGCGCCGCCGGCCCGCTCCGGAGCGAGTCGGACACGCAGCTCAACAGGGAGCCGGGCAACGCCGGTTCTCCTCCTTCTCCTCCTTCTCGGCCGCACGGGACCCGCATCCCGTGCGGTCTTTCTGTGCTCTTCGGCGCTTCTGGACGTGTCCTCGGTCTTCTCGTTCTGCCGTTCTGACGTTCTCTGCGCAGCCTGACGAAGTGCCTGCTCATGGTGTGGCCGTCGTCGCGTTCACGACAACGCCTCCATGGGTCAAGAACACGTAAAATCGTTCGGCTTGCTGATCCGCGTTCACATTTCTGACCTCAGGGGACCTTGACCGAGGGACCGGACAGGCGGTTCAATCCCCGATGTCCCCACTCCCGCACGGGGGCCCCGCTGAGCGGCCGTACTGACGAAGTGCGTACCCGTTCACAAGGCGGACCCCAGGAGGGGGCACATGAACAGTCTCGACTGGGTCGTGCTCATCGGCTACTTCGGCGTGATGATCGCGATCGGACTCTGGTCCCACAAGCGTGTCGACAACGTCAGCGACTTCTTCACGGCCGGCGGCAAGATGCCGTGGTGGCTGTCCGGCATCTCGCACCACATGTCCGGCTACAGCGCCGTGATGTTCACCGGCTACGCCGGTATCGCCTACCAGTACGGAGTCACGTCCTTCGTGACGTGGTCACTGCCGATCGCCATCGGGATCGGGATCGGCGCCAAGCTCTTCGCCCCCCGGCTCAACCGGCTGCGCTCGCGGCTGCACGTCGCCTCACCGCTCGAATACCTGAAGAACCGCTACAACATCCAGACCCAGCAGGCGCTCGCCTGGTCCGGTCTGCTGCTGAAGATCGTGGACGTCGGCGCCAAGTGGGCCGCCATCGCCACGCTGCTCTCCGTCTTCACCGGGATCAGCCTGACCCAGGGCATCTTCATCACCGGCATCATCACGGCCGTCTACTGCACGGTCGGCGGTCTGTGGGCCGACGCGCTCACCGAGCTGGGGCAGTTCATCATCCAGCTGTTCGCCGGTGTGGCGATGCTGGTCACCGCGATGAGCAAGCTGGACGGCTTCAGCACGCTGTGGACGGTCTGGGACAAGCTGCCCGAGGGCCACACGGACCCGACGGCCGGTCCGTACACCGTGACCTTCCTGCTGGCGTACCTGTTCATCAAGACCTTCGAGTACAACGGCGGCATGTGGAACCAGGCCCAGCGCTACATGGCCACGGACTCCGCCGCCTCCGCGACGCGCTCGGCCCGGCTCTCCGCCATCCTGTGGCTGGTCTGGCCGACGGTCCTGTTCTTCCCGATGTGGTGCGCCCCGCTGCTGGTCCACGCGCAGAAGCCGGACGCCTCCGACAGCTACGCGCTGATGACCGAGCAGCTGCTGCCGCACGGTCTGCTGGGCCTGGTCGTCGTCGGCTTCTTCTCGCACACCATGGCCATGTGCTCCTCGGACGCCAACGCCATCTCGGCGGTCTTCACCCGCGACATCGCCCCGGTCTTCTCCAAGGCGGCCCGCAACTGGAGCAGCCGGGCCGGTCTGCTGGCCGCGCGGCTGTCCACGCTCGGCTTCCTGGGCCTGTCGATGGCGCTTGCGACGCAGATCAACTCGCCGACGTTCAAGGACATCATCTCCGTCGTCATCAAGTGGGTCGCCGGTCTGATGGGCCCGATCGCGATCCCCTTCATGCTGGGTCTGCTGCGCCGCTTCCGTAAGTCGGGACCGACCGCGGCGCTCACCAGCTGGGCGGCCGGTCTGCTGGCGTTCTACTTCACCAACTACAACTTCGACGGTTCGGTGAAGACGGACGTGGCGCTCCAGTACCAGGTGGCACTGCCGCTGGCGATCTCGCTGGTGCTCTACATCGCCATCGGCTTCATCAAGCCGGAGGACACCCCGGAGCGCGACGCGATCATCGAGCAGATCAACTCGGACGGTGACGGGCCCGGCACCGCCGCGACCGTGCCGGCGCAGGGCGGCCCCGGGGACGTGGAGTTCACCAAGGGCGCGAAGGGCGTGAGCGACTGACGCTCGCGGCTGTACGGAACGTGTCAAGGGGGCGGGCACGGGGCGCGGCGGCGTCCTGTGACCCGCCCCCACCGTTCGACGGGCGTACGCGGCCGGGCTCCGGCGGGCTCCCGGGTGTTCAGCCGCGCGGGTAGCGCGCCAGCCAGCCCGCCGCGACGGCCGACGGGCTGTGCAGGGCGGGGCCCTGGGTCATCTCCATGGCGAAGTCGTCGGCGAGTTCGAGCAGGGTCGCCCGGCCCTCCAGTTCGGCGAGCCAGGCCGGCGGCAGCGCGGTCTCGCCGTGCAGCGCGCCGAGCAGCGCCCCGCACAGGGCCCCGGTCGCGGAGGACGGCCCGCCGTGGTTCACGGCCAGCCGCAGGCCGTGCCGGACGTCCTCGCCCACCAGCGCGCAGTACACGGCCACCGCGAGCACCTCCTCGGCGGAGTCCGTGGCGCCCAGGGACTCGATGAGGGCGGGCCCGGGTATCCCCTGCCGGACGGTGCCGAGGGCCTGCTGGAGCGCCTCGGTGACGGGTTCGTGGCCCGGCCGCCCGGCGAGCAGGGCGAGGGCGTGCTGCACGGAGCCGTCCAGCGTCTCGCCGCGCGCCAGCCCGTGCACCATCACGGCGAGGGCGCCGGAGGAGAGCAGGGCGGTGGGGTGGCCGTGGGTCTGGGCGGCGCACTCGACGGCCAGTTGGAGGACGAGTTGGGGCTCCCAGCCGACCAGCAGCCCGAAGGGCGCGGAGCGGGTGAGTGCGGCCGAGTCGTGTGCGGTGGGGTGCTTGGGCCGGTCGAGGGTGCCCATGGTGGTGTCGCCGAAGCCGTTCAGGCATTCCCGGGTGGGGGCGCGGCGGGCGTAGAGCCATTCCTGCCCGGCGAGCCAGCCGTTGTCCTTGCGGCGTTCGTCGGGCCCCCAGTCGTGCTGGGTGGCGGCCCACCGCAGATGGGCCCGGTGCACGTCGGTGGGCGGGTGCCAGGCGCCGATGTCGCGGCGGACCTGGGCGCGGATCAGCCCGTCCACGGTGAACAGGTTGAGCTGGGTGACGGCGGTGACACAGCCGCGTCCGCCGTGGGCGGGGACGAAGTCGGTGACGGCGTCGGCGCCATGGGCCTCGCGGATCTCCTCCAGCGAGAGCCCGCTGACGCCCGCGCCGAGCGCGTCGCCGATGGCGCCGCCCAGCAGCGCGCCGCGTACCCGGCTGCGGAAGTCCTGCTGTTCGGCACGGCCCCAGACAGCTGTGGTCCCTGTGCTCACCGTGCCCCTCCCCCTCGGTCCGCCCCTCGCGAGCGCGCGGTGACTGTGCGGTAACTGCGCAGCACTGTAATCGAACGACCACGCGTCCAAGGGGGCGGAACCGTATGTACGAAGTGGGGGTTCGGTTCAGTTTTGCGCGGCATTCTCCGGGGATTTCCGCGCATCCGCCGCGCCCCCGCGCCGCCGATATCTCGTTGCGTGGCCCGGCCACCGGCGCGATGATCGTCTGATGGCATCCCCCCACCCCGACGGCCGCGCCGGAATCGACGCCGCGCTCGTGAAGCGCCTGATCGACGCCCAGTTCCCGCACTGGAGGGGTCTGCCGGTGACACCGGTGGAGGTCGACGGCTGGGACAACCGGACGTACCGCCTCGGCGACGCGATGACGGTGCGCCTGCCCACGGCCGCCGGTTACGTCCCGGCGGTGACGAAGGAGCATCACTGGCTGCCGCGCCTGGCCCCGTCACTGCCGGTCGCCGTGCCCCCGGTGCTGGCCCTGGGCGCTCCGGGCGAGGGCTATCCGTATCCGTGGTCGGTCCGCCGCTGGCTGCGCGGCGAGACAGCCGGCCCCGGCCGCGTCGACGACCTTCCCCGGTTCGCGCTCTCCGTGGCGGACTTCCTCCTCGCCCTCCAGCGCTGCGACACGTCCGGCGGGCCGCCCGCCGGGGAGCACAGCTGGTACCGGGGCGCCTCGCCCGCCCACTACGACGAGGAGACCCGGCGCTGTCTGGCCGCGCTGGAGGGCCGCGTGGACACGGACCGGGCCCGCACCGTCTGGGAGGCGGCGCTCGCCGCGCCGTGGCACGGGGAACCGGTGTGGTTCCACGGCGACATCGCCTCCGGCAACCTGCTCGTCGCCGACGGCGAGCTCACGGCGGTCATCGACTTCGGTACGTCGGGGGTCGGTGACCCCGCCTGTGATCTGGTGATCGCGTGGGGGATGTTCTCCGGCGACAGCCGGGAGGCGTTCCGGCACGGGGCCGGCCAGGACGCCGGGACCTGGGCGCGGGCCCGTGGGTGGGCGCTGTGGAAGGCGCTGCTGAACCTGACGGGACCCGCCGGTGCGGACCCCGGGCGGGCCGCCGCCGAACTGCGGGTGGTCGACGCGGTGCTGGCCGACCACGAACGCTTCGGCTGAGGGACCTCCTGCCGTAGCCGTGGGGGTACGGAGGCCGGCCCCGCGTCCCCACGGCCTCGGCCCTCGGCCCTCGGCCCTCGGCCCGGAAACGGCTTCCTCAGGCGCGGCGGACCCGCCAGAGCCATACCGACGTGCAGACCAGCAGGGCGAGCGTCACCAGGTTGGCCACGAGTGCCGGGGTGCCGGACGGGCCGTCCGTCAGGTTCCAGGTGGCGATGACGGCGGTCGGCAGGACGGCGGTGAGCAGGACGCCGGTGGTCTTCTGGACGGCGACCCAGTGCACCGAGGTGCACAGGAGGACCGCGCCGGTGATGCGGAACAGGACGCCGAACAGCGGCCCGGGGAGGTCGGGGAAGACCATCATGAAGGGCAGCGAGAGGGTGAGCATCAGGAGCGGGACCAGGGGGTGCACCTTGCCGCGCCGGGCGGGTGCGCCGGCACCGCTCCGGGCCGGGTCCCCGGCGGTCCCGTGACCCGCCTCGGCCAGCGCCGTCGCGGCGATCGTGCGGGGGTCCCCCAGCTCCGCGAGTATCTCGCCGATCGCGGTACCGGGGCGTTCGGTGCGCGTCACCTCGATGTGCTCGGTGAGGTCCGCGACGAGTTCCTGACGACGGTCGGCCGGGAGCGCGGAGCTCTCGCGCTCGACGGCCGAGAGGTAGTCGCGTACGGGGTCGGCAGAGGTCTTCATTCGAGGTCTCCGGTGGAGGTGTGGGGGGCGGTCAGGAAGGCGTCGACAGCGTTGCGGAAGCCGGGCCAGACACGAGTGAACTCGTCGAGCGCGGCCCGGCCGCTGTCGGTGAGCGCGTAGTAGCGGCGGGGTGGTCCGGAGACGGATTCCTGCCAGGTGGTGGTGACCAGGTCGTCGCGGCGCAGCCGCGAGAGCAGCGGGTAGACCGTGCCCTGGCTGGTGGCGAGGGCGCCGGAGTCCTCCAGGGCGTGGAGGAGTTCGACGCCGTAGCGGGGGCGGTCCCGCATCAGCGCGAGTACGCAGTACTCCAGGACGCCCTTGCGCAGTTGGGCGGCCGCCCGAGCCTGCTTGGCCGAATCACCTGGTTGCATGCGATGCAAGATACCTTGTTGGGCATGTGGATGGGAAGGCGGGCGGCTCGGCGGACCCGCGGCCCGGCACCGGCTTCCGGGGCCTCGCGTCAGGGCGTGTCAGGGCGGTGGCCCCGGTCCTCCGCGAGCCGTTCCCGCTGCTGCCGGGCCCACGTGTACTCCGGGTCGATCTCCAGCGCCCGGTCCAGGTCTCCCAGGGCCTCGTCCCGGCGGCCCAGCGCCTCGTACGCCAGGGCCCGGCTGCCGTGCGCCCAGGCGTACTCCGGGTCGAGGTCCAGCGCCCGCCCGTACGCCGCGACGGCCTCCTCGAACCGGCCGGCGGTCCGGTACACATCGCCCCGCTCCCCCGCGATCCCCGCGGCCCGGGGCGCCAGTTCCGCGGCCCGGTCCAGATCGGCGAGGGCCCCGGCCGGGTCGCCGCGCACGGAGCGCAGATGGGCGCGCCGCACCAGGGCCCAGTGGTACTCGGGCCACAGGGCGACGGCCCGGTCGAAGTCGTCGAGGGCGTCCTCGGGGTTCCCGAGCCGCTGACGTACGAGCCCTCGGCTGGCGAGGGTCACCGGGTCGGCCGGGTCCAGGACGTGGGCCCGGTCCAGGGCGGCCAGCGCGTCCCGCGCGCGGCCCATCCGGCGGTAGGTCTCCCCGCGTTCGCGCACCGCCCAGGCCCGGTCGGGGGCGATCTCGTCGGCCAGGTCCAGTGCGGCCAGCGCCCCTTCGTACGCGCCCGTGGCCCGCAGCACGACCGCCCGCCCCTGGTGTGCCCGCGCGCTGCGGGGGTCGAGCGCGAGGGCCCGTCCGTGGTCGGCGAGCGCCGCCTCGAACTCGACCGCCCGGAAGTGGTCCCAGCCACGCGCCACCAGGACGGCCGCCCTGCTGGTGTCGTCGAGCCCGGCGCGGGTCAGCAGCAGCCCGAACGCGGCGGTGGCGCGGGGCGCGTGGTCGGTGAGCGCGGCCAGCAGGTCCCGGCCCCAGTCGCGCAGCACGGCACTGCCGGTGTCCTCACCGGCCTCCGCGAGGGTGCGCGCCCAGTGCCGGGCGGCGACCGGGTCCTGGTGGCAGGCGTCGGTCCCGGCGCGCAGCGCCTCGGGGAGTGCGGCGCGGGGGTGCGCGCAGAGCCGGTGGTACAGCGCGTCGAGGGCGGCGTCGCGCCAGGCCTCCTCGGTCCACAGCCGGTCCGGGTCGCCGCCCTCGGCCGCCGCGTCCCGGCGGGCGGCGAAGGCGTCGGCGAGGCGGTCGTGGGCCGCGCACCACGTCCGCGGGGACGCCAGGCGCTGGAGCCGGAGCATCGGGGCGCGCACGACCTCGTGGTACCGGGCCCGGCCGGAGTGCCGCCCCGCGACGAACGGCAGCGCGATCAGCCAGTCGTGAAGCCCGGGTCCGCCGTCCGGTACGGCGACCGCCACCAAGTCCCTGTCGAGGCGCCGGGGCAGGGCGCAGGCGAGGGCCGCGGCGCGGCGTTCCGGGTCGGTCTCCCCGGAGAGGAACCGCTCCACGGCCGTCGCGCTCGCATCCCCGGCCGCGCCCGGATTGGCCGCGAGCGTGGAGACGAGGACCGGCAGCCCGCCCGAGAGCCGCAGCACCTCGCGCACGACGGTCTCGTCCACCACGCCCTGGCCGTGGAGCAGTCGGCGGGACTCCGGCTCGGTGAAGGGGGCCAGTGCGATGTCCGCGGTCAGCCGGGTGTGGGGCGCCCAGTGCGCGGGGTCGAGGCGGCGCCGGCCCGCGAGGACGAGGACGAGGTTGGCGGGGAGTTCCCCGTGTCGCCGCGGGGTGAGCAGGTCCGTCAGCCAGCCGTCCAGCAGCGGGGCGGTGCGCTCGTACGTGTCGCAGAGGAGCACGATCCAGGGCACGGTGTCCGCGATCCGGGCCAGTTCGGTGACGAACACGGGCGTGAGGGCCCGTACCGGTTCCGCGAGCAGTCCGGCTTCCTCCCGCTGCCGCGCCCGGCCCCCGAGCACCGCCCGCAGCCCGCCCGCGCCCCGCGCCACCGCGGCCGGGTCGATGCCCCCGGCCAGCGCGCCGACCACCGGGACGGTGCCCGCCGCGATCAGCCCGGCCTGTGCGGCGGCCAGGGCGCCGGGCGAGGGCTCCCCGTCCCCGGGCTCCCCCGCGGTGGCGTGCAGGGCCCGCTGGTGGATGCCGAGGAGCCGGTCCAGCGCCTTCAGCGGCCGCCGCCGTGCGGCGAACTGCGCGGCCACGGAGGCCAGTACCTCGGGTACGGACTCGGCGGTCTCGTCGATCCACGCGGTCAGCGCCCCCCGCTCGTCGGCCGCGTGCGCCCACTGCCGTACGAGCGAGGTCTTGCCGACCCCGGCGTGGCCGTGCACGTGGAACACGAAGCGGTGCCGGGGGTCCTCCGGCCGTACGTCGAAGTTGCCTCGGAACAGGTCGAGTTCGGCCGTGCGTCCGACGAAGGCGGCGCTGTGGCGGGCCTCGGCGATCTGCTGGAGCGACAGGTGGCGCGGTTCGGTCGGGGCGGGCATCTCCCCAGTCTGGCAGCGCCGTTCACCGCGCGGGAGGCCGACGGGCGCGGAGCCCCCGGGGCGGGGCCGGCGGACGTCGGCGCCCCGGCCGGCCGGTCACGGCTTGTCGTGGCCCGCGCGCAGGCTCGCCACCAGGCTCAGCGCGAGGGCGCCCAGCAGGGCCAGCAGCGGCACGGTCCACGCCCCCGTCGCGGCGTGCAGCACGGACACGGCGGCCGGACCGGTGGCGGCGAGGAGGTAGCCCCCGGTCTGCGCCACCGCGGACAGGGCCGCCACGTGTTCGTGGTCCCGGCCCCGCTTCACGTAGAGGACTCCGGCCACCGCCTGGCCGCCGCCCAGCCCGCCGCCCAGGACGACCGCCCAGAGCGCGGGGGCGGCTCCCGGGGCGGCCAGCAGACCGGCGTAGCCGAGTGCGCAGACGAGGACGACCGCGAGGAGGTGGGGGCGCTGATCGGTCCGGGCGGCGGCCAGGACCGGCAGGAGGAAGCCCCCGGCGGCGACGCCGAGGATGAACAGCGACTGCATGCCGCCCGCCGCCGACTCGGCGACCCCGGCGTCCACCAGGATCGCGGGCAGCCAGGCGAGCGTGGTGTAGAAGAGCAGGGTCTGGAATCCGAAGAACGCCGTCAGACTCCACACGAGCCCGCGCCCTCCGGCGCCCGCCGGCACCCGCGCCGCCCTCGCCTCGCGCGGGCCCGTCCCCGTACCGGGTCCCTGGGCCGTCCGTCGGCCGTGCGACCGGCCCAGTTGCGGTGCGATGCCGGCCGCCGCCAGGGCCGCCGGGATCACCGCGAGGCCGATGGCGAGCTCCCAGGAGTGCCCGCCCGCCTGCCACACCGGCACCGTCAACGCCGCGACCAGGGCCGAACCGGCGCCCATCGACAGGGCGTAGACGCCCATCATCACGCCGACCCTGCGGTGGCTGAACCGGCTGCGCACGAACACCGGGACCAGCACGTTCACGACGGCCGTCGCGATGCTGACGAGCACCGTGCCGGTGAAGAGACCGGGCAGCCCCAGCATCCGTACGACGGCCCCGGCGAGCAGCAGCACGCTCGCCCCGAACAGGCCGCGCTCCTCGCCGAACCGCCGCCGTACCACCGAGGCGAGCGGGGCGAAGACGCCCATGCAGAGCGGCGGTATCAGGCCGAGCAGCGTCACCGCTCCCGTACCGAATCCGGCGACGGGCGCGAGCGGGCCGAGCTGGCCGAACGCCACCCGTGTGTTCAGGCTGAGCAGTACGAACCCGGTCACGAGCACCGCGGCGGAGAGCGTCGTGCGGGAGGGCGCACCGGTGGGGCGCGGGGCGGACGGGCCGGCGGGGCGGACCGCCGGAGTGGGAGCGGACACGGGAACCTTCCGATGGCGGGCGATGCCATCAGGATTCACGCTCAAGTAAACTTGAGCGCAACCGGGAGGTGCCTAAGGTGTCCAGGAGCGAGCCGCGTTCGGCCGATGAACCGCGTTCGGCCGATGACCGGTGTTCGTCAAGTGAGCCGCGTTCGGCCGACGGGCTGTACTCGATCAGCGAGGTCGCCGAGGCGTTCGGCCTCACGGTGGCGACCCTGCGGTTCTACGAGGACCGCGGGCTGATCCGGCACAGCGAACGCCGGGGCCGGGTGCGCCACTACAGCCGCGAGGACCTGGCCCGGCTCGCCTACGCGCAGCTCTGGCACGAGGACGGCATGCTCACGCTCACGGAGACGAGCGCGATCGTCGACAGCGAGCGGGTCGGTGACCGGCTGGAGCTCATCGCGGCCCAGCGGGACGCGATGCTCGAGAAGATCACGAGGATGCGGGACGCGGTCGGGGTGCTCGACCACATGCTCGGCTGCCGCACCGACAACGCCCTCGACTGCCCGATGACCGGCGACTACATCCGGGGCCGGGTCGACGCCACCCTCGACGGGACCCCGCACACCACGGACTTCTGGCCGTCATCCGGCTGAGGCGGCGACGCGGGCTCACAGCTCCTTGAGCAGGGTCACGGCCATGTCGAGCGGGAGCCCCGGATGCCGGCTCCTGAGCTCTCGCACGGCGACGATCAGCCCGTCCTCGTCGCGTATCCGCCGGAGCCCCGGCCCGTCGATGACCAGCCGCAGCTCGTCGACCGACCCGAACGTCCGGACGTAACTCTCCCGCTTCTCGCGCCGCCCGCGCAGATCCGCGTACACCTCGGCGGCCACCGGGAACACGAACGCCAGAACGAAGCAGAGTACGAACAGCCACAGAGCGATGCCGGAGCTGACGAAAATCAGCGCCACGCCGAGGGCCACGATCCCGGCGCTCCAGAGAGCCACCCGCACCCCGTACATGAAGTCCACCTGCCTGTTGATTCGGGATTTCCGGCCGTGCGGCCGCGTGGTGCGAGGGGGCCGCACGGCGCGGGTGGAGCGGAGCGTTCACAGCGACTCGACCAGCACTTTCCGGCCAGGGAAGGCCCGCCCGTGACCGACGCCGCAGCGGCCGGTCACGAGCGGTTCGGCCGACGGACGCGCCCCGCCCTCCCGGGACAACCCGATACAGGCCCTAAGGCAGCACCGGCAGCAGCTCGGGCAGGTGGCCGTCCGAGGCGGCGGCCGCCGTGACCCGCTCCTGCGGCACCTCCCCGTACAGCGTCGTACGCGGCTTCGCCGGCCGGCCCGCGAGCTCGGCGATGGCCACCAGGTCCTGGACGGACCGGTACGAGCCGTAACTCGATCCCGCCATCCGGGAGATGGTCTCCTCCATCAGTGTGCCGCCCAGGTCGTTCGCGCCCGAGCGGAGCATCTCGGCCGCGCCCTCCGTGCCCAGCTTCACCCAGCTGGTCTGGATGTTGGTGATGTGCGGGTGGAGGAGGAGCCGGGCCATCGCGGTGACGGCCCGGTTGTCGCGGTCGGTCGGGCCGGGCCGGGCGATGCCGGCCAGGTAGACGGGCGCGTTGGTGTGGATGAAGGGCAGGGTCACGAACTCGGTGAGGCCGCCGGTCTCCTGCTGGAGGGCGGCCAGCGTCCGCAGGTGGCCCAGCCAGTGGCGGGGCTGGTCGACATGGCCGTACATCATCGTGGACGAGGAGCGCAGGCCCACCTCGTGGGCGGTCCTGATGACCTCCAGCCAGGTCGCCGTGGGCAGCTTGCCCTTGGTGAGGACCCAGCGGACCTCGTCGTCCAGGATCTCGGCCGCGGTGCCGGGGATCGAGTCGAGCCCGGCCTCCTTCGCGGCGACCAGCCAGTCGCGGATGGACAGGCCGGTGCGGGTCGCGCCGTTGACGACCTCCATCGGTGAGAACGCGTGGACGTGCATGCCCGGGACGCGTTCCTTCACCGCCCGCGCGATGTCGAAGTACGCGGTTCCCGGCAGGTCCGGGTGGATGCCGCCCTGCATGCAGACCTCGACCGCGCCGACGTCCCACGCCTGCGCCGCCCGGTCCGCGACCTGGTCCAGGGAGAGGGTGTACGCGTCGGCGTCGGTGCGCCGCTGGGCGAAGGCGCAGAAGCGGCAGCCGGTGTAGCAGACGTTGGTGAAGTTGATGTTGCGCGTGACGATGTACGTGACGTCGTCGCCGACCACGTCCCGGCGCAGGGCGTCCGCGATCCGGCACAGCTCGTCGAGCGCCGGGCCGTCCGCGTGCAGCAGGACGAGGGCCTGGTCGTCGGTGAGCTTCGTCGGGTCGTCGGCGGCCTGGCTCAGGGCGGACCTCACATCGCCGTCGATGCGGGACGGGACCATGCCGGGGGCCGCGGCCTCGCGGAGCGCCTCCCAGTCCCCGTACACCTCGTCGAAGTCGTCGCGGCGGTCGGTGGTGCGGCCCTCGGTGTCGATGGTGTGGTGCAGATCGGTGCGGCCGGAGGCGTTGAAGCCCTCGTCGGGCTCCTGCCAGGGCAGCCCGACGGGCGTCGCCCCCTCCTTCGCGAGCCCGGTCTCCGGGTCGGCGAGGGCGCGGACGTGCGGGAGCAGGCGCGGGTCGAGCCAGGGTTCGCCGCGCTGGATGAACTCCGGGTAGATGGTGAGCCGTTCGCGCAGTGCGAAGCCGCTCTCGGCGGTCCTGGCCGCCAGCTCGTCGATGTGCGGCCAGGGGCGCTCGGGGTTCACGTGGTCGGGCGTGAGCGGCGAGACCCCGCCCCAGTCGTCGATCCCCGCGCCGATGAGCAGCGCGTACTCGGCGTCGACGAGGTTGGGCGGGGCCTGGATGCGGGCCGACGGGCCGAGGATGTGGCGGGCGACGGCGACGGCCGCGGCCAGCTCCTCCAGCTCCGCGTCCGGCATCCCGCGCATCGCGGTGTCGGGCTTGGCGCGGAAGTTCTGGACGATGACTTCCTGGATGCCGTGGTAGGCGCGGGCGGTCTTGCGCAGCTCGAAGAGGGAGTCGGCGCGCTCCTCGTAGGACTCGCCGATGCCGATGAGGATGCCGGTGGTGAACGGGACGTTGGAGCGCCCGGCGTCCTCCAGGACGCGCAGCCGTACGGCCGGTTCCTTGTCCGGTGAGCCGTGGTGCGGGCCGCCCGGCTCGGACCACAGCCGGGTCGCGGTCGTCTCCAGCATCATGCCCATGGACGGGGCGACGGGCTTCAGCCGCTGGAGGTCCGTCCAGGTCAGCACACCGGGGTTGAGGTGCGGGAGGAGGCCGGTCTCCTCCAGTACGCGGATCGCCATGGCGCGGACGTACGCGAGGGTGTCGTCGTACCCCTCGGCCTCCAGCCACTCCCGCGCCTCCGGCCAGCGGTCCTCCGGGCGGTCGCCCAGCGTGAACAGCGCTTCCTTGCAGCCCATCCCGGCACCCTTGCGGGCGATGTCGAGGACCTCGTCCGGCGACAGGAACATGCCGTGGCCCTCGCGCCGGAGCTTGCCGGGCACGGTGACGAAGGTGCAGTAGTGGCACGTGTCGCGGCAGAGCCGGGTGAGCGGGATGAAGACCTTGCGGGAGTACGTGATGACACCCGGCCGGCCCGCGTCCTCCAGGCCCGCGTCCCGCACCCGGGCGGCGGAGGCGGCGAGATCCGTCAGATCGTCGCCGCGCGCCTGGAGCAGGACGGCGGCCTCGGTCACGTCGAGGGCGACACCGTCACGGGCACGCCTGAGGGCACGTCGCATGGAATTGGTGGTGGGGCGTCCGCGCTGAGGATCGGTCATGAACCGAGCATACGAGCGAGTAGCCGGCCGGTGACCGGCCGGATCTCCCGCAGGTCACACCCGCCCCCGGCATCACGCCCGCCACAGGCCGTGCCCGCCGCTGCGCCGGATCCGCCGCAGGCCGTGCCCGCCCCTGGCGCCTCGGCCGCACAACGGTCCGCGCCCCGTAGGGTCGGCACGGTGATGGAAACGATCGTCTTCGACATCGGCGAGACACTCATCCGCGACGACCGCTACTGGGCCTCCTGGGCCAACTGGCTCGGCGTCCCGCCGCACACCCTGAGTGCGCTGGTCGGGGCCGCGGTCGCCCAGGGACGGGACAGCGCCGACGCGCTGAGCATCCTGCGCCCCGACATGGACATCAACGAGGCCTCGCTCGCCCGGACGGCGGCCGGGCGCGGCGAGCACCTGGCCGAGTCGGACCTCTACCCGGACGTACGGCCGGCGCTGGCGGAGCTGCGCGCGCTGGGCGTACGGGTGGTGGTCGCGGGCAACGGGACGGTGCGGGCGGGCGAACTCCTGCGGGCGCTGGACCTGCCCGCGGATCTCGTCGTCTCCTCGGACGAGTGGGGCGTGGCCAAGCCGGACCCCGAGTTCTTCACCCGGGTACTGGAGGTGTCCGGAGCGGAGCCGGGCTCGACGCTGTACGTGGGCGACCACCCGGCGAACGATCTGTTCCCGGCCAAGTCGTGCGGGCTGCTCGCCGCGCACCTCCGGCGCGGTGCGTGCGGGTACTGGTGGGCGGACCACCCCGACGTCGTGGGCAACGCGGACTTCCGCCTCAACGCGCTGACGGACCTCCCGGCCCTCCTGGACAAGGTGGCGGACGCGCCCCGCCCGAGGGCCCTGCGGGCGCTGTAGGCCCGGCCGCGCACATCGCGCCGGAGCGGTCCGCCCCCCGCCGGCGGCCCTCGCTTCTGCCCCTGCGTACATGGCCGGCGCGGTCGGTCGCACCTATACAGAAGAGGAATGTGCCCGCGCAGGAAGTGAGATCCCTTGCACACCCACGACCGAGCGAAATCGTCCGCCGCGGAGACCCGGCAGGTCCCGGCCCGCAAGTCCGCCCAGGTCGGAGCGGCGCCGCTCCAGGGCGTCCTGGGGCAGCTGGAACACAACGGGTAGCGGGCGGGCGCCGGGCGGCCCGGCCGAACCGAGAGACCCCAGTACAGGCCCTAGACTCCCTGTTCCATGAAGGTTCTGATCTCGGTCGACATGGAGGGCGTCTCGGGGATCGTGCATTCCACCGAGACGCGCCCGGACGGTTACGACTACGCACGCAGCAGGGCGTTGATGACGGCCGAGGCGAACGCGGTCATCGCCGGTGTCCTGGACGCCGAGCCCACCGCGACGGTGCTGGTCGCCGACGCGCACGGCCCGTTCCGCAATCTGCTGCCGGAGGAACTCGACCGCCGGGCGCACCTCGTACGCGGCAAGCCGCGTCCGCTGGGCATGCTCGGCGGGCTCGACGAGGACACCGACGCCGTACTGCTGATCGGCTACCACGCGCGGTCCGGCGGTGGCCCCGCCGTGCTGGCGCACACCATGAACGGCGAGCTCCTCGACGTGCGGGTGGCCGGGCGGTCCATGGGCGAGGCCGGCCTCAACGCCGCGATGGCCGGGCACCTCGGCGTACCGGTGGTGCTGCTCAGTGGCGACGACGCCGCCTGCGCCGAACTCCTCGGCCTGATCCCCTCCGCGGCCACCGTCGCGGTCAAACAGGCCCTCGGCCAGGGCGCCGCCATCGCCCTGCACCCCGCGGAGGCCCGGGAGCGGCTGCGCCGGGCGGCCGCCGCGTCGGTGACGGGGCGCGCCCAGGTCTCCCCGCTGACGCTCGACGGGCCGATCGCGGTGGAGGTCGACCTCTACAGCGGGTCCTCGGTCGATCTGGCCCTGCTCGTTCCGGGCGTCTCCCGCGCCGGGGGCGGCCGCACGGTCGCCTTCACGGCCACGGACTTCGCGGAGGCCTACCGGCTGGTCCTGCTGCTGGCCCAGCTCTCCACCATCAAGCCCCTCTGAGGCCGGCCCGTCAGCCCTCGTAGCCGTTGGCGGCGAGGATCTCGTCGATACGGGCGCGGTGCGCAGCTTCCCACGCGTCGAGGGTCTCCGCCGCCTCCTCGGCCGTCTTCGCGCGGGCGTCGAGCAGTACGCTCTCCTGCCGGGCCCCCGGCGTGACGACGACGCCCTCCTCGTCCGCGACCACGATGTCCCCGGCGTGTACGGTCACCCCGCCGCACCGCACGGGTTCGTTGAGCGGCGTCACGGCCTTCTTGGTCCCCGGGACGGGGATGACGCCCCGGGCGAAGACCGGGAAGCCCAGCTCCCGCACCTCTGCGAGGTCCCTGATCACCCCGTCCGTCACGAACGCCGCGATCCCCCGGCGCCGTGCGACGGCGCACACGTTCCCGCCGGCCAGCGCGTAGTCCACGTCCCCGGCCTCGATGACGATGACCGATCCGGGTTCGGCGCGATGAATGGCCGCGTGCAGCATGAGGTTGTCCCCCGCGGGACACCGCACGGTGAACGCCGGTCCGGCGACCCGCTGCTTCGACGGCCACAGCGGGCGGATGCCGATGTCCATGACCTGCCCGCGCCCGAGGAGGTCGGCGAGGGTGGTCGGTGAGATGTCGCTGAAGCCGCTGACGTCGTACATACGCATCCTCCGCTCGGTGCCGCCCCGGAACCGGGACGGAGAGTCCGTCCGCACGGCCGCCGCACAACCGGCGTCGTCGACTGCCCGCCGGTGGACCGTGGTCACCGACGGGCAGTCAATTCCTTGCGGGGCGCGGCAGTTCGCCCGTCAGGACGTGATCAGATGCGCACCGCGCCCACGATGGAACCGATGGTGCTCATCGACTCGTAGCGGACGAAGGCGCCCGGGTACGGGGCGTGCAGCACGGTGTTGTTGCCCGCGTAGAGCCCCACGTGCGTGTTGCCGTTGAAGAAGACCAGGTCGCCCGGCTTCAGCTGGCTCTGCCCGATGCGGGTGCCCTGGTTGATCTGGGTGTACGTGGTGCGGGTGATCTGGGCACCGGCCTGGGCGTAGGCCCACTGGGTCAGGCCCGAGCAGTCGAAGGCGTTGGGGCCGGTGGCGCGCGCCTGATACGGCATGCCCACACGCGAGTTGGCGGCCTGGAGGGCTGCGGCGCCGAGGGCGGACGCGGGGGCCTCGTTGCCGAGTTCGACCCGGTCGCCGGTGCTGCGGCTGGCTCGCGCCTTCTCACTGGCGGCGTTGCTGGCGCGTGCGTCGTCGTCACGCATCTTCTGGCGCTCGGCGGCGGTCAGGGTGTTGAGCACCTTCTGCGCCTCGGCGAGCTTGCCCTGCTGCTGCTTCTTCTTCGCACCGAGCGTCTTGCGGACGTCCGCGAGGTCACCCAGCTTGTCCTGGGCCTCCTTGCGCTGCTGCGCGAGGGTCCGCTGCTTGCTCTGGATCTTCGTCAGCGCATCGGACTGCCTGGCCGTGAGCTGGTCCAGGGCGGAGGCCTGGTCGAGGAAGCTGTCCGGGTCGGAGGCGAGGAAGAGCTGCACGGAGGGGTCGATGCCTCCGGAGCGGTACTGCGCGGCGGCGAGCGAACCGAGCCCGGTGCGGAGCGTGTTGAGCTCCTGCTGACCGCGGGCCACCTTGTCCTGAAGCGCGCCGACCTGCTTCTCCAGCTTCTCCTGCTTGTCCTTGGCCGCGTTGTAGTGCTCGTTGGCCACCTCTGCCTCGTGGTAGAGCTTGTCGACCTCCGCCTTGACCTCGCTCTTGGTCGGCTTGGGGTCGGCGTGAGCGGCCTGGGAGGTCAGGGCCACGGCTGCGGCGGCGGTCGCGGTGAGCACGGTCACACGGGCGCGGCTCGGGTTCTTGGGACGACGGTGGGACGCCACGAAGGCGAGCTCCTTCTTCCTCGAGCCGCCTACCGGGCTGTGGGGGGACGGGAATCCCCGGCTCCGCGCAGGTCACGGAATCGGCGGTTCCTTCGCTGCCACCCCGGATGGGTGATCAACCGTGCGAAGGTTCGAGAGCCAACCATAGTGACCATCTCGTAATCAGTTCAATCTGCGCAGGAATATTCTCTGCACACGAGCTACTTATTTTGGTCACATCACACGACGTGTAGCGGTGACCTGACGGCCCGTTCCGTAACTTCCGGCAAGTCACGACATAGTTCACCAGGCGCCTGACGTCGCATTCCCTCTGTCCCGTTCGACGGGCACGGCAGCCGGGAACGTCCTAGGGTCGTTCTCCATGACCGAATCCCCCGCATACCTCCGCGCGACGGCGGATGCCTATGACGCCATGGCCGTCGTCTACGCCGACTTCGCCCGTGACAGCCTTGCCGCCGTCCCGTTGGACCGCGCGTTCCTCGCCGCCTTCGCCGAGCTCGCGCGGGCGAACGGGGCCGGGCCGGTCGCGGAGCTGGGCTGCGGGCCCGGTCACCTCACGGCGCACCTGCGGGGCCTGGGACTGGACGTCTTCGGGATCGACCTGTCACCGGTGATGATCGGCATCGCCCGCGAGGAGTTCCCGGACCTGCGGTTCGAGGTCGGTTCGATGGACGCGCTGGACCTGGCCGACGGCGAGCTGGGCGGCATCGTGTCCTGGTACTCGGTCATCCATACCCCGCCGAAGGAACTGCCGCCGTATTTCGCCGAGTTCCGCCGGCTCCTGCCGCCGGACGGCGTCCTCCTGTTCGCCTTCTTCGAGTCCGGGGGCGGGCCGGTGGAGGCGTTCGACCACAAGGTGACGACGGCCTACCGGTGGCCGGTCGACGAACTCGCCGGACTGGCCCGCGAGGCCGGGTTCGTCGAGGTCGGCCGGATGCTGCGCGAGCCCCTCGACGGGGAGCGGTTCCGCCGGGGCCACCTGCTGATGCGCGCCGATCGGCCGCCTGTGGCCCTTCAGGGGGCCGGGGGCGCCTAGGGGCGGGGGGCACCAGGGGGGGTGCCTAGGGGCGGGGAGCGTCGTCAACAGGCGGCGCGGGCCGGTTCAGCCGCCAGACCACGTCGATCCCGCTGCCCGCGGGCGCCGCGGGCCGCGTCGCCTGTTCCCGCAGCACCTCGGTGAAGCCCAACCGGCTCGGGACGGCGGCGCTCGATGTGTTGTGCAGGTCGTGCGCGATCTCCAGGTACGCGACGTCCGGCAGGGTGAACATCTCGGTGACCAGGGCCGCCGTCGCCCTGGTGGCGATGCCCCGGCCGGTGGCGGCGGGGTGCAGCCAGTACCCCAGGCGCCGGCCCCGGGGTTCGCCGCAGCGGTAGCTCTGGCACATGCCGATGAGGGTGCCGTCCTTGGTGATGGCGTAGTTGTACACGTCACCGCTCGCCCAGTTCGGCCCGGACTTCGCGAGGAAGTCACGGGTGCTCTTCTCGCCGTGCCGGGCGACCCACGGCTCCCAGGGGCGCAAGTGCTCCCGGGACTCCTCGATCAACGTGCACGCCGGAGCGAAGTCGCTCTCCTGCCAGCACCTCAGGACGAAGTCCCCGCACTCGATGATCCGCCTCGGCCGCTCCATGACGGCCATGCTCGTCCGCAGGAGGCCTCGTTGCAACGTACGGGAGAAACTGCCAGGGACGATTCCGCATGGCCGCCCTCCGCGCCTACCGCCGGCGCACGGTGTAACTGAGATGCGTCGTCCTCGGGGACGGCTCCGCACCGACCAGGTCAAGCGCCACGCGGCTCGCGTCGACGCCCTCGAACAGGCGGATTCCGGAGCCGAACAGCACGGGCGAGAGCGCGATCGTGAACTCGTCGATCAGGCCGGCGTTCACGTACTGCAGGATCGTCGCGGCGCCGCCCGCGATGCGGACGTCCCGGTCGCCGGCGGCCTCGCGGGCCTGACCGAGCGCGGACTCGATGCCGTCGTCGACGAAGTGGAAGGTGGTCCCGCCCTGCCGCACCCAGGGGTCACGCTTCTCGTGCGTCACGACGAACACGGGTGCGTGGAACGGCGGATCCTCGGGCCACGAATGCTCGCCGGCTTCGAACATGCGCTTGCCCATCACGCTTGCGCCGGTGCGCTCGAACGTCTCCCGCACGATGTCGTTGTCGCGCCCCTCCTCGCCGCCCTCCCCGAGCTTCAGGTTCTCCCGGAAGAACCGCTGCGGGAACACCCACTGCTGCAGTTCCATCCACTGCTGCCCCATCAGCTCCTCGGGGGACTCGGGCGCGATGAACCCGTCCAGCGACATCGACACACTGAAGAACACCTTGCCGGCCATCAGTCCTCAACTCCGTTCCGAACGAACTCCGTTACGTAGGCGGCCAGATGGCCGAGCGTCTGCTGCCCGGCCTCGATCGCGCCGTGCTTCTTGATCGCCTCGTCGCGCAGCTCCTCGGTGGGGAACACCGTGAGCATCTCGATCCGGGTCGCCTCCCCGGCGGGCGCGAACGTGAGGACCGACTCGAACGCGTTCGGGTCGCCGCGGTGCTCGCCATGGAGCATCGTGATCCGCTCCGGCGGGACGATCCCGGTCCAGGTGATCCACTCGCTGTAGTCGGTGCCGTCCGGCCCGTGCAGCACGAATTCCCACACCCCGCCGACGCGGAACTCGAAGGCCCGGGTGGTGGTGGTGAACCCCTCCGGACCCCACCAGCGCGACAGGTGCCGCACCTCGGTGAACGCCTTGAACACCAGCTCGCGTGGGGCGTCGATGTCGCGGGAGATCACGATCTCGCGGTCGGCCGTCGCGGACCGCGCCGGCGCTTCTCGTCCAGTCGGATTCATCAGCTACTCCTGTTGCCCGTCCTGCTTGAGTTCCTGCACGTACGCGTCCAGCCGGTCGAAGCTCTCGTTCCAGAACTGCTCGAACCCGCCGGCCCACTCGTGAACCGCTCGCAGGCCGCGCGCGTCCAGGCCGTACAGGCGCTGCTTGCCCGCCCTGCGGTCCCGCACCAGGCCGACCTCTCGCAGCACCCGCAGGTGCTTGGACGCCCCGGGCTGCGTCATTCCCAGCTCCTCGGCGACCTCCGTCACCGGCCGTTCGCCTGCCCGCAGCAGCACCAGGATGCCCCGGCGCTGCGGCTCGGCTATGGCGTTGAAGACGTCTGACGTCGTCGCTGCTCGTGCCATACCAGAAACGTATACCCATATGGGAATGTGTTCAAGTGTGCCGCGCTGCGGACGGGTCGCGTGCGCGCCGTCCCGGCGGAAGAAACGGTGGAAGCGGCGGTGGAAGAACGGTGGAAGCCGCAGTGGAAGCGGCCTCCCCGGGCATCACGGCCGGTGGATCACCGGCTCCGCCAGCAGCTCCCGCAGCCACCGTGCGCTCGCCGCGTCCCCCTGCGTCGTCGGCCCCTCGCCCGCCCCGGGGAAGAGCCGCCCCCAGGAGCTCGCCCGGCCCACGGCCCCCAGCCGGCAGGCCAGGCTCACCGCGCGGCGCAGCTCGGCGGGGGTGAGGCCGGTGTCCGTCCACGGGTCCAGATAGGCGTCACGCAGTCTCGGCAGCACCTGCGGCCCGAACCGGTCGGCTGCCGTGCGCAGCGGGACGAGCAGGCTGCAGAAGGGGTGGGAGACCGTGGCGTCGCCCCAGTCGAAGAAGGTGAAGCGGCCCGGCACGGGGGCGAAGAACTGTCCGTCGTGCAGGTCGCAGTGGTCGAGCGAGTCGGGGATGCCGGTCGCCGCGAGTTCGTCGCACCAGCCCTGGACGCGGGGGCGCAGTGCGCGCAGTGCCGTGCGGGTGTCGGGGTCCAGGGTGGCGTTCTCCTCGACGAGCCGGTCGAAGGTGCCGGGGAGTACCGCCATCCGGGCGTCGGGGACGCCGAGTCGGCCCATTTCCCCGGCTCGGGGGCCGAGCGCGCGTTGCATGGCCGCGTACTGGCGCAGCGGTTCCTCCCACGCCCGTCCGCCGGCGGAGTCCTGGCGGAGCGCGTCCTGGAAGAGCGTGCCGCCGTGCGGGAGCAGCGACCAGCCGCGGGCGGCGTCCACGGCGAGCGGCTCCAGTATGTGGCCGGGGACCCAGCGGGCCAGCGCCTCGGCCAGTCCCGCCTCGAAGGCGACGCCTGCGCCGGTGTCGGGGCCGGCCTTGAACCACGCGTCGGGTTCGCCCTCTGCCGTCATCCGTACGAGTACGGACCACGGTCGCAGCCGGACCGTGAGCCGCCGCGCCGTGCGCAGGCCCCGGGCGGCGAGGCCGTGCTCCGCCCAGGCGAGGGCGGCCTCCCGCCAGGCCGGGTCCTCCCAGGGGGTCACCGTGTCCGGGTACTGCCCGCGCTCCACGGCCGCCGCTGACGCATCATGTCGCATCGCGTCATTCCATCACCGCGGCCGGCGGCGCTCCAGCGGGTTTCCACCGGCCCGGCGGCCCTGTGCGGCGGCGCCTCAGAGGTATTCCGCGTACGCGTCCAGCGTCCGCAGTACTTCCGCCTCGCCCGCCGGGGGCAGTTGGAGCACGACCTCCTCGATGCCGAGATCCGCGTAGTGCGCCAGCTTGCCCGCGTCCGGCAGCACCGCGTACGGGACCACCTGGAGGTCCTTCGGGTCGCGGCCGGCCGCTTCCCAGGCGGTACGGAGCTGCGGCACCGACTCCGTCAGCCCGCGGCCGCCGATCGGGAGCCAGCCGTCCGCGTACTCCGCGATGTGCGCGAACAGTTTCGGTCCGGCCGCACCGCCGATCAGGGTGCGCGGGCCGACGACCGGGCCGCGGGGCTGCTGGAACGGCTTCGGGTGGGCGTGACTGGCCTGTACCGACCCGAACTCACCCTCGTACGCGGTCGGTTCAGCGGCCCACAGGGCGCGCATCAGCGCCATGCGGTCACGGCCGAGGTCGCGGCGGGTGCGCCAGTCCACACCGTGGTCGGCGGCCTCCTCGACGTTCCAGCCGAAGCCGAGCCCCAGGGTGAAGCGGCCGCCGGAGAGGTGGTCGAGGGTGGCGATCTGCTTGGCCAGGTCGATCGGGTCGTGCTGGGCGATCAGGGTGATCCCGGTGCCGAGCGCCAGCCGTTCGGTGACGGCGGCGGCCTGCCCGAGCGCCACGAAGGGGTCCAGGGTGCGGCCGTACTCGGGCGGCAGTTCGCCGCCCGCGGGGTAGGGGGTCCGCCTGCTCACCGGGATGTGGGTGTGCTCCGGGAGGTAGAGCCCGGCGAATCCCCGCTGCTCGAGCTGGTGCGCGAGCCGTACCGGTGTGATCGTCTCGTCGGTGAGGAAGATCGTTGTGGCGATCCGCATGCGAGGACACCTCCGTCGTTGTCGGGTGACCGCCCAAACGTATGCCGTCCGGTGCGCAAAACCGAGCCTTCGGCGCCTCCCGAGAGGGCCGACCGTCGTGGCCCCTCGCGACGCGGTTACCGGCCACGCCGGCAGTCACCGTACCGACCGGACGACGCCGTCGGCCGCGACCGATGTCCGTCCCGACCGGCCGGACCGGCGGCCCCAGCCTCCATCCCCTCCCCCAACTCCCGGCGTTCACATGGCATTCACCGCCCCCCGCCACGGTGGCGGTACGGAACCTCGTCTCCGTCCACCACACCCCGGGGAGCGCCCATGCCCGCACCGATCGAACCGATTCCCGCACCCGTTCCCGCACCGCGTCCCGTACACCGCCCGATCGCCAGGCGTGGCCTTCTCGTCGGGGCGGCCACCACCGCCCTAACGTGGGGAACCGTGAGCTTCGCCGACGCCGAAGAGGGCGGCCTCCGGACCCGTACCGTGCGGGGCGTCCTGCCCGCCGGGTCGCCCGACTACGTGTATCTGCCGGTCGACGTCCCGCGCGGGGTCGCCGAGATCGCGGTCTCGTACACGTACGAGAGGACGCCCGTCCCGGCCGGGACGCAGGGCAACGCCCTGGACATCGGCATCTTCGACGAGCGCGGTACGGAGCTGGGCGGGCCGGGGTTCCGGGGGTGGTCCGGCGGCGCGCGCGGCAGCTTCTTCGTCCGGGCCGACGAGGCGACCCCCGGCTATCTCGCGGGACCGGTCGGGGCCGGGACCTGGCACATCGCCCTCGGGCCGTACACCGTCGCCCCGGAGGGGCTGCCGTACGAGGTCACGGTCACCCTGCGCCCCGGGCCCACCGCGCCCACCCCGCGGCCCGTCTATCCGCCGGAGCGCGCGAAGGGGCGCGGGCGCGCCTGGTACCGCGGGGACTGCCACCTGCACTCCGTCCACTCGGACGGCGGGCGGACCCCGGCGGAGATCGCGGCCGCGGCCCGCGCCGCCGGGCTCGACTTCATCAACAGCAGCGAGCACAACACCACGTCCGCGCACGGTGCGTGGGACGGGCTGTGGGGCGACGACCTGCTGGTCCTCACGGGCGAGGAGATCACCACCCGCAACGGGCACGTGCTCGCGCTCGCCACCGACCCGGGGACGTTCGTCGACTGGCGCTACCGGGCCCGGGACAACCGCTTCGGGCGCTCCGCGCAGGCAGTCCGCCGGGCCGGCGGACTGGTCGTGCCCGCCCATCCGCACGCCACCTGCGTCGGCTGCCACTGGAAGTTCGGCCTCGGCGAGGCGGACGCGGTGGAGGTGTGGAACGGGGCGTACACCCCGGAGGACGAGATCGCCCTGGCCGAGTGGGACAACTCGCTTGTTTCAGCGGCCCGTTCGTCGAGGTCGTGGATTCCGGCCATGGGCAACAGCGACGCGCACCGGGAGCCGGACCGGATCGGGCTCCCGCAGACCGTCGTCCTCGCCGACGACCTGTCGCGCGGGGCGATCGTGGCGGGCATCCGCGCCGGTCGCTCCTACATCGCGGAGTCGTCCGCCGTCAGCCTGTCCTTCGGCGTGTCGGACGGGCGCGGGCGCCACGCGGGGATCGGTGAGCGGCTGCGGGCCGCGGGGGACGACACCCCCGTCACCGTACGGCTGGAGGTCACCGGGGCCCCGGACTGCACCGCGCATTTCGTCACCGACCAGGGGACGCTGTTCACCTCGGCGCTCCCGAAGTCGGGTACGGGGACGGTGGAGTGGCGTACGACGCCCGCGTACGCCGCGTACGTGCGGGCCGAGGTCCGGCATCCGGCGACGGTACCCGGGCTGCCGGGAGCGTTGGCGGCGCTGACCAATCCGGTGTTCCTGGAGGGATAGGGCCCGGCCCCCGGGCCTCGGGTTCACCTCTCCGTCACCTTGCTCCACGCCGCCTTCGGCGTGTACACGGTGGTCCTGGGCTTGGCCTTCACCGCGGCGGTGCGCAGGTCCGCACTGTTCCAGGAGGCCTCAGCGGTGTACTGGATCGCTTGGCCCGACGCGGCGAGGCCGAGGGCGGACAGCTCCGACTGCGGATCGGTGGTGCGGCTGAACAGGCCACCCGCGCAGACCGCGCCATTGCGCTGGAACCCCATGGCCGTCGGCGCCTGCGCCGTGGCGTAGAAGTACGCCTCGCCACTGATGGCGAAGGACCCGCGCGTGGTGTCGTGCACCTGGGCGTCGGTCTGGATCAGCGAGGTCATGCCGAACGTGTCATCGCCCCCGTCACTGATGGTGCCGTCCGCGTTGACCACCCACAGCTCCCAGTACTGGAGCTCGTGCCCGTTGACCGTCCCGCCGTTCTGGACGTAGGCGTCCAGCCCCGGCCCGTCGATCGGGGCCCAGCCCTGGCCGGTGTGACGCTCCACGGCGAAGTTCCTGGTCACCTTCTGGATGATCACGCCCTGCTGCGGGTTGCTGACGGCCCACTCCCGCACACGGGAGAAGTTGCCGCAGACCCCTTCCAGGTTCTCGCCGCTCTGGACCGCGGCGGCCAGGGCCGGTGCGGGCCCGCCGGCGGCGGGGGCCCGCTGCACGGCGGCGTGCTCCCGTGCCGCGCCCCCCGTGCTGCGCTGCACCCCGTCCTGGGTGGTGGCGTGGGAGTGCGGTCCGGCCATGACCCGGCGCGCGTTGGCCTCCGCCGCCCGCTCGAAGCGGTCGGAGGGGTCGGAGAGCTTCAGCCCGGTCCCGTCGTCCGTTCCCGCCACCGGTCCCGAACGCTGCTGGACCACATGGGTCAGTTCGTGGGCGAGCGTGTGCTCGTCGGTCTTCGCGCCGCCCAGGACGATGTGGTTCCCGGACGTGTACGCGCGGGCCCCGATCTCCGCGGCGGAGCGCTGGGCGGTGGCGTCGTTGTGCAGCCGGACGTCGGAGAAGTCCGTGCCGAACCTGGCCTCCATGTCCTCGCGCACCGGCTGTTCGAGCGGGCGCCCCGCCGTGCCCAGCACGTCGTGCACGGCCGACCTCTGCACCGGGCGGTCGGCGAGCATACGGGCGACGGCCGCGTTCCCCACGGTCCGCTGCAACACCGCCAGCTCCGCCGCGGATCCCGGTGCCGCGACCGGGCCTGGAGGGCGGTCCGACACGTGGTCCTGAGCCTGTGGACGGTGGGCGCGGGTGGTGCGGCGTTCCTGCTCGTGCTCGGACACGGTGCCTCCAGCCATCGGTCCCTCCCATTGATAGCGCGTCGCGCCCGGCCCGCCAATGGGCGCCGGGGACGGTTACGGGGCAGGGTTGCTGCACTCCTCGGACACCGCGCGGCCTCGCGTATCCCGGCCCCGGCGGGCCAGGGTACGGAACCGCCCGGCGCAGCACCGTCGTTGCGCCACCGCCAGCCCGGCGATCACCGTGCCGAGCACCAGCCACCCCGCAGGCCCGGCGGCCATCACCACGCCGGTCAGCAGCGGGGGCCCGGCGGACTTCTGGATGGACTGGGACATCCCGGCCACCCCCAGGTACGCGGCCCGCGCCTCCGGGGGCGCCAGCAGGACGGCCAGCTCCCACGAACTCACCGACCGCATCAGCTCCGCCAGCGTGACCAGCACCGCCGCGGCGAGCAGGACCGCCGCGGCCGTCCAGGTCCCGCACCGGGTGGCACCGGCCAGGAGCGCGCAGCACACGAACATCAGGCCGCCGTACAGCAGCAGCGTCCGGACCGTCCGGTGCGGGCCCTCGGCCCGCTTCGACACGGCCAGTTGCAGCACGACGACCAGCACGGTGTTGATGACGAGGAACGCCGGTACGAGGGCGTGCGGCGCGGACGTGCGGTTCACCAGCCACAGCGGGAGGCCGACGCCGAGTACGGAGTCGTCGAGGTTCATCGAAATGTCGAGCAGGACGAACCGGAGATAGCCCCGGTCCCGCCAAGGACTTCTGGGCCGTGCGGAGTTGCGCGACGCGACGGCCGTCGCCGACCCGCCCGCGCCACCCGCCGCCCGCGCCACCTCGACCGTCACCGTCTCCCGCGGCTCGCCCGTGCGCCACACCAGCACCGCGGCGACGGCGAAGGACAGCGCGTTGCCGAGGATCAGGGCGCGGTAGGCGTCCGTGGTGCCCACGGCCAGGCCGATGGCGGCGATCCCGGCGCCGACTCCGTAACCCGCGTTGGCCGCACTGCGGGACAACGCCTGGTAGGCCGCGCGCCGTTCGCCCGCCGCGCGGGTGGCGAACAGCATCTCCAGCGTCTTCGCCGCCCGGTCCCCCAGGTAGGTGACGGCGATGACGGGCAGCAGCGCCTCGAAGCCCGAGCACATCAGCACCAGGGCCAGGGTCACCAGCCGGAGCAGATGGCAGCCGACCAGCAACGGCCGCAGCGGGAAGCGGCCCGCCAGCCGTCCGGCCAGGGGCGAACCGGCGATGCCCGCCACCCCGGCCGCCCCCAGCAGCACCCCGATCTGCTGGGCGCTCAGATGCGTCACGAAGGTCAGGTACAGAACCGAGGACGCGGCCCACAGGCCGGATCCGGTGCGGTCGACGGACAGGGCGAGCAGCATGATCCGGGCGTTCCGGCCGCCCGGCGGATGGCGCAACTGGGCCAGGAGCCCCGGCCCCCGGGCGGATGCCCGCCCGCCCTCGCTCTTCCCGGCGCGTCGCACCGCCCACCCCCCGCATACCTCGACATCAACGGCTGCGCAGCTCTACGGCTCCAGAGCCACGCCGCCGTGCAGACCGGGGGAAGCCTGCCGGGAGTTATTCTCGATGTCAAGATACTTGATGGCGAGATACCTGCCCGGTGTCTCGTCACATGCCCTTCCGGCCCGTGGGACGAACCGGCTGCGGACCCGACGGCCCGACGAGTGCCGGAAGGGTGGACACGGCCTCAGCCCGGCCAGACGATCGCCTGGAGTTCGCTGTACGCGTGCAGGGCGTACGAGCCGACGTCGCGTCCGACTCCGCTCCGCTTGAACCCGCCGAACGGGGCCTCCATGTTCCGGCCGATGGTGTTCACGCCGACGCCGCCCGCCCGCAGCCTGCGGGCGACGCGGAAGGCGCGGGCCACGTCGCCGGACCAGACGTAGTCGATCAGGCCGTAGTCGCTGTCGTTGGCGAGCGCGATGCCCTCCTCCTCGTCGTCGAAGGGGACGACCACCACGACCGGGCCGAAGATCTCCTCCCGCACGACCCGCATGTCCGGGGTGCAGTCGGCCAGCAGCGTGGGCGCGACGTAGAAGCCGCGGCCGGTCGGGGCGGGGCGTTCGCCGCCCGTGACGATCCGGGCCCCTTCCTTGCGGCCCAGTTCGACGTACGACTCGACGCGGTCGCGGTGGGCGGCGGAGATGACCGGGCCGACCACGGTGCCCTTGGCCGTCGGATCGCCGACCGTCAGATACCCGGCGTACCCCGCGAGCTTCTCGATCAGGGCGTCGTGGGCGGCCCGTTGGACCAGGACGCGGGTCGGAGCCGTACAGATCTGACCGCTGTAGAAGGAGAACGTGGTGCCGATGCCGGCCACCGCCGAGTCGAGGTCGGCGTCGTCGAGCACCACGGCGGCGCCCTTCCCGCCCAGCTCCATCAGCTGCCGTTTCATGGACCTGCCGCACACCTCCCCGATGCGCTGCCCGACCGAGGTCGAGCCGGTGAAGCTGACCATGTCGACGTCGGGCGAGTCCACGGCGGCCTCGCCCGCCTCGGCCCCCGAACCACTGACGACGTTGACGACGCCCGCCGGTACGCCCGCCTCCGCGAGTGCCTCGGCCATCCGGTAGACGGAGAGCGGGTCCTGCGGGGCCGGTTTCACGACGACCGTGTTGCCCATCGCGAGCGCGGGGGCGATCTTGCCGGCCGGGTTGGCCCAGGGGTTGTTGTACGAGGTGATGCAGGTGACGACACCCACGGGCTGGCGGACGGCGAGCGCCCCGAAGACGCCGGCCCGGCCCATCGGCCCGGCCTCGTTGATCTGCGGCGGGACGGCCTCCTCCACCGGTTCCAGCGCGCCCTTCGCGTACCGCCGGAACCGGGCGGCGCCCACGGCCACCTGCATCCCGCGGGCGGTGCCGGTGGTGGCGCCGCTCTCCGCCTGGGCCAGGGCGGCGTTGGCCGTGAAGTCGCGTTGCATCAGGTCGGCGGCGCGGTCGAGGATCGCGGCGCGTTCCTCGGGGCGGGTCCGGGACCAGGTGGCGAAGGCCTCCTGGGCTGCCGCGGCCGCCTCGTACACCTGCGCGCGGCTCGCCTCCGGGGCAAGGCCGACGACGTCCTCGGTGGCCGGGTTGATCACCTCGTAGTGGCCGTTCGCGGGCTCGGTCCACTCGCCGCCGATGAAGAGGCGCTGGGGCGTGGTGGTCATTGCGTGCTCACCGTCCGGGTGTCGCGGCCGGAGCGCAGCACCGTGCCGGGGACCGCGCCGGTCACCTTGTCGTCGCGCAGCGTCTCCACCCCGTTGACGCGGACCGACACGATGCCGAGGGCCTTGGAGTCGAGCCGGGGGCTGTCGCCGGGCAGGTCGTGGACGAGGGTGGCGGGGCCCGCGTCGATGCGTTCGGGGTCGAAGAGGACGAGGTCGGCGTGGAAGCCCTCCGCGATGCGGCCGCGGTCGCGCAGGCCGAAGAGGCGCGCGGGGTCGTCCGTGAGCATCTTCACGGCCGCTTCGAGCGGGACGAGCTTGCGGCCGCGCAGGCAGTCGCCGATGAAGCGCGTGGTGTACGGGGCGCCGCACATCCGGTCCAGGTGGGCGCCCGCGTCGGAGCCGCCGAGCATGACGTCCTCGTGCTCCCAGGTCCGCTGCCGCAGCGCCCAGGAGTCGGGGTCGTTGTCGGTGGGCATCGGCCACAGGACCGTACGCAGCGCGTCGGCCGCGCAGATCTCGACGAGGCAGTGGAAGGGGTCCTGCCCGCGCTCGGCGGCGATGTCGTTGACGACCCGGCCGCTGAGGCCCTCGTTGGCCTCGCTGTAGGTGTCCCCGATGACGTACCGGCCGAAGTTCGCGAGGCGGCGGAAGACGCCGGCCTCCTTGCTGTTGGCGCGGCGCAGCATCTCGGTCCTGGTGTCCGCGTCGCGGAGCCGCTCGATGCGCTCGGGGACGGGCAGGGACAGGATGTCGCCCCAGCCGGGGATCAGGTTGAGGGCGCAGAACGTGCCGAGTGACATGTTCATCGGGGTCAGGATCGGCATCGTGAGCGCGACGATCCGGCCACCCGCGCGGCGGGCGCGTTCGCTGGGGATCAGCTGGCGCGGTACGCGTTCGGGGACGGCGGCGTCGATGGTCAGGACGTTCCAGTTGAGCGGGCGGCCGGCGGCCGCGGTCATGTCGACGAAGAGGCCGATCTCCTCGTCGGAGAACTGGTCGAGGCAGCCCGCGACGATCGCCTCGATCTGGGTGCCCTCGTGCTCGCCGACCGCGCGGGAGAGTGCGAGGAGTTCCTCGGGGCGCGCGTGCCGGGAGGCGACCGGCTGCCCGTCGCCGTCGGCGTGGGTGGAGGACTGGGTGGTGGACAGGCCCCACGCCCCGGCGTCCATCGCGTCGTGGAACAGGGCCAGCATCGCGTCGAGCTGGGCCGGGGTGGGCTGTCCGCCGACCGCGTCGGCGCCCATGACGTGCCGGCGAAGCGCGCAGTGTCCGACCATGAAGCCGGCGTTGACGGCGATCCGCCCGTCGAGCGCGTCGAGGTACTCGCGGAAGCTGGACCAGCTCCAGTCGACGCCCTCCTCCAGGGCCTTGAGGGCCATGCCCTCGACCCGCGACATCATGCGCCGGGTGTAGTCGGCGTCCTCGGGCCGGTCCGGGTGGAGCGGGGCGAGGGTGAATCCGCAGTTGCCCCCGGCGACGGTGGTCACGCCGTGGTTCATCGACGGGGTGGCGTACGGGTCCCAGAAGAGCTGCGCGTCGTAGTGGGTGTGCGGGTCGACGAAGCCGGGCGCGAGCACGAGGCCGGTGGCGTCCTCGGTGGTCGTGGCGGGCCCGGGGGCCGTGCCCGGTTCCGCGATGACGGCGATGCGGCCGTCGCGGATACCGATGTCCGCGCGGTAGGAGGGTCCGCCGGTGCCGTCCACGACGGTCGCTCCGCGGATGAGGTGGTCGAGCATGACGGGGTCCCTTTCTCCGTGGTGGTGGTGCGCCTTCCCGGTGGTGGTGCGCCGGGGTGCGTACGGCCGCGGTACGCACCCCGGCTCGCAGGGCGGCGGTCCGGGAAGACGCCGCCCGCGAAACCCAGAGCCCCGCGGCCTACGCCGCGTCGCGGAACCGGGTGGTCCGGTGGACCGGGTCCGTGTCGATCTTCGGGATCACGTGCTCGCCGATCAGCTTGATCGAGTTCAGGGTGTCCTCGGGACTGATCCCGATCGGCATCCCGAAGCTCAGCTGGTCGGCGCCCGCCCGCTCCCACCGCCGGCACTGCGCCAGCACCTCGTCCGGATCGCCGCAGATCATCAGCTCCTCGGCGATGAGGAGTTCGATGATCTCCTCGGAGTACTCCGGCAGCAGCTCCGGCCACTCCGGGATGCCCTCCGGGCGGGGGAACGTGTCGTGGTAGCGGAACAGCAGCGACTGGAGGTAGTTCAGCCCGCCGCCCACCGCGATCTCGACGGCCTTCTTGTGGGTCTCGGCGCAGATCGCCGTCGAGGTGACCATCACGTTGTCGTTGACGAAGTCACCGATCGGCTCGGCGTCCTTGACGGCCGTCTTGTAGGACTCGACGACCCACTCCATGTCGGAGACCTTCTGGACGCTGAAGCCCAGCACGCCGAGCCCCTTCCTGCCCGCCATGGCGTACGAGGACGGCGAGCCGGCCGCGTACCACATCGCCGGGTGCGACTTCCCGTACGGCTTGGGCAGGATCTTGCGCGGCGGCAGCGACCAGCTCTTGCCCTGGAAGCCGACGTACTCGTCCTGGAGCCACATCTTGGGGAACTCCGCGATGGTCTCCTCCCAGAGGTCCTTGGTGTGGTTCATGTCGGTGATGCCCGGCATGAACCCGAGGATCTCGTGGCTGCCCGCCCCGCGTCCGGAGCCGAACTCGAAGCGCCCCTCGGAGAGGTGGTCCATCATGGCGACCTTCTCGGCCACCTTCACCGGGTGGTTGACCGGGGCGAGCGGGTTGAAGATGCCGGACCCGAGGTGGATGCGGTCGGTGGCGTGGGCGAGGTAGCCCAGGTACACGTCGTTGGCCGAGATGTGCGAGTACTCCTCCAGGAAGTGGTGCTCGGAGGCCCAGGCGTACTTGAAGCCGGACTTGTCCGCCTGGATGACGTACTCGGTCTCCTCGATCAGCGCCTTGTGCTCTGCCCCGGGGTCCGCCTTGGCCCGCGCGGCGGGCACATACCCCTGTACAAAGAGCCCGAATTCCAAGGGGGTTCACCGTCCTCAATCGTTTCTGACACTCCGTCAGATTCTGATGCGTCCGACTGTTCCACCGAGACCCTGACCCGTCAATACCTGACGCCTCGTCAGGTGAGATGGTGGGGCGGACGGTCAGAAGAGGCTGACCCCGGCCAGCCACCCGCCGTCGATGACGAACGGCTGCCCGGTGATGTACGAGGAGTCCTGCGAGGTCAGGAAGAGCGCGAGCGCGGCGACCTCCTCGGGCCGGCCGATCCGGCCGAGCGGGACGAGCTTGCGGTAGAGCTGGTCCACCGCGGCCTTCGACTCCTCGGGGTCCGCGGACGGGTCGAGCGCCGCGGGATTGGTCATCGCGGTGTCCACGGCACCGGGGCAGACGGCGTTGACCCGGATGCCCTTCGCCGCCAGCTCCACCGCCGCCACCTTGGTCAGACCGAGCACCGCGTGCTTGGTGGCGGCGTACGCGCCCACGAACGCCATGCCGGTCAGCCCGGTGTACGAGGCCGTGTTGACGATGGTCCCGCCCCCCGCGGCCTCGATCTCCGGCGCGACGGTCTTGATCCCCAGGAAGGCCCCCACCTGATTGACCTGGACCACCTGCTGGAACTCCTCCAGCGGCGTGGCCACCAGCTCGTTGAACCGCAGGATCCCCGCGTTGTTGACCAGCCCGTCGATCTGCCCGAAGGCGTCCTTCGCCGCGGCGACCGCCGCCTGCCAGTCCGCCTCCCGGCTCACGTCCAGGTGGACGAACAGCGCGGTCTCCTCCCCCAGTTCCTTGGCGAGCGCCTCGCCCTGCTCGTCGAGCACGTCGGCGATCACCACCCGGGCGCCCTCGGCGGCGAAGAGCCGCGCCTCCTGCTCGCCCTGCCCGCGCGCCGCGCCGCTGATCAGTACGGTCCGCCCGTCCAGCTTTCCCATGGCCTGACTCCTACCTGTCGAGGTGAGGTGCGACATCGGCGGCGAACGCCGCCATCTGATCGGTCAGTTCGGCCCTGCTGCGGCTGCGGAACCGCACCTGGATCTGGTGCACGCCCATCGCCGCGTACTCCCGCAGCGACTCCGCGAGCGCCTCCGGCTTCCCGCTGAGGGTGCGCCGCCCCACGGACCAGTCCGGCTCGCCCACGTACAGCGGCTCGGTGATGGCCCCGACGACGATCGGCTCCTCCACCCCGGCGGCCTCCCGCAGGGCGTGCAGCCGGGCGATCTGGTCCGGCAGCTTCCCTCGCGGATCGCCCTGCGGCAGCCAGCCGTCCCCCCGCACGGCGGCCCTGCGCACCGCGGCGGGCGAGGAGCCGCCGACCCAGATCGGCACCCGTTCCTGGGCGGGCCTGGGCAGCTGCCCGAGCCCGCTGAAGGAGAACCGCTCCCCCGCGAACTCCGGGTACTCCTCCGGCCCGAGCGCGGCCTTCAGCGCGTCGACGGTCTCGTCGAGGACGGCGCCCCGCCCGTCGAAGTCGGCCCCGAGCGCGTCGAACTCCTCGCGCACGTGCCCGGCCCCGACCCCGAGGATCAGCCGGCCGCCGCTGAGGTGGTCGAGGGTCGCGTACTGCTTGGCGGTGGCCAGCGGATGCCGCAGCCCGACGACGGCGACATGGCTCATCAGCAGCACGCGCTCGGTGACCCCGGCGAGGAACGCCAGCGTGGCCACCGGGTCGTACCAGACGGTACTCATCCCCTCCGCGAGCCGGCGGGGGATGGCGACGTGGTCACAGCTCGCGAGGTACGCGAACCCGGTACGGTCGGCGGTGCGGGCGATCTCGGCGAGGTCGGCAGGGGTGGCCCCGGCTTCCCACGGCTCCGCGTAAATGGCGCTCTGAGACTGGATCGGGAGCTGCATCCCGTACGACAGCGGCCCGGCGGGCAGTATCGGCACCGTCCGGCCTCCTTCCCCTGGACCAGATCTGACGCCCCGTCACTTGACGGCACGCGGGGCCATCGTCGTACCTGACGCACCATCAGGCAAGAGGTGGTCCGGTCTTGGGGGCGGGGTTCCTTGGTGCGGGGTTCCTTGGTGCGGGGTTCCTTGGTGCGGGGTTCCTTGGTGCGGGGTTCCTTGGTGCGGGGTTCCGTCCTCAATCGCCGGACGGGCTGGGTGTGCCGGTGCTCCCCGGGGGGTTCGCCTCTGTCCGGTGGGTGGGGGTGGGGTCCCTCCGGGGAGACTCCTCAAAAACTGGCGTGGCGACCGGAGACGTTGCGGGGGCCGGGTATTACGCCATTTTTCTGCGGGGACTCCCCTGCACGACCCCACCCACTCTCACGTGCGTCTGAACACCGGCGAAACGACCGTCGCAGACGCGGGACGGCCAGGGCCGGGGCCGTGCAGGGGAGTCCCCGCAGGACGACGAACAGATACCCGGGTCCCTCTGCGTGGGACTGGGAAACGTTCGTCGTTCGAGGAGTCTCCCCGGAGGGGCACCGGCCCCCACCCACCGGGCAGGCGCCCCCGAGTCGCGGAGCACCGGCACACCCAGCCCGTCCGGCGATTGAGGACGGAACCCCGCGCCCCTACTTGCGGTACAGCTCCTCGATCTCCGTCTCGAAGTCCCGTGTGATCGCGTCCCGTTTCAGCTTCAGCGACGGCGTCAGATGGCCGGCCTCCTCGGTGAAGTCGACCGTCAGGACGGTGAACTTGCGGATCGACTCGGCACGCGAGACCAGCCGGTTGGCCTCGTCGACCGCGCGTTGCAGCGCGGTGTGCAGCTCCTCGTCGTGGACGAGTTCGCGCAGCGGGACGTCCTCCTTCTTCTTCATCCGGCGCCAGTGCGACAGCCCGTCCGGCTCCAGGGTGATCAGGGCGGTGATGAACGAGCGGTTGTCGCCGACCACCATGCACTGGCTGACCAGCGGGTGGGCGCGCAGCCAGTCCTCCAGCGGGGCCGGGGTGACGTTCTTGCCGCCGGACGTGATGATGATGTCCTTCTTGCGGCCGGTGATCGTGAGGTAGCCGTCCTCGTCGAGCGCGCCCAGGTCTCCGGTGGCGAACCAGCCGCCGTCCAGCGCGGGGACGGCCTGGCCGCGTTCGGGGTCCCAGTAGCCCTGGAACACCTGGCCGCCGCTGAGCAGCACCTCGCCGTCCGGCGCGATGCGGACGGCGGTGCCCGGCATCGGCCAGCCGACCGTGCCCAGCCGGGGCCTGAGGGGCGGGGTCACGGTGGCGGCCGCGGTGGTCTCCGTCAGGCCGTAGCCCTCGAAGATCTCGATGCCGGCGCCCGCGTAGAAGGCGGCCAGCCGGCTGCCCAGCGGGGAGCCGCCGCAGATCGCGTACCGGACCTGGCCGCCGAGTGCCGCCCGGATGCGGCGGTAGACCAGCGGGTCGTAGAGCGCGCGGGCCGCCCGCAGCCCCAGTCCCGGTCCGGGTCCGGTGCCGTGTTCGGCGGCCTCGACCGCCTGCCCGTACCGCTGGGCGATCCGGGCGGCCCGGTCGAAGGACGAGGCGCGGCCCATCTTCTCGGCGGTGGCCCGGCCGGTGTTGAACACCTTCTCCAGTACGTACGGGATGGCCAGCAGGAACGACGGTCTGAACCCGGCCAGGTCCACGAGCAGGTCCTCGGTCCGGATGGACGGCGCGTGGCCCAGGCGGACCCGGGCGCGCAGGCAGCCGATCGCGACCATCCGCCCGAAGACGTGCGACAGCGGCAGGAACAGCAGGGTGGACGCGGGGTACTTGCTGACCGACTTGAAGACCGGGTGCAGCAGCTCGACGGCGTTGTCCACCTCGGCGAAGAAGTTGCCGTGGGTCAGCACGCAGCCCTTGGGGCGGCCGGTGGTGCCCGAGGTGTAGATGAGGGTCGCCGGGGTCTCCGGTTCCAGCGTGGCGCGCCGGGCCGCGACGGCATCGTCGGGGACGTCCTGGCCGCTCTTCTTCAGCCGGCCCAGCGCGCCCGTGTCGAACTGCCAGAGGTGGGCGAGGTTCCCGAGCTGCTTGCGTTCCTGGCTGATGACACGGCTCTGTTCGGCCGTCTCGACGGCACAGGCGACCGCACCCGAGTCCTGGAGTATCCAGCGGGCCTGAAAGGCGGAGGAGGTCGGGTAGATGGGGACGGTGACCAGACCGGCGGCCCAGGCCGCGAAGTCGAGGAGCGTCCACTCGTACGTCGTGCGGGCCATGATCGCGAGGCGGTCACCGCCCCGCAGCCCTTCCGCGACGAGGCCCTTGGCGACGGCGAGCACCTCGCCCGCGAACTCCGCCGCCGTCACGTCCTGCCAGCTGCCGTCGGGCTGCTTGCGGCTGAGGACGGCGTCGGCCGGTGCCTCGCGGGCGTTGTCGAAGGGGATCTCCGCGAGCGAGCCGCGGCGGACGGGCGGGGCGAACGCCGGTACGGAGACCTGCTGGACGCTGCCGTCGGCCGCCCTGACCTTGGTGGGCTCGACCAGGACGGGCGTGGTGGGTGTGGCGGGTGGCGTGGACACGTGCGGCTCCTCGGGCATCGGGGTCGGGCGGGTGCGGATCCGGTCGGGCGCCGCGGGTGAGGGGTTCCGTGCGTTTCAGGCACTGGACGTGGCAGGGGCCGGCGGTACGCGTCAGGCCGTGTACGTGTCAGGCCCTGTACGTGTCAGGCCCTGTACGTGTCAGGCCCTGTACGTGTCAGGCCCTGTTCGCGTCAGGCCGTGTAGCGTCCGGTCCTGTTCGCGTCAGGCCCTGTAGCGTCCGGTCCTGTACGCGTCAGGCCGTGTATGCGTCCGGTCCTGTACGCGTCAGGCGCGTTCCAGGATGGCCGTGACGCCCTGGCCGCCGGCCGCGCAGATCGAGATCAGCCCGCGTCCCGGAGTGCCCCGCTCCGCGAGGAGCTTGGCGAGGGTCGCGACGATCCGGGCCCCCGTCGCGGCGAACGGGTGCCCGGTGGCCAGCGAGGAGCCCGCCACGTTGAGCTTCTCCCGGTCGACCGGGGCGAGCCCCGCCTTCTCCCAGGCGGCCAGCGTCGCGAGCACCTGGGAGGCGAAGGCCTCGTGGACCTCGAAGAGGTCGAAGTCCTCGATCGTCAGCCCGGCCCGCTCCAGCAGCCGCGGCACGGCGTACGCGGGCGCCATCAGCAGACCGTCCTCACCGCCCACGTAGTCGACGGCCGCGGTCTCGTGGAGCGAGAGGTAGGCCAGCGGTTCCAGCCCGTGCCGCTCCGCCCACTCCTCGCTCGCCAGCAGCACCGTCGCGGCGCCGTCCGTGAGCGGAGTGGAGTTGCCCGCGGTCATCGTCGCGTCCGGGTGGTCCGCGCCGAACACCGGCTTCAGCGTGGCGAGTTTCTCCACCGTGGAGCCGGGGCGCAGGTTCTGGTCACGGTCCAGGCCGAGGTACGGGACGACGAGGTCGTCCAGGAACCCCCGGTCGTACGCGGCGGCGAGGCGCTGGTGGCTGGTGGCGGCGAGCAGGTCCTGGTCCGCGCGGGCGATGTCCCACTGCCGGGCGGTGACCGCCGCGTGGTCGCCCATCGAGAGGCCGGTGCGGGGTTCGGCGTTGCGCGGGATGTCCGGGACGAGATGCCGGGGACGTACGCCCGCGAACGCCTTGACCCGGCCCCCCGCCGACTTCGCCCGCCGGGCCGACAGCAGCAGCCTGCGCAGTTCGTCGTTGACGCCGAGGGGCGCGTCGCTCGTGGTGTCCGCGCCGCCCGCGACCGCGGAGTCGACCGCACCGAGCATGATCTTGCCGGCGGCGGCGATGACGGCCTGGAGGCCGGTGCCGCAGGCCTGCTGGATGTCGTACGCGGGGGTGCGCGGGTCGAGCCGTGAGCCGAGCACGGTCTCCCTGGCCAGGTTGAAGTCCCGGCTGTGCTTGAGGACCGCGCCCGCGACGAACTCGCCGACCCGCTGCCCCTGGAGCCCGAACCGCTCGACCAGACCGTCCAGTGCGGCAGTCAGCATCTGCTGGTTGGAGGCCTGCGCGTAGGGCCCGTCCGAGCGTGCGAAGGGGATACGGCTGCCGCCGATGACCGCGACCCTGCGGGGCTGCGGGAGTGCGAGGGGGATCAACTCGACCAACTCATCTCGACCAACTCCTGACTCTTAAGTAACCTTACTCTTGAGTAAATCTAAGACCGAGCAGGGAGTCTGGACAATGGCCGACCGCTATCTGCACTTCACCGGCACAGCAACCGGCCGATTCCTGACCCGGAGAATCGGCCTGCCGCAGCCCGCACCGCTGCGCCGCTGGTCGCCCGCGACCCCGGCGCTGACCGGCCCCGTCCTCCACCTCACCGCCGGGGACTCCACCGCCACCGAGGAGCTGGCCGCGCTCCTCGCCACGACCGGCCTGGAGGTGACGGCGAGCGCCGACCGGCCGGCCGCGGTCGTCCTGGACGCCACGGCCGTCGACACCGCCGCCGGGCTCGGGGACGTGCACGCCGCGCTGCACCCCGTCGTCCGTTCCCTCGCACCGGGCGGCCGCGTCGTCGTCCTCGGAGTGCGCCCGTCCCCGGACGACCACCACCAGGCCGCCGCCCAGCAGGCCCTGGAAGGCTTCGTGCGCTCACTGGGCAAGGAGATCGGCAAGGGCGCCACCGTGCAGCTGGTGCGCCTCGCGCCCGGCGCGGTCGCCGGTGCCGAGTCCACCCTGCGCTTCCTGCTGTCGCCCCGGTCCGCGTACATCAGCGGCCAGGTCATCGAGGTGACCTCGGCCGCGCCCGGCCCGGTCGCCGACTGGGCCGCCCCGCTCGCCGGGCGCACCGCGCTGGTCACCGGCGCGGCCCGCGGCATCGGGGCCTCGGTCGCCGAGGTGCTCGCCCGGGACGGGGCCCGCGTCATCTGCCTGGACGTTCCGCAGGCCGGCGAGGATCTGGTGCGCACCGCCGACGGGCTCGGCGCCACCGCGCTGCCGCTGGACATCACCGCGGACGACGCGGCGGCCCGGATCTCCGCCGCCGCCCCGGACGGCCTCGACATCCTCGTCCACAACGCCGGCATCACCCGTGACCGGCGGCTCGCCAACATGGCCGCCGACCGCTGGGCCTCGGTCATCGACGTCAACCTCGACAGCGTGCTGCGCACCACGGACGCGCTGCTGAAGAGCGGCACCGTCAACCGCGGCGGCCGGATCGTCGCCACCGCCTCCATCGCGGGCATCGCGGGCAACAACGGCCAGACCAACTACGCGGCCAGCAAGGCCGGGATCATCGGTCTGGTCCGCTCGCTGGCCCCGCGCGCCGCCGCCGACCACGGGGTCACGGTCAACGCGGTCGCCCCCGGCTTCATCGAGACGAAGATGACCGCGGCCGTCCCGCTCTTCATCCGCGAGGCGGGCCGCCGGATGAACTCCCTCTCGCAGGGCGGGCTCCCGGTCGATGTCGCCGAGACGACCGCCTGGTTCGCCCAGCCCGCGTCGAGCGCCGTCAACGGCCAGATCGTCCGGGTCTGCGGCCAGAGCCTGCTGGGGGCGTGACCCGGTGCCGAGCCTGATCCTGTCGCTGGCGCGCGGAGCCGCCGCCTCCCCGTTCAAACGGCCCGGCCGTCCGGACGCCGTACTGCCGGCCGGCCGGACGACCCGTCCGGCCGGGGCCGTCGCCCCCGGGCCGCTGGCCGCGTACCGCAGAATCTGCGGCTTCAGCGATTCGGGCGCCCTGCCGGTCACCTACCCCCACGTCCTGGCCTTCCCGCTCGCCATGCGGCTGATGACCCGGCGCCGCTTCCCGCTGCCGGTCACCGGACTCGTCCACACCTGGATCGAGATCACCGCGCACCGGACGCTGCACCCTGTGGACGCACTTGAACTGAGCGTGTACGCAGCGGAGTTGACGCCGCACCGGCGTGGCACCGAGGTCACGGTGGTCACCGAGGCGCGGCTGTCGGGCGAGCTGGTGTGGGAGTCCCGCAGCGGCTATCTGTCCCGTCACGCGACGCGCCCGGGGACCCCGGAACCCACCGCGGCCGTGCCCGCCGGGGAATCCGCGGCGCTGCCGGCCGTCGCCGAGTGGCGGCTGCCCGCCGACCTGGGCCGGCGCTACGGAGCCGCGTCGGGCGACCGCAACCCCATCCACCTGTACCCGCTGACGGCACGGCTGTTCGGCTTTCCGCGGGCCATCGCGCACGGTATGTGGACCGTGGCCCGCTGCCTCGCCGAGGCCCCGCGGCCAGACCTGATCCACACCGTACGGGCCGACTTCAGGGCACCCGTCCTGCTGCCCGGCACCGTCACCTACGCATCGGACGGCACCGGCTTCCAGCTCCGCGAAGGCGGGGGCGATGGCGGCCGCGTCCACCTCACCGGAACGGCCACGCCCCGGACCGACCGCTGAGGGCCGCCCCGGGGCCGTGGTCTCAGCGGACGTGCGGCGTTCGCCGGTCCCGGGTCCTGATCCGGACGCTGCCGACGATCCGGTACGGCGCCGCCGACTCCTCCACCTCGTCGCGCAGGGCGGCGAGCGGGGCGAGAACGGCCGCCGGGGGCGTGTCCGGATCGAGCCAGACGTGCGTACGGACGTGGAGTCGCGTCCGCCGGGGCGTGATGTCCACGCGGCAGCGGGAGACCCCGGCGAGCGAGGCCGTCCGCTGAGCGAGGGCCTCGGCCAGGGCCCCCGCGCGCATCGCACCGCCTGCGGAGGGAAGGGCCAGCGGAGTGCTTCCGCCGCTGCGGAACCGGCTCGCGAACCGCAGGACGAGAAGCAGCGTCAGCCCCGTCGAACCGGCGATGACGACGGGCGTCCACCAGCCACGGGTGCGCAGGGCCGCCAGCCCGTCCCGGTCCAGGAGCACGCTGTCCGGCCGGGCAGCCGGCCACCAGCCGGGCAGCCGGGAGCCCAGTTCCGGCCAGGTGGCGGCGAGCCAGACTCCGCCCACCAGCAGGACCAGGCCGGCCACGGCCAGAGTGGTCCGGTTCACGGCGGGGCGGGGCTGCGCGCTCATGCCCCACCCCCCGACCGCACGAACGGTGCCGCCCCGGGGGTCTCGGGAGCCTCGGAGGTCTCGGAGGTCTCGGAGGTCTCGGAGATCTGGGGAGTCGCGGAGGTCTCGGAGGTCTCAAGGTTCTTGAGTGCCTCCGTCGTCTCGGCGGCGCGCGGCTCCGGGAGGGCCGGCTCGGGCGGACGCCATGTCGGCTCCGGCCTGATCCGGACGCGGGGGCGCAGGGGGCGGCGCAGCAGGCAGTCGGCCAGCACCCCCCGGGTGGCGGCGGTGACGTCTCCCCGCACGGCCTCCGCCGCGCCGAAGGCGAGCGCGGCCCGGACCGTGACGCTCCGGCGCCGTACCCGCACCCGCACCGGGCCGACCCCGGCGACACCGCCGGCCGCGCCGCGGACCAGCGCGGCCAGCGCCGAGCGGTCGATGGCGGTGTCCGGGTACGCGTCCGGCGTGGCGACGGCCAGCAGGCCCCGCCGTCCCGGCAGAACCGCGAGGGCGACCAGCCACAGGCCGAGGAGCGCCGCGACGGCACCGCCCAGGACCACGGACAGGTCCCCCGGCCCGTGCCCCGACAGCCAGTCCACCGCGGCCGTACGCCAGGCTGCGGGCCGGTGGCCGAGGTGCACCCGGACCACGTCGAGGGCCGTGGCGCCGCAGCCGAGGGCGGCGGCCGACAGGAGTACGGACACGGGCCCGCGCCTCGACGAGCGGAGCCGGCCCGACGGCCGTCGCGGGCGGAGCCGGCGCAACGGCCCCCGTGCGGGAAGCTGTTCGGTTCCGCCCGTCCGCTCGGCCGGGACCGTCGGTACCGGTACGGCCCGGACCGTCAGCGTGTCCACCGTGACGGCGGCCCGGGTCACGTCGAGCCCCGCGAGATACCGCGTGCGCTCGGTGACGTGCCGCTGGACCCGGCGCACGGTGTCGGCCAGCGGCGCCGGATAGCCCAGATCGACGGTGAGCCGCACATCCGCCCGCGAGCCGCGCACCGCCACCGATCCCCGCGCGGCCGGACCGGTGCGGCCGGGCACGGCCTCCTCCGCGGCGCGCTCGACGATCCGGCGGACCGCCCTGTCCGAGACGGTCGTCGTGCCCAACTGCGCCGGCGCGGTCATCGGCGACTCCGCTCGAACAGCTCACGCAACTCCTCGGGCAGGCCCCCGCCGTCGAGCCGGCGGCCCACCAGCCAGCCGACCGCGCCGAGGGCGGCCACGAGCAGAAACGCCCCGAAGCCGCCGAACCAGCCGGCGAACGCCAGTGCCATACCCGCGATCATTCCGACGGCCGCACTGCTCATCCTGCTTCACCCCTCACACGATGGCCCGATGATGCTCAACTCCCGCTACGGCCACGGGATCTCCTGCCACGGCCGCAGGATCTCCCGCCGCGGCAGCGGGATCACGCGTCACGGCCGCGGGATCACTCGACCCGGGAGTCGGCCGGAGCCGCCTCGCCGTCGTCGGGGAGGTGTACGTCGTTGACGGTGACGTTGACCTCGATGACCTCCAGACCGGTGATCCGCTCCACGGCCGCGATGACGTTCTCGCGCACGTCGCGGGCCACATCGGTGATGGCCACGCCGTAGTCGACGACCAGGTCCACGTCGATCGCCGTCTGCCGCTCGCCCACCTCGACCTTCACCCCGCGGCCGACGTTGGGGCGCCCGCCGGGCACCCGGTCGCGGACCGCGCCGAGCGTGCGCGACAGTCCGCCGCCCATGTCGAAGACCCCCGGGATCTCCCGTGCCGCCATGCCCGCGATCTTCACGACGACCACATCGGCGATCGACGTCCGGCCGCGCGTCGCCGCCGGCTCGTCCGCACCCGTGGCGCCGCCCGAGAGGGCCGTCGTCCCCTGGGGAGCCTTCGCCGCCTGGGGAACGGAGGCGTTCTTGGATACTGGTGCCGTCTGCGTGGTCATGAGGAAGTCCTCTCTGCAAGGTCTGTGAACTGCTCTGTGAACTGCTCTGTGAACTGCTCTCACACCGTTCGACCCCGGTGAGTGCCGTCCGTGACGCGGAATCCCGGACTTTCTTTCCGGCCGGTCCCTCCGACGAAAGGGACACGACCGCATCGGCTTCCACCCGATGCGGTGCGTCACAGAACCGGAGTCCACGTGTCCCCCCTACAGAGACCCGCGCCCGGAAGGCACAACGACCCCACGACGACACGACGACTCGACGAACCGACGAACCGACGTACCGACGACCGAACAGAGGAGCCGCCCTGTGCCGGGGGCCCGCAGACAGATCGCATCAGCGGCCGACGAGGACCGGACCGACACCGATGACGGCCTGCTCGCCGTGCGCGCGGCGGAGGGCGACGAGGAGGCGTTCGCCGTACTCGTACGCCGCCACGCGCCGCCCCTGATCCGCCTGGCCACCCGGCTCCTGGGCAGCGTGCCGGAGGCGGAGGACGCGGTGCAGGACGCGCTGATCAGCGCCTGGCGCAAGCTGCCCGGGTTCCAGCACCAGTCGTCCTTCCGCACCTGGATGTACCGGATCGTCACCAACCGCTGCCTCAACATCCTGCGCCGCCGCCGGCCTCTCGCGCCGCTGGATGCCGCGGGCGAGGTCCCGGCCCCCGACCACGCGGTGTCCCCGCCCAGGCTCGCGGAGTCGCGGGCCGCCGCCGGGGACCTCCAGACGGCCCTGTCCTCGCTCTCGCCCGAGCAGCGCACCTGCTGGGTGCTGAGAGAATTGGACGGTCAGTCCTACGAATTCATCGCGGACGCGGTCGGCATCAGCCAGGAGGCTGTCCGGGCGCGCGTCTTCCGCGCACGACGCTGTCTGACACAGGAACTGGGGGCCTGGCGATGACCACCCACACCGACCCTCCCCACCTGACCCCCGCAGAGGACCCGGACGACGAGCGGCTGCCCTGCGGCCGTCTGCTCTCGCACGTCTGGGAGCTCTGGGAGCAGGGGGCGGCCGATCCGCACCTGGACGGGTGCCCGCACTGCCGGCGCGCCGTCGACGAGCTGGCGGGCCTGGAATCCGCGGTCCGGGGCCTGCGGGCGGAGACCGACACGACGGAGACCTACGACGCCACTCCGCTGACCCAGCGCGTGATGGACGTCGTACGGCTCGAACTGCGCCCGGGGCGCCCGCTCCCGCTGGGCGGACCCGACGAGGACCTGTGGATCATGGAGGCGGTGGCCGCCCGCACCGTCCGCACCGCCGCCGAGACGGTCACCGGCGTACGCGCGGGCTCCTGCCGGATCGTCCCCGGCGCACCCCGTCCGCAGGGCCGGGCCCGCATCGACGTACGCCTCGAACTCCACGCCCTGCTCACCCACGACCTGCCGGAACTCGCCGATCAGGTGCGGCGGCGGGTGCGCGAGGCGGTGGACGGCGGACTGGGCCTCGACATCACGGAGCTCGACATCCGCATCACCGATCTGCTCGATCCCGAGGAAAGCCCGCCCGGCGAAGGCATGCCCGACGGAGGCCCGCCCGAAGAAAGCCCGCTCGACGGAGATCCGCCCGCCGACCACTCCCCCGAGGAAAGGGGTACCCGATGACTCACGACACCGCGCGGACCACGCGGACCACGCTCACGGAGGAGGTCGCCAAGGCCGTGGAGGGCGTCGAGGGCGTGGCGTTCCTCAAGCCGGGGGTGGCCCAACTGCTGCGCTCGGCCCTGCCCTCCGCCGCGCGGACCGGGGCCGGTACGCGTCATGCCGGGGTGCGGATGAGCCGGGGGAGCGCCACCTCTCCCGCCAAGCTGGACATCCAGATCGTCGCCCGGCGCGACGCCCGCGCGGTGGAGGTCGCGCGGGCCACCCGCAGGGCCGTCGACTCCTGCCTGGCCACCCTGCTCCCGGGGAACCAGGACTCCGTGCGGGTGGTCGTGACCGTCACGGGCCAGGCCTGACACCGGCGTCCACGACCGCGGGCCGCGCCGCACGGCCACTCGACGGATTCGGACCACCAGCTCAGCTCACCGGGCCGGACCACCAGCTCAGCTCACCGGGCCGGACCACCAGCTCAGCTCACCGGATCGGGCCTCCGGTCCGGTTCACCGGGCGGCGCGCCCCGCCACCTGCCCCTGCGGCTGCCACGTACGGCCGTGCATGAGGTTCTCCAGGCCGGCCCAGGAGAAGTTCATCAAGGTGGCGGCGGCCTCCTTGGCCGAGACGCCCGGAGTCTCGTTCGCCCAGCCGGCGAGCGACTCCGCGGCGCCCACCAACGCCTGTGCGAGACCCGCCACATCGCGGTCGGGGAGCGCCGGATCGTGGTGCGCCTCGCGCGCCGCGGCCCCGATCAGACCCGTCACGAACGCAACGATCTCGTCGCGCATCACGCTCACCTCGGTGGCGAACGGCTCCCCGTGCGTACGCGCCTGCCGGTACAACACCGCCCAGCCGTCCGGGTTCTCCGCGGTGTGCGTGAAGAACGCCCGTAGCCCGGACCACAGTTGCCGGTCGGCGGGCAGTCCCGGCTCAGCCCCCGCCTGCACCGCCGCCAGCAGCGCCTGCGCCTCGCGCCGGATGCACGCGGTGAACAGCTCGTCCTTGGAATTCAGGTACAAATACACCAAGGGCTTGGACACCCCGGCCAACTCGGCGATCTCGTCCATCGAGGCCGCCCGGTAGCCGCGCTGCCCGAAGGTCCGCACCGCGGCGTCCATCATCTGCTGCTCGCGCACGGCGCGCGGCATCCGTTTGCCCTTCACAGCACCCACGTCGACTCCCTCCCGGCCCCGCTGCACTACTCCTCGGTAAGAGTACGGCGCGGGGCGCGGCCCCGTCGTGCGGACCGGGTTCCGTGACGCCCGGGTGGCCGGTGAACGACGCATTCGCAAAACGGCTGTGCCCCGTACCCAGGCGTGAGGGTACGGGGCACAGCCGCGGGATTCGGTGGACTCCGAGGGACCGGGAAGCGGTCGCGAAGGAGTCCGCACGGCTCCGGGGGATCAGGCGGGGACGGGCACCTTCGCCGGCTCGCTGTCGCGGACCTCGGCGTCGTCGACCGGGGAGCCGGAGGCCGAGTTGTACGCGTCGTGGTCGAGGATCTTCTCGCGGGCCGACACGAGCACCGGGACCAGCGCCTGGCCCGCGACGTTCGTCGCCGTGCGCATCATGTCCAGGATCGGGTCGATGGCCATCAGCAGGCCGACGCCCTCCAGCGGGAGGCCGAGCGTCGACAGGGTGAGGGTCAGCATGACCGTGGCGCCGGTGAGACCGGCGGTGGCCGCGGAGCCGATCACCGAGACGAACGCGATCAGGATGTAGTCACCGACGCCCAGCTGGACGTCGAAGATCTGGGCGATGAAGATCGCGGCCAGCGCCGGGTAGATCGCGGCGCAGCCGTCCATCTTGGTCGTCGCACCGAACGGGACGGCGAAGGAGGCGTACTCCTTCGGGACGCCGAGGCGCTCGGTGACCTGCTGGGTGACCGGCATGGTGCCGACCGAGGAGCGCGAGACGAAGCCCAGCTGGATCGCGGGCCAGGCGCCCTTGAAGAACTGGAGCGGGCTGACCTTGGCGACGGTGGCGAGGAGCAGCGGGTAGACGCCGAACATCACCAGGGCGCAGCCGATGTAGACGTCGGCGGTGAACGTCGCGTACTTGCCGATCAGGTCCCAGCCGTAGTCGGCGATCGCGTAGCCGATGAGGCCGATGGTGCCGATGGGGGCGAGGCGGATGACCCACCACAGGGCCTTCTGGAGGAGCTCCAGGATCGACTCGCTGAGGGTGAGGATCGGCTTGGCCTTGTCTCCGAGCTGGATCGCGGCGATACCCGCGACGGCGGCCATGAAGACGATCTGAAGGACGTTCAGCTCGGTGAACGGCGTGATGACGTTGTCCGGGATGATGCCGGTCAGGAAGTCGAGCCAGGAGCCCTTGGTCTCGGAGAGCTTGCCGTCCTTCGGCGAGAGGCCGGTGCCGGAGCCCGGGTTGGTGATCAGGCCGATCGCGAGGCCGATGGCGACCGCGATCAGCGAGGTGATCATGAACCAGAGGACGGTGCGGCCGGCCAGCCGGGCGGCGTTGTTGACCTTGCGCAGGTTGGTGATCGACACCAGGATCGCGAAGAAGACGAGGGGCGCGACGGCCAGCTTCAGCAGCTGGACGAAGATGTGGCCGACCTTGTCGAGCGTGGTGTAGAGCCAGCCGATGTCCTGGCTGCGGGCGAGCCAGCCGAGCAGGACGCCGAGGACGAGGCCGGCGACGATCTGCGCCCAGAACGGGACCTTGGGTATGCGGAAACCGGAGCCGGAGGGCTCATCGGTCGTGGTGGACGCGGGATTCGCGGACACGAAACACTCCAGATGTGACGCATCGGGGCGCACGGGGACGGCGTGCGGGGGACGGGGGTGCGGCGCCCGCGTCAGGAGCGGCGCCGCTGCATGATGCCGTTCAGACGTTGCGGCAACAGACCGCGGACATACAGCGGCAGAGATCGACATGCAGGCGCGCCACGAGCGGGATGCTCGCGGCAGGTCGAAGGCGCACAACTGTCGTCATGTCGAACACGTTAACACTTGAACTTTGAGAACCTCAAAGGTCTTCTTTGGGTGCGATCGGGGGCGAACAGCCCCCCGCCGGGCCCGGAGAACGCGAAAACCCCAGTACAGGAGCGATCGCTCCGGCGCTGGGGTTTCGGAAAGAAGAGGGGTGGGTGTGAGGGAGCTTACATTTCCCTTACCCGGCACTCACTGGGTGACGCTGTCCTCGCGGGTCCGGTTCGCCTCAAGGCGCGCCTTGGTCCGGTCGACCGTCGTGATGATCTGCTCGGACATCTCGTCGCGCTGCTTGCGCAGCAGCACGTAGCTGAGCGGCGCGGAGAGCACGAGGGCGAGCAGGATGACCCAGATGACGTTCGAGCCCCCCGCCCCGGAGGGCAGCAGCCCGAAGTTGACGGCCACGGCGGCGAGCGCGAAGCAGCCGACGAAGATACTGAGACGCATCGCGGTGTACCGGATCATTGCGCTCGGCTTTGCAGCGGACACAGCTCGCCTTCTCTCTACGTGACAGTCCTGCCCGTCCAGTGAAGCATGCCCCACAATCGATCAGTTCGGAGGGCTCCGTGAAGCGCCCCGGACTTCTCACCGCGAGGGCCCCGGCCGGCCGTTCTCGGCTCCCGGCTCCCGACTCTCAGCTCCCGGCTCCCGCCTCCCGACTCCCGGCTCTCAGCCGAGGGGCAGCAGCATGATGATGTCGTCGCGGTCGTCCCCGTCGGCCACCCGGATCGCCCCCGGCACCCGCCCGACCTCCTTGTAGCCGCAGGAGGCGTAGAACCGGTCGGCGCCCGTACCGCCCCGGCAGGTGAGCCGGATGGCCTCGACGCCCTCGATCGTGCGCGCGGCGTCGGCGGCCGCGGCCAGCAGGGAGCGCCCGTACCCGCGGCCCTGGTGGCGGGGGTGGACCATCACCGTGTAGAGCCAGACCCAGTGCGCCATCAGCCGGTGGGTGTTGCGGGTGAGGAAGGCCGTGGCCGCGACGGCACCCTCCTCGTCGTAACCGACGAGCAGCCGGGTGCGGTCCTCGGCCATGGCGATGAGGTGCGTGACCAGATCGGGCCGGACGTCCTCGACCGTGACGGGCGGCACAAATCCCACCGCGCCGCCCGCGTTGGACACATCGGCCCAGAGCGCGGCTATGCCGTCCCGCAGGGGCCTGTCGAAGGTCGGGTCCAACTCAAAAGTAAGCGCCATACAGGCAGATTAACCATTACGAGCCCCGCCCTCAAACCCCGTCCGAAACGCGAGAAAGCCCCGGCCGGGGACGGCGGCCGGAGCTTTCGTACAGCGCTGCGCGCGCTCGGGGCGCGCGCCGGGTCAGACCCGCATGGGCTGCGGCGACTCGCGCCGCTCCGCGTCCGGGCCCGGGTACTCGCGGATGATCTCGTACCGGGTGTTGCGCTCGACGGGCCGGAAGCCCGCGTCGCGGATCAGGTCGAGCAGATCCTCACGGCCGAGCTTGTTGGGCGTGCCGTAGTTGTCCGCGTCGTGCGTGATCTTGTACTCGACGACCGAGCCGTCCATGTCGTCCGCGCCGTGCTGGAGCGCGAGCTGAGCGGTCTGCACACCGTGCATCACCCAGAAGACCTTGACGTGCGGGACGTTGTCGAAGAGCAGCCGGGAGACCGCGAAGGTCTTGAGCGCCTCCGCGCCGGTCGCCATCGTCGTCCGCGCCTGGAGCTTGTTGCGGATCTTGCCGTCCTTCATGTCCACGAAGTCGTGCTGGTAGCGCAGCGGGATGAAGACCTGGAAACCGCCGGTCTCGTCCTGGAGCTCACGCAGCCGCAGCACGTGGTCGACGCGGTGACGGGGCTCCTCGATGTGCCCGTACAGCATCGTCGCCGGGGTCTTGAGACCCTTCTCGTGGGCGAGCCGGTGGATCCGCGACCAGTCCTCCCAGTGGGTGGCGTGGTCGACGATGTGCTGACGGACCTCCCAGTCGAAGATCTCCGCGCCGCCGCCGGTCAGCGACTCCAGACCGGCTTCGATCAGCTCGTCGAGGATCTCGGAGGCGGAGAGCCCGGAGATGGTCTCGAAGTGGTGGATCTCGGTGGCGGTGAACGCCTTGAGGGAGACCTCGGGCAGCGCTTCCTTCAGCGCGCTCAGCGAACGCGGGTAGTAGCGCCACGGCAGGGTGGGGTGCAGCCCGTTGACGATGTGCAGCTCGGTGAGGCTCTCGCCCTCCATCGCCTTCGCCAGGCGGACGGCCTCCTCGATGCGCATCGTGTACGCGTCCTTCTCGCCCGGCTTGCGCTGGAACGAGCAGTACGCGCACGACGCGGTGCACACGTTGGTCATGTTGAGGTGGCGGTTGACGTTGAAGTGGACGACGTCGCCGTTCTTGCGCGTGCGCACCTCATGGGCCAGACCGCCCAGCCACGCCAGGTCGTCGGACTCGTAGAGCGCGATCCCGTCCTCGCGGGTCAGCCGCTCGCCGGCCCGGACCTTCTGCTCCAGCTCGCGCTTGAGTCCCGCGTCCACTAGGGCGCCTCCCATTTCTCTACGTAACAGACTTCGCTCACCGTACTCCCCCGCCCGGAGCGCCCCGGGAACCCCCTCGGCCCTCCCCGTCAGCGCTCCCCGGGCCGTCAGCTCTCCTCGGGCAGTTCGCCGACCCGGTTCTCCCACTTGGTGGACAGCACGATGGTGGTACGGGTCCGCGAGACGCCCCGGGTGCCGCTGAGCCGGCGGATGGTCTTCTCCAGCCCGTCCACGTCACCGACGCGCACCTTGAGCATGTAGGAGTCGTCGCCCGCGATGAACCAGGCGTCCTCGATCTCGGCGAGGTCCTTCAGCCGGTGCGCGACGTCCTCGTGGTCCGCGGCGTCGGAGAGCGAGATGCCGATCAGGGCCGTGACGCCGAGCCCGAGCGAGGCCGCGTCGACGGTGGCGCGGTAGCCGGTGATCACACCGGCGGTCTCCAGCCGGTTGATGCGGTCGGTGACGCTGGGCCCGGAGAGCCCCACGAGCCGGCCCAGCTCCGCGTACGAGGCCCTGCCGTTCTCCCTGAGGGCCTGGATGAGCTGCCTGTCCACCGCGTCCATGTGACTGGAACCTTCCATTATTCAGCAGTATCGCGAGTCTACGTGTAGAATCTAAGGCATGCAGGCGCTAGCACCTGTAGATCTTCCCGAATATCCAAAAAATGCTTTCGAATCTTCAGGAGTGAAAACACCGTGTACACGATCGAGATGGCCTACGCCCGGATGCGCGAGCTGCAGGACCTGGCCAACCGCTCGCGTGCCCATCAGCCCGCCGCCGCCCACCGGATCGACCGGGCCCGTACCCCGCGCGCACCCAAGAAGCGCTGACCCCACCCGGGTCAGCCACGGGAGCCGCCACCGAGCTCTCCCTCCCAGCGGCGGTACAGCAGATGCGGCACCCCTGCCGCGTCCAGCACCCGCCCCGCGACGAAATCCACCAGATCCTGGATATGCGTCGCACCCGCGTAGAACGCCGGAGAGGCGGGCAGCACGACCGCGCCCGCCTCGTCCAGGGTCACCAGATGCTTCAGCGTCTGCCCGCTGAGCGGGGTCTCGCGCACCGCGACGACCAGCTTCCGCCGCTCCTTGAGCGTCACGCTCGCGGCCCGCTGCAACAGATCCTTCGAGAGCCCGAGCGCCACCCCGGCCACGCACGCCGTCGAGGCCGGGACGATCAGCATCCCCTTCACCGGGTACGACCCCGAGGACGGCCCGGCGGCCAGATCACCGGCCGCCCAGTGCCGTACAGCGGACACGTCCACCTCGAAGGTGTGCGGCTTCCCGTCCGCACCCCGCGCCAGCCAGCCGCGCAGGTCCTCCTGCCAGTGCGCGTCGCGGAACGCGATCCCGGTCTCGTCCAGCAGGGTCAGCCGCGACGCCCGGCTCACCACCAGATCGACGCTCTCCCCCGCTGCCAGCAGACCGCGCAGCACCGCGGCGGCGAATGGTGTGCCCGAAGCGCCCGAAACCCCGACAATCCAAGGCTGCCGCTGCTGCTGACTCACTGAAATCCCGGAATCCACAGAACCGAGCCTATCCGGCACACGCCACCCGGAACCGAGCCAGGGGCTCCGTACGTTCCGACGGATGAAGGGGGGTGTGGTCCATGAACGCCATCCGCACGACGACCGGAGCCCGTGCCCTCGTGGCCGGCGCGGTGATGCTGGGCTGGGTCGGGCTGCTCTGGGTGCTGGAGGGCATCGACCTCGCGACCGGCCACAGCCTGGACAGCCACGGGATCAGCCCGCGCGAGCCGGGCGAGCTGCTCGACATCGTGCCCGCCGCCTTTCTGCACAGCGGCTGGGCGCACGTCGCGTCGAACAGCGTCCCGCTGCTGGTCCTGGGCTTCATCGCCGCACTGGGCGGCCTGCGCCGTTTCGCCGGCGTGGTGCTCACCGTGATCGTGGTCGGCGGTCTCGGCGTCTGGCTCACCGCCCCGGCGCACACGGTCACGCTCGGCGCGTCGGGCGTGGTCTTCGGCCTCTTCGGCTATCTGCTGGTCCGCGGCTTCGTGGACCGCCGCCCGCTGGACGTGGTCGTCGGCGTGGTCATCGCCGCGGTCTACGGCTCGCTGCTCCAGGGCGTCCTGCCCACCGACCCGGGCGTCAGCTGGCAGGGCCACCTCTTCGGCCTGATCGGCGGAGCGGTGGCCGCGTTCGCCCTGCGCCGCGGCCCCCGGTCGCTCAGACCGTCAGGCCCCGCACCAGCAGATCCAGCAGCGCACACGCGAACAGGGCGATTCCGATGAACCCGTTCACCGAGAAGAACGCCCGGTTCAGCCGCGACAGGTCGTGCGGCCGCACCACCCGGTGCTCGTACACGAAGGCCACGGTGACGATCGCCATGCCGATCCAGTAGAAGAGCCCCGCCCCGGTGGCCAGTCCGAACCAGACCAGCAGGCCGGTCGTCACCACGTGGCAGACCCGCGCACCCCAGAGCGCGGCCGGAACGCCGAACCGGGCCGGGACCGAGAACACCCCGTGCGCCCGGTCCGCCTGCACGTCCTGGCAGGCGAAGATCAGGTCGAAGCCCCCGATCCAGATGCCGACGGCCAGCCCCAGGATCACCGCGTCCCACGACCAGCTCCCGGTCACCGCCAGCCAGGCACCGACCGGCCCCATGGCCTGGGCGATCCCCAGGATCGCGTGCGGGTAGTGCGTGAACCGCTTCCCGTACGGATAGACGACCATCGGGACCACCGCGAGCGGCGCGAGCGCCAGACAGAGCGGGTTGAGCAGCGCCGCCGCACCGAGGAAGACGACGACGGCGACGAGCGCCCCCGTCCACGCGGAGCGCACCGACACCGCACCCGTCACCAGCTCGCGTCCGGCGGTACGGGGGTTACGGGCGTCGATCTCCCGGTCGATGATCCGGTTCGCGGCCATCGCGAAGGTGCGCAGCCCGACCATGGCGACGGTGACGAGCAGCAGCGTCACCCAGTGGATCGACTCGTCGTCCTGGAACATCGCGGTCAGGGCGGCGATGAACGCGAAGGGCAGCGCGAAGACCGAGTGCTCGATCATCACGAGCCGCAGGAACGCCTTGACCTTGCTGTTCGGTTGCGCGGGCCCGGAGCCCAGGGTCGCTTCGGCGGCGCTCACAGTCCGTATTCCTTCCACCGGCGGTCGACCTTCGCCGCCGTGTCCGGGTCGGACTCGACCATGTCCGGCCAGCCCCCGTCCCGGGTGTAGCCCTCCTCGGGCCACTTCTTCGTCGCGTCGATACCGGCCTTGCCGCCCCAGAACTGCTGGTAGGAGGCATGGTCGAGATGGTCGACGGGGCCCTCGGCGACGGTCAGGTCCCGCGCGTAGTCCGTGTTGCCGAGCGCCCGCCAGGACACCTCGTGCAGATCGTGGACGTCGCAGTCGGAGTCCACCACGACGATCAGCTTGGTCAGCGACATCATGTGCGCGCCCCAGATGGCACTCATCACCTTCTGGGCGTGCTTCGGGTACTTCTTGTCGATCGAGACGATCGCGCAGTTGTGGAAACCACCGGACTCGGGCAGGTGGTAGTCCACGATGTCCGGCACGATGATCTTGAGCAGCGGCAGGAAGAACCGCTCGGTGGCCCGCCCCAGCGGCCCGTCCTCGGTCGGCGGCCGTCCCACCACGATCGACTGGAGCAGCGGACGCTTCCGCATCGTCACGCAGTCGATCGTCAGTGCGGGGAACGGTTCCTGCGGCGTGTAGAAGCCGGTGTGGTCGCCGAACGGGCCTTCGGGCAGCGTCTCCCCGGGCTCCAGCCAGCCCTCGATGACGACCTCGGCGTTGGCCGGGACCTGGAGCGGGACGGTCTTGCAGTCGACCATCTCGATGCGCTTGCCCTGGATGAACCCGGCGAACAGGTACTCGTCGATGTCCCCGGGCAGCGGCGCGGTGGAGGCGTACGTCACCGCGGGCGGCGCCCCGAAGGCGATGGCGACCGGCAGCCGCTCGCCGCGCCTGGCGGCGACCTGGTAGTGGTTGCGGCTGTCCTTGTGGATCTGCCAGTGCATCCCGATGGTGCGCCGGTCGTGGCGCTGGAGCCGGTAGAGCCCCAGATTCCGTACGCCGGTCTCGGGGTGCTTGGTGTGCGTGAGCCCCAGGTTGAAGAACGAGCCGCCGTCCTTGGGCCAGGTGAACAGCGCGGGCAGCCGGTCCAGGTCCACGTCGTCGCCGGTGAGGACTACCTCCTGCACGGGCGCGTTCTCCGGCTTCACCTTCTTCGGCGGCACGTGCACCATCGTCCCGAGCTTCCCGAAGGCCTCCCGGACCCCGACGAAGCCGTGCGGCAGCTCCGGCTTGAGCAGCCCGCCGATCTTGTCGCTGATGTCGGAGTAGGACTTCAGCCCGAGCGCCTTGAGCAGCCGTTTGTCGGTGCCGAACACGTTCATGGCCAGGGGCATCGAGGAGCCCTTGACGTTCTCGAAGAGCAGCGCGGGCCCGCCGGCCTTGTTCACCCGGTCGACGATCTCACCGACCTCCAGGTAGGGGTCGACCTCGGCCTTGATGCGCTTGAGCTCGCCCTCGCGCTCGAGAGCCCGGAGGAGGGATCGAAGATCGTCGTAAGCCATGGGGTCAAGTTTGTCATCCTCCCCGGCGTCAGCCGTCAGGGCTCCCCCACCTCGGCCATGGGTTCCATGTCGTCGTGACACCGAAGCCGTCCGCCCCGGCTCTCCGCGATCCGTAGCGCGTCGGCCAGGCACTCGGCCAACCGGATCGCTGTGAAGCGCAGCTCCGTCCCGGTCGCACCGGTGGCGGCGATGATCGGCCGGGCGCAGTCGAGAACCTCCGCCCCCATGGCGAGCTGCACGGCCTCGATCTCGTCCGCCGCCCGCGACACGTGGCCGTGCCCGTCGGTACGCAGGTAGCACGGCCCGCCGTCCGGCCGGGCCCAGGGCAGTAACCGGGCGTGGAGGGCGTCGTGTTGCTCTGGGGGGCTCATGAAAATGAGATTGGGCCGGTGGACCGGTCCAGTCAAGTTATTCGCCGCTTCTTCCACCCATCGGGTAGCTGTCCTCCTGCTCCCAGAGGTGCGCCGGTGTCACCCCCTCCTCGCACACCAGGACACCGCCGTCGGCGTCGCTCGCGGTGTGGAGGACGACCACGACGGCGGCGGGCACTCCGAGGCCCAGGCTCTCGGCCTCACCGGCGGACGCGAGCCGCGCCGAGATCGTGTCCGTTCCGTGAGCCGGGCACCTGCCGGTCGTCCGCGCGACGTAGTGCGTGGTCCCCTCCGGGATCGGCCCCTTCTGGGCAAGCTTCGGGCAGGCGTCCGCCACCTCCTCCGGAAACCACGCCGTGACCAGCGACAGGGGCGACCCGTCATCGAGCAGCATCAGCCGGTCACGGCGCAGGGCGGCCTTCCCGGCCGCCAGTCCCATCGCATCGGCCACCCGGCTGGACGGCTCCTCCTTCTCCGGCGCCCCCAGACGCCGGAACGGACTGCCACCGGACACCCGGGCGGAGCCGGCGGTCCGCCGTCCCGCCGGGCGGGCCACGGGAACCTCGACGACCGTGAAGCCCGAGCCCTGCCGGGCCACGACGAGACCGTCTCCCCGCAGGACGTCCATCGCCTTGATGACGGTGGCGCGCGACACCGACCACTGCTCGCACAGATCGCGCCCGGAGGGAAGGAGATCACCGGGCCCGAACTCACCGTCCGAGATCCTGACGCGCAGGGACTCGGCGATCTGCTCGTACTTGAGTAGCGGCACAGCGGCCTCCTGGTGACTGGACAGGTCAACCGGTTACGTTAGCCGAGGGATTCACCCTCCGCGGCTTCGGCCTGGAACAGGACGGTCTCATGACGGCTTACCAAGTCCCCCCGGGAATCATCGAGTTCTACACCGCCACCTTCAACGAGGCCGACCGGCTCTCCGTTCCGGCCGACGGCGTCCTGGAGATGGTCCGGACCCAGGAGCTCCTGCGCCGCCATCTCCCGCCCGCGCCGGCGTCCGTGCTCGACGTCGGCGGCGGCCCCGGGGCCCATGCCCGCTGGCTCCGCGAAGACGGCTACCGGGTGCACCTCGTGGATCCGGTGCGGCGGCACCTCGCCGAGGCCGAGGGCTCCGGGTGCAGCGTCGAGCTGGGGGACGCCCGGGACTTGAGCGCGCCGGACGACTCGTACGACGTGGTTCTGGTCCTCGGACCGCTCTACCACCTCGTCGGGGCCGCCGACCGCAGGACCGCTCTCGCGGAGGCCCGTCGCGTGGTCCGGCCCGGGGGCCTCGTCGCCGCGGCCGGCATCAACCGTTACGCCTCGCTCTTCGAGCACACCGCCCTCGCCCACCTCGACCGTGCCTCGCTCCAGCAGGGCATCGCCAAGATCCTGGCCACCGGCTCGCACGACGGGGAGAAGGGCTTCACCGAGGCGTACTTCCACACGGGTGCCGAGCTGGACGCGGAGATGCGCGACGCCGGCTTCACCGGGACCCAGGTGTACGGCATCGAAGGCCCCACCTGGGCGTTGCTGAAGGCGACCGAGCGGCACACCCGGGAATCCCTCACCGGATCGCGCATGTTCGCCTCCGCGCTGGCGGCCGCCCGCATGGCCGAACCGTACCCGGAGCTGCTCGCCGCCAGTTCCCACCTGCTCGCCGTGGGGCGCAACTGACACCGGTTACGCTGGGCGGTCACCGGGTCGGGGCACATGCCCCGCCAACTCTCTTCGGGGGGACTCTTCCACCATGCTCCGGGCCCTGATCTACCTCCTGCCGCTGGCGCTGACGATCTACGCGTTCATCGACTGCCTGAACACCCCGGAGGACGAGGTCAAGCACCTGCCGAAGATCGCCTGGGTCTTCATCATCCTGCTGTTCTGGATCGTCGGCCCGATCGTGTGGCTGGCCGCGGGCAAGGTGCGCGGGATGCCCGCCGGGGGCCGTGCGCCCGGCGAGTGGCACGGCGGCCGGCGCACCCGGTGGGTGGCGCCGGACGACAATCCCGACTTCCTCAACTCGCTGAAGGACGAGGACAGGAAGAGCGAGAAGGACGAGTCCCTCCTCAAGGACTGGGAGGCGGACCTGCGCCGCCGGGAGGACGAGCTCAAGCGGCGTGACAGCGGGGCGGGCCCGGAGGAGTCGGCGCCGCCCGCTCCGTGACGTACGGCGGGATCACGCGTACAGCAGCTGCCCCAGCCGGTTGAGCAGGGGCAGCAGTGCTGTGCGCTCCTCCGGGGTGAGCGCCTCCAGTGCGCCGTGCACGGCGCGCATCTCGGCGCGGATCGTGCGGGCGAGCCGGGTGCCCTCGGGGGTGCGGCTCGCGACCTTGGAGCGGCGGTCGCCCGGGGCGGGGGCGCGGCTGACCAGCCCGCGGGTCTCCATGCGGGCGATGAGGCCGGTGGCGTTGGACGCGTCGCAGACCAGGTGGGCGGCGAGCGCGCTCATCGGCATGGGCGCGCCGAGCGCGATCAGTGCGCGGGCCTGCGAGGTGGACAGGCCGTGGCGGGCGGCGACGGCGGTGAGGTCGTCGTGGTGGCCCCGGACGACGACGGCCAGGGGCTCCAGCAGGTCATCGGGGGCCGGGGCGGCTCGCTCGTCCGGAGCGGTCACGGCGCGGGGCGTCGGTTCGGTGGTCATGGTCGGCCATTCTTCGATCGGCGGCTGCCGACTTTTATTTGACATGCTCAACTGTTGGCAGTTACATGAATGTAATTGCTTGAGCATATCAAGTTCTTGTCCTGAGCCGGCACCGTGTCCCGCTCACCGCATCCCGTTCGTCGCAGGGAGTACCCCCCATGCCCTCCGTACTGTTCGTTCTCACCGGCGCCGACCACTGGACCCTCAACGACGGCACCACCCACCCCACCGGGTTCTGGGCCGAGGAGCTGGCCGCGCCGCACCGGGTCTTCACAGAGGCCGGTTACGCCGTCACGCTCGCCACCCCCGGCGGCGTCACCCCCACCGTCGACGCGGGCAGCCTGACGGCCGCCGCCAACGGCGGACAGGAGCAGGCCGACGCCGTCGCCGCGTACCTCGACTCGATCGGCCCCGAGCTCCGGGCCCCGGCCCGGCTCCAGGACATCCACCCGGACCGCTACGACGCCGTCTTCTACCCCGGCGGCCACGGGCCCATGGAGGACCTGGCCGTCAGCGAGCTGTCCGGACGGCTGCTGACCACCGCGCTCGACTCCGGCGCCCGGCTCGGCGTCCTCTGCCACGCGCCCGCCGCACTGCTCGCCGCCCGGCGCGAGGACGGTGACTGGCCGTTCGCCGGCTACCGCATGACCGGGTTCAGCAACGCGGAGGAGTCCATCGGCGGGCTCGCCGACAAGGCGCCCTGGCTGCTGGAGGACCGGCTCGTCGCACTCGGCGCCGACTACACCGCCGCCGCCCCCTTCGCCCCGCACACCGTCACCGACCGCACCCTGCACACCGGCCAGAACCCGGCCTCCTCCGAGCGGCTCGCCCGGGAGATCGTCGCCGCGCTCGCCCCCGTCGAGACCCCGGCCGAGACCGTCGACCGCCTCCGCACCACCTTCCGCACCGGCCGCACCAAGAGCCTCGACTGGCGCACGGACCAGCTCCGGCGGTTGCGCGCCCTGCTCACCGAGCACGGTGACGAGTTCGCCGACGCGCTCCACGCCGACCTCGGCAAGAGCCGCAAGGAGGCGTACCGCACCGAGATCGACTTCACGGTCCGCGAGATCGACCACACGCTGGAGCACCTGGCCGACTGGCTGCGGCCCGAGCCCGCTCCCGTACCGGCCCGGCTGGGCGGGGCGAAGGCCCACACCGTGCAGGACCCGCTCGGCGTCGTCCTCGTCATCGCGCCCTGGAACTACCCGGTGCAGCTGCTGCTCGCCCCGGTCGTCGGCGCGCTGGCCGCCGGGAACGCCGTGGTGGCCAAGCCGAGCGAGCTGGCACCCGCGACCTCCGCCACCGTCGCCCGGCTGCTGCCGCGCTATCTGGACGAGGACGCCGTCGCCGTCGTCGAGGGGGCGATCCCCGAGACCACCGCGCTGCTCGCCGAGCGCTTCGACCACATCTTCTACACCGGCAACGGCGCGGTGGGCCGGATCGTGATGGCCGCCGCAGCGAAGCACCTCACTCCGGTGACGCTCGAACTGGGTGGCAAGTCGCCGGTCTTCGTCGACCGGGACACGGACCTGAAGGCGGTCGCGGGCCGGCTGGCGGCCGGCAAGTTCCTGAACGCGGGCCAGACCTGCGTCGCCCCCGACTACGTACTGACCGACCCGGAGACCGCCCCCGCCCTCGCGGACGCGCTCGCCGCCGCCGTCGAGGCGCTGTACGGGGCGGACGCCTCGACGCACCCGGAGTACGGACGGATCGTGAACCGGCGCCACTTCGACCGGCTGACGGCCCTGCTCGGCTCGGGCCGCACGGTGACCGGCGGGACGTACGACAGGGACGGCAAGTACCTCGCCCCCACCGTGCTGGCCGATGTGGCACCGGACGCGCCCGTGATGCGGGAGGAGATCTTCGGCCCGGTGCTGCCGATCGTCACGGTGGACGGCCTGGACGAGGCCATCGCGTTCATCAACGACCGGGACAAGCCGCTCGCGCTGTACGCGTTCACCGAGTCGGACACCGTACGCGAACGGCTGGTCGCCGAGACGTCGTCGGGGGCCGTCGGGATCGGACTGCCGCTGGCCCATCTGACCGTCTCCGACCTGCCGTTCGGCGGGGTCGGCGAGAGCGGCATGGGCAGTTACCACGGCCGCTACTCGCTGGAGACGTTCAGCCACCGCAAGGCGGTCCTGGTCACCCCGATGCCCTGACGCGTCGAACGCGACGGCCCGCACCCCGAGCGGAAAGGGGTGCGGGCCGTCGCCGTGTGCCTGCCGGTCAGACGCCGGCGTAGGAGTGCTTGCCGGTGACGAAGATGTTCACACCGTAGTAGTTGAAGATCCAGCAGCCGAAGGCGATCAGCGCCAGGTAGGCGGCCTTGCGGCCCTTCCAGCCGGCGGTGGCGCGGGCGTGCAGGTAACAGGCGTACGCGACCCAGGTGATGAAGGACCAGACCTCCTTGGGGTCCCAGCCCCAGTAGCGGCCCCAGGCGTCGCCCGCCCAGATCGCGCCCGCGATGATCGTGAACGTCCACAGCGGGAAGACGGCCGCGTTGATCCGGTACGAGAACTTGTCGAGGCTCGACGCGGACGGCATCCGGGAGAGCACGGACTGGGCGAACGCCCCCGGCTGCTGTCCGTTGGCGAGCTTGTTCTCGTAGCTGTCGCGGAAGAGGTAGATCAGGGTGCCGATGCCGCCGATGAAGAACACGGCGCCGCAGATGATGGCGGTGGAGACGTGGATCCACAGCCAGTACGAGTGCAGCGCGGGCACCAGCTGGTCACTGGAGGTGTAGAGCACCGTGGTCGCGAGGCCGAGGTCCAGCAGGACGGCGGTGACCAGGATCAGGCCCATCCAGCGGACGTTCTTCTTCAGCGCCATCAGGGTCAGGTACGCGCCGACCGCCACCACGGAGAAGGTGATGGAGAACTCGTACATGTTGCCCCAGGGGGCACGCCGCACGGACAGGGCGCGGGCGACGACCCCGCCGGCCTGGACCAGGAAGGCGAGCACGGTCATGGAGACCGCGATCCGCCCGTACAGGTCGCCCTTGAACGTGCCGCCGGCCGCGCCGGGCCCGTCCGGGACGTCGCGGGATCCGGCCGCGGAGCGGGTGACGATCTTCGGCCGGTCCAGTACGGCGGTGCCCCCGGCCCTCTGCGCGACCTCGACCTTCACCGTGGCGGAGGCTTCCTCTGTGGTCAGCGCGGCGGCGGTGCGGCCGACCTTGCTGCGGCTGCCGAACACCCACTCCGCGATGTGCGCGAAGAAGGCCAGCGTGTAGACGGCCATCGACGAATAGATCAGCACATTGCTGGTGTGTGCCAGATTCTCGTTGGTTGCGGCGGCGAGATTCACTTCTCAGCCCCTTCGGAAGGTTCTGCGGAGGACGCGTCGACGACGTCGGGGTCCGGATCGGGATCGGGGTCGGTGTCAGGGCCGGGCGCGGTGGGCGCCACGGCGTTGAGCGTGACCGCGAGATCGGCCAGCTCCTCGGGAAGCTTCGCGGACTCGCTGCGGCCGAGCCCCGCCATTTCGACGACGGTGACACCGTCGCTGCCGCGTACGGCCCGGACCCATACCCGGCGTCGCTGGATGAAGAGGGAGCCGGCGAGACCGGCGATGGCGCCGATGGCCCCGGTGAGCGCCCAGCCACTGGCGGGCTGCTCCGAGATCTGGAAGCTGGCCCACTCGTCGATGCCCTCGAAGGTGATCGAGCCGGCGCCGTCGGGCAGCTTCATCGTCTCGCCGACGAGCAGCCGCTGCTTGAGCTGCTTGCCCTTGGAGTCCTTGAACTCCTTCATCTTGGTCTTGTCCAGCTGGTAGACGTTCTGCGCCAGCCCGGAGTCCGGCCCGAGGTAGCCGTGGAAGCCGTTGAGCGCGAGAACCGGCATGTCGGCGGCCGGGAACTGCGAGAACATCGTGCCCTTGCCGTTGCCCGCGAAGGTCGGCACGAAGAACGCCTGGAAGCCCAGTTGGTCCTTCTTGCCGTTCTTGTCGCGGTAGCCGTCCAGGACCTTGATCGCACCGGTCGAGGTGACGTTGTTGTCGATGGGCAGGAGCGGCACCGCGTTGCGGTAGACCTCCTTGCCCTTGCCGTCCTTGACCGAGACGACGGGCGCGTAGCCGTGGGCGTTGAGATAGACCTTGGTGCCGTCGACGACGAGCGGTTCGTTGACCTTGATGACGGTCTTCTCCGACTTGCCGTAGGCGCCCTTGGAGTACGTCACATGGGCCTCGTAGGTGCGCGGCGTGCCGATCTGCGGGCCGCTGCGCTCGTACGTGCCGATGAACTTGTCGAGGGTGAAGCTGAAGGGGACCAGCGAGTCGTTGTCGAAGAGCGAGCCGGACTTGAAGTCGTCGTACTGGGTGATCGTGTTGGAGAACCCGTCGCCCTCGACGATCAGCTTGCCGCCCTCGGACTTGAAGAGCTGTCCCACGGCGAAGGCCACCAGCATCACGATGAGCGCGATGTGGAACATCAGGTTCCCGGCCTCGCGCAGATAGCCCTTCTCGGCGGCGACCGCGTCCCCGTCGACGTGGGCCCGGTAGCGGCGCTTGCGCATCATGCCGAGCGCGGCCTCGCGGACCTGCTCGGGCTCGGCCTCGGTGCGCCAGGTGGTGTACGCGGGCAGCCGGGTCAGCCGCTTGGGGGCGCCCGGGGGGCGGCTGCGCAGCTGGCCGACGAAGGTGCCGGTGCGCGGCACGATGCAGCCGATGAGCGAGACGAACAGCAGGATGTAGATCGCGGAGAACCACACCGAGCTGTAGACGTCGAAGAACTGGAGCTTCTCGTAGATCGGCGTGACGGTGGTGTGCAGGCCCTTGAAGGTCTGCACCTTGAGCTCGTCGACACTGTTCTGGGGGATCAGCGAGCCGGGAATGGCACCGAGCGAGAGCATGAAGAGCAGGATCAGGGCGACCCGCATGGAGGTCAGCTGGCGCCAGAACCAGCGGGCCCAGCCGATGATCCCCATGGTGGGAAGGTTCGCCAGGGCCTCCTCGCGCGGGGCGGTGGAGAGCTGGGAGCCCGCGGCGCCGAGTTCACGGGCGGTCTCCTGGTCCCGCTCGGCGCGTACCTCCCGCTCGTCGCGGTGCCCGCGCTCCTGGGAGGGGTTGGACTTGGTGTTGCTCATCGGAACTCAGATCCCCACCGTGAAGCCGTTGGACCAGCCCTGCAATTCCTGCATCATGCTGCCCCATACGCCGGTCAGCAGGAGCAGCCCGGTCACGATCATCATGCCGCCGCCGATGCGCATGACCCATGCGTAGTGGCGCTTGACCCAGCTGAAGGCGCCGAGTGCCTTGCGGAAGGCGACGGCCGCGAGCACGAAGGGGACACCGAGGCCGAGGCAGTAGGCGACGGTCAGTATCGCTCCGCGTCCGGCGGTGCCCTGGTCCATCGCGAGGAGGGTCACCGAGCTGAGTGTCGGGCCGAGGCAGGGCGTCCAGCCGATCCCGAAGAGGGCGCCGAGCAGCGGGGCGCCCACCAGGCCGGACACCGGCTTCTTGTGGATGCGGAACTCGCGCTGTGTCATCCAGGGCATCAGGCCCATGAAGAAGATCCCCATGAGGATCATCAGCACACCGAGGATCTTGGAGAGGACCCCGCTGTTCGCCTGGAGGTTCTGCCCGAAGTAGCCGAAGAGCGCACCGCCGGAGACGAACACGGCGGTGAAGCCGACCACGAAGAGCGAGGCGCCCGCGACCATGCGCCCGCGTCGGGCCTCGGCCAGATCGGCGCCGCTGACCCCGGTGACGTAACTGAGGTAGCCGGGGACGAGCGGCAGGACGCACGGCGAGAAGAAGGAGACGAGCCCGCCCAGCACGGCGATGGGCAGGGCGACCAGCAGAGCCCCGCTCATGACGGTCTCGTTGGTTTCCGCGAGGGTGATCATCCGATCACTTCTCCGCGATGAGCGGGTCGATCATCTCGTGCAGCTTGGTGTCGTCGAGCGCCGCCAGGGAGCGGGCGGCGATCTTCCCGTTCCGGTCGATGACGACGGTCGACGGAATGGTCTGGAGGTTCAGCATGCCCTTGGGGAAACGCAGCAGGAGCTTCCCGGTCGGGTCGAAGAAGCTCGGGTACGTGACCCCGTAGTCCTTCTCGAAGCTGACGGCGGGGCCGCGCCGCGGGTCGCGGGTGTTGATGCCGACGAACTGGACGCCCTGGTCCGCGGTGGCCTTGGCCACCTTGGTGAAGTACTTCGCCTCCAGGCGGCAGGGGCCGCACCAGGAGCCCCAGGCGTTCAGGACGACGACCTTGCCCTTGTAGTCGGCCAGGTCCAGGTGTTCGCCGTCCAGGCTCTCGCCGTCGAGCTTCGGAGCGGTGGCACGGTCGCCCTTGGCCACGGTGGAGATGCCGCCGGTGCCCGTGACGAAGTTCGTGTCGCCGCCGCCGCCGGTCTCGTCGCCCTTGCCGCACGCGCTCAGCGTCAGTGCGAGCGCGGCGGCCGCCGCGGGGGCGGCGAGCAGGGTGAAGCGGCGTCGGGATGCGCGGCCATGGCTCATGTGAAAAGTTTCGCATGACGGTTTCGGGGATCTTGGGCACCCCCCTCGGTGCCCGTAAAGCCCGTTGTCAGGCTTGTTTAAAGAACGCGTTCCAGCCGCCCGCGGGTGCCTGTCCGACCTCCAGCGTGCGGAGCTTCTCGAGCACCGCCGGGTCCTGGACATCGAGCCAGTCGACGAACTGCCGGAATGAGACGAGGCGCACATCCGGCTTCCCCGCGATGTGCTTGAGCGCGTCCTCGACCGCGTCCATGTAGATGCCGCCGTTCCACTCCTCGAAGTGGTTTCCGATGTAGAACGGGGCACGGTTCGTCTCGTAGGCGCGCTTGAAACCGCTGATGTACGACTGGGTGGCCTGTTCGCGCCAGCCCGGATACCGGGACGGCATTCCCTTGGTCGAATTCTTCGACTGGTTGGCCAGGATGTTGTAGTCCATCGAGAGGACCTCGAAGCTGTGCCCGGGGAACGGCATGCCCTGGAGCGGCAGGTCCCAGACGTCCATGCGCTTGGAGGGCCACACCTGGGTGCCGCCGGGCGAGCTGGCGTCGTAGCGCCAGCCGAGCTTCTTCGCCGTGGGCAGCAGATTCTCCTGTCCGAGCAGGCAGGGGGCGCGGCCGCCGATGAGTTCCTTGCGGTAGTCGAAGGGCAGCGGATCCTGGTCGGTCCAGCCGGTGTTGGTGCGCCATTCGGTGACGAAGGAGATCGCCTGGTCGATTTCGCTCTGCCACTGGGAGGAGGACCAGTTCTCGACGGATCCGGAGCCGCCGCAGAAATGCCCGTTGAAGTGGGTGCCGATCTCGTGCCCGTCGTACCAGGCCTGGCGCACGTTCGTCAGCGTCGCCTTGAGGTGTTCGTCGGTGAGGTAACCGATGTCGGAGGCGCCGACGGGATTGTTGGGCGGGCGGTAGAGCGACTTCTTCGATTCGGGCAGCAGATAGAGCCCGGAGAGGAAGAAGGTCATCCCCGCGTTGTGTTCCTTGGCGAGTTCCAGGAAGCGCGGGAAGAGCCCGTTGCCGACCTCGCCGGCGCCGTCCCAGGAAAAGATCACGAACTGCGGCGGCTTCTGACCGGGTTCGAGCGGGACCGGTGCGGACGGCTGGTGCGGCTGCTTCCCGGTGTCGGCGGTGGAACCGTCCCCGATGGACCTGACGTCCTTCTTCGCGGGCCCTGTCCCCTTGGCGGTCCCGTCGGCACCCTTCTCCCCCTTGCCCGGACCCGCCCGGCCGGTGTCGGACGAGTCGGAGGAACTGCAGCCCGCCACCCCGATGGCGGCCGCCGCCCCAAGTCCGGCTCCGAGCAAACCCCTTCGGCTGATGTCACGCATGCGGTTCCCATCTGCGGTCGTTTTACCTTAAGTCCATACAAACTGCCAAAGGCTTAGATGGGCGAAGCAACACGGAGGTTCCCCGAAATAGCACACAATTCTTTACGGAACCAGCCCCCAGCCTTGACCGAACGCAAGTCCTAGATCCCCGCGATCCGCAGACGGGCATGGCGAAACCCCGGACGGTCGGATTCCGCCCGGTCGGTCCCACCGGATCAAGCCGGCCGGGCAACCCTGGAGATCCCAGAGTCCCCGGCCCGGGGAACGGCTACGCGCCGAACCCCTTCGACGCGCCCTTCACCGGCTTCGCCCCCGCGAGCAGGTGCGCCGGCACCAGGTCCCGGGCCGGCTCCGTGTATCCGACCGACACGATCTTGTCGCCCTGATAGGTGAAGCTGGTCAGCGAGGCGAGCGTGCACTGCCGCTTGCGCGGGTCGTGCCAGAGCCGCCGCCGCTCCACGAAGCTCCGGACGATCCAGATCGGCAGCTGATGGCTGACGCACACCGCCTCGTGCCCGCGGGCCGCGTCGCGCGCCGCGTCCAGGGCGCCCATCATCCGTACGACCTGCTCGATGTACGGCTCACCCCACGACGGCCGGAACGGGTTCGTCAGGTGCTTCCAGTTGTCCGGCTTGCGCAGCGCACCGTCACCGACGCCGAAGGTCTTGCCCTCGAAGACGTTGGCCGCCTCGATGAGCCGCCCGTCGGTCGCGAGGTCCAGTCCGTGCGTCTTGGCGATCGGCGTCGCCGTCTCCTGGGCGCGCTCCAGCGGGGAGGCGACGACATGCGTGATGTCGCGCTTCTCCAGGTGCTCGGCGACCCGGTCGGCCATCTGCCGGCCGAGCTCGGAGAGGTGGTAGCCGGGGCGGCGCCCGTAGAGGACTCCGTCCGGGTTGTGCACCTCGCCGTGGCGCATCAGGTGGACGACGGTGATGTCCTCGCGCCCCGTGCCGTTGCTCTCGCTGCCTTTGTTCTCGCTGCTGCTGTTCTCGCTCATGCGGTGGCCTCCGATGCGGCGCGGGCTGCGGCGGGCAGCGCGGCGGCGATGCGCTCGACGGCCCGGGTGTCATGGGCGGTGGAGACGAACCACGACTCGAACGCCGACGGCGGCAGGTAGACGCCCTGCGCCAGCATCGAGTGGAAGAACGAGGTGAAGCGGAAGGCTTCCTGCCGCTTGGCGTCCTCGTAGTCGCGGACCGGCCGGTCCGTGAAGAAGACGGAGAACATGTTGCTCGCCGCCTGCACGGTGTGCGCGACGCCCTCCTTGGCCAGGGCCCCGCTCACCAGCCCCCGGATCTCCGCCGACACCGCGTCGACCTTCGCGTACGCGGCGTCGTCCAGCAGACGGAGCTGGGCGAGACCGGCGGCGGTGGCGACCGGGTTCCCGGAGAGGGTGCCGGCCTGGTAGACCGGGCCGGCCGGGGCCAGGTGCGCCATCACGTCGGCGCGCCCGCCGAAGGCCGCGGCCGGGAAGCCGCCGCCCATCACCTTGCCGAAGGTCATCAGGTCGGGCCGTACCCCGTCGATGCCGAACCAGCCGGCCTTCGACGTGCGGAACCCGGTCATGACCTCGTCGGAGATGTACAGCGCGCCGTCGGCGGCGCAGATCTCCTTGAGCCCGGCGTTGAAACCGTCCAGCGGCGGCACGACGCCCATGTTGCCCGGCGACGCCTCGGTGATCACACAGGCGATCTCGCCGGGGTGCGCGGCGAACGCGGCCCGCACGGCCTCCAGGTCGTTGTACGGCACCACGATCGTGTCGCCGGCCTGGGCGCCGGTCACCCCGGGCGTGTCCGGCAGCCCGAAGGTCGCGACCCCGGACCCGGCGGCGGCGAGCAGCGCGTCGACGTGACCGTGGTAGCACCCGGCGAACTTCACGATCTTCGCCCGGCCGGTGAAACCGCGGGCGAGGCGGATCGCGGACATGGTCGCCTCGGTGCCGGACGACACGAGCCGCACCTGCTCCACCGGCTCGACCCGGGCGACGATCTCCTCGGCGAGCGCGACCTCGCCCTCCCCGGGCGTACCGAACGAGGTGCCGCGGGCGACCGCCTCCTGAACTGCGGCGATGACCTCGGGGTGGGAATGGCCGAGAATCATCGGCCCCCACGAGCACACGAGGTCGACGTACTCCCGCCCGTCGGCATCGGTCAGGTACGGACCGGTACCGGACACCATGAAGCGGGGCGTACCGCCCACCGCCCGGAAGGCACGTACAGGAGAGTTCACGCCGCCGGGCGTCACGAGGGACGCGCGGTCGAAAAGCGTCTGCGAAACTGGGGCGTCATAGGGGAAGCTCACACATGCCATGGTGTCAGAGCCACGGACGGTCTTGCGGACGGGTGTTTCACCGCACGCCCGCGGGGGAGGTCACTGACACGATGATCGGGTTGCGCGGCGGGGGCTGTGTCTCCTAGTTAGTAGTCGGGTGGATGAGATATGCATCGCGGTGGCGGAGTGGGCGAAGGGACCGACGACCTGGGGCCCGAGCCTGCCCGGCGGGGTCGGCACCGGCGCGAGGCTGAGCGCAGGCAGGGTATACAGGCCGGTGGTGCGCAGGTGGGCGGCGGAGCCGGAAGCAGGAGTAGTGGCCGGGTGGGGGTGACCTACAAGTATTTCGGGGCTCCCGACGGGGCCACTGCCGCACGTGTGCCCATTTCCATGCGCCCGGAGGAGCTCGGCGGTGACGAGCTGGGCATGGGCGGCATGTTCAGCAAGATCAAGCCGGAGACGGTGGCCGCGATGGTCCTCACCGGCATACAGGGCATACCTCTGCACAAGGTCCCGCCGCTGGAGCTGGTCGTCCTGCACCCCGACTACGCGGTGGTCAGGCTCCCGATGACGGTGGTGGACCCGCTGCGCGGCGTCGGCGAGGAGTCGGTGGGTGCCGCTGCCTTCATCTGGTCCACCGTCCCGGACCGCGGCGGCCCGCGCGACGCGTACAACGTCTACCAACTGCTGCACGAGTGGCAGGACTTCTCCCACCGGCTGCACGACGCGGGACATCAGGCGTACTGCCTGGTGTGGCCCTGACCCGGCCTTTCACGCCGGGCAGGGCTTCCGGGTCTCGCCCCCTCCGACGCCCGGAGGGGAGCCCTGGGGCGGAGCCCGGATCAGTGGGCGGTCACACGGCGGCGCCCGCGTCCTCGCGGGGGCCCGCCGGTTCGGCCTCGGGGGCCCGGCCGCCCGGCAGCGCTGCGGGGCGGCTGTCCGGCTCGCCGGTGGCGCCACCGGCCGCCGCGCGGCGACGGGCCGCGTAGGCGGTCGCGACGAGGGTGAGCGCGACGGTCCCGGAGAGCGCGGGCCAGTACACGTAGCGGTAGTTGGACTCGGGTGCCGTGGGCAGGTAGGCGAGGATGTACAGGAGTGAGCTGGCCCCGATGAGCCGGAGTTCGCGGGCGTAGGGGCCGGGCCACCGGCGGCGCAGCACCAGGACCAGCGAGACGGCCAGCCAGAACCAGCCCTGGAACAGCATCGGCAGGTCGCGGGCGAAGCCGGTCACGTAGTTCCGCAGGGCGAACCTCAGCGTGTCGTTCAGCGGCTCCTTGCGCACCTCGGGGTGGAGCCGGGCACCGGCGTTGACATGGGTGCCGTTCCAGAAGACCTGGTTGCTCTGGAAGAGCAGCTTGGTGAAGACCCGGCCCCGGTACTCGGCGTAGCCCTTCCAGTGCCGCGGCATCTGCCGCGTCCACATCCGGACGATGACGTCGGCGTGCCGGTCCAGATACGTCACGTCGAACGGCCGGTCCTGGGGGAAGCACTGAAGGTACGCGTCGGAGGCGATGTGCCGCTGTTGGCAGGTGGTGGCGGTGGTGACCAGGCGGTCGCGCAGGTCCGTGCTCGCGCCGGCCTGTTCGGCGGCGGTGCGCATCTGGTCCGGGGTGAGCACATGGGCGAGGTCGTCCACCGGGATCACCGCGTACACCCGGGTGGCCAGCGGGGCCGTGGCCGCGGACACACCGGCGCTGCCGGCGATCACGGCCGCGGCGAAGACACCGGTGGCGGCCAGCCAGCGGCGCCGGCCCGGGGCCGGCCAGGCCGCGAGGACCAGCAGGGCGAAGACGGGGATCGCGGCGGGGATGCCGTTCTTCCGCACCAGGGCGGCGTACACGAGGAACAGCGTGCCCAGCACCAGCAGGGCCCAGCGGGTCCCGGTCCGGTCGCGCGGCAGGTCGCGCACGGTGAGCGCGATGGCGAGGACCGCGAGGAGCGCGTACGCGAGGTGCACGTCCTTCCACACCACTCCCGTGAGGTTCATGATGTGCGGCGCGAAGCCGACGGCCGGCACCGCGAGGGAGAGCCCGCGGCTGCCGGTCTTCCTCCACACCAGCCGGGCCAGGACCCAGAGCGTCCCCCACAGCACGGCGGCCTGGAGGGCGGCCATCGCCGAGAAGTCCCCCGTGATCCCGATGAGCAGCCGCCACGCCAGTGCCATCACCGGTGGATGCCAGTCGTTCACCGGCTCGTCCCCCAGCGCCTGCCACAGCTGGGTGTTGCTGTCCGCGCTGAGGTACCCGGGGTGGAAGACGGTGGCCACGGCGTATCCGCAGGCCGCCGTGACGGCCGCCAGGCACCACGGCCACAGCGTGCCGTCCCCCCAGGCTCTGCGCAGCACGGCGGTCCACCGGTTGACGGTTCCGGACATGTGGGCGGGTCCTCCCAGCCGATGGGGTGAGGGATCGCGTCGGCGCTCAACTGTGCTTCGAGGGCTCACAGTTCGCAGTTCGCAGGCAGCGCGACAGGAATCTATGCGTATCGGACTCCAAAGGACAAACCGGAACTATTATTCGCCTACGCGCCGCAGCGACCGTGCGGAACACGCGGCCCGGCCCGTTCACCGACGGACGCCCGCCTGCACGACGGGCGTCCGCCGGCCAGCCCTATTCGGCCATTCATTGGCCGAAGAGTGATCTTCAGTTGACCTGCCGAATCTGCCGATGCAGGAGGCACCGAGACTGAGGGAGGCCTGCCATGGGCGACACTCTGCTGGCCCTGTCCATCCCCGTGCTGGTCCTCGCCAGTGGGATCTACGCCGCAGGTGAGAGCTGGTGGCGGCGCCGGCACCCGGCGCCGCCGTCCCCGTACACCCATCAGGCGGCCCGGCTCGCCGAGCGCGCGATGCTGGTGGACGCGGAGAGGATCGTGGCCGGCGCGTACGAGACCGTCGGCGCGCTCTACGACGGACCGAGTGCGCCGGGCGCACACATTCCGGCCACGGGCGTCACCCCCGGGGCGGCTGCCAGTCAGGGTCCCGGCCGGTCAGCGCCAGCACCCGCGCGAAGGGGCTAGCCCCCTCCGGTACGGGGAACGGCTCGCCGAACATCTTCGCCTCCCTGGCCTTCGGCGCCATCGCCGCCATGGCCGGGGCGAGCTCGTCCACCACGTCGGCGTCCGGCACGAATTCCTGACCGGTCGCGCGGGCCAGGTCCCACACGTGGACGGTCAGGTCGCCGAGCACCATGTGGCCGACGGTCCGGGCCGGGAACCCCATGGAACCCGCGGTCCCGTCCTCCGCGCCGGGCCGGGCCCACGCCTCGACCAGCGCGGCCGTCTGCTCGCCGAAGCGCTTGCGCCAGTCCCCGGTGACCGCGTCCGGGGCCGCACCGAACTCCACGTCCTGCCGGGACGCCAGGGCCGTGAAGTTGACGACCACCTGGGTGAGGTGGCTGACCAGGGCGCGGACGTCGTACTCCGCACAGGGTGTGGGACCGCCCAGCCGGCTGTCGTCGATCCCACGGATCACGGGCAGCGCGCCACCGGCCGCCGCGTCCAGCAATTCACTGATCTTCTTCATGCTTCGACCCTGCACGCAACGGCGGCCGGAGTCTTGAAGAAACACGACGCGACCGGCGGACACGGGATCGGCCGCGGCATAGGATCGGCCGTCATGGCTGGCCACCGAGGTCCCCGGCGTGACACCCGCGGCATCGTCGACGCTCCCGAACTGTTCACCCACGTACGGTTCCGGCGGCGCGAGCCCGCCCCCGCGCTGCGTCCGTACCTGGAGCACTACTGGCTGATCGACTGGGACCTGCCCGAGCCGTACGCCTCCCATCTGGTCCCCCACCCCAGCGTCAACCTGGTCTTCGAGCGGTACGCGGGCTGCGGCGACGACGCGGCCGGGTTCGCCGAGGTCTCGGGCATCGGCCTGGAGCTGTTCACCCAGAAGCTGGAGGGCCGGGGGCGGGTCTGCGGGGTGCAGTTCCGGCCCGGCGGCTTCCACCCGTTCGCACCGGACCGGCCGGTGGCGGAGTGGACGGGGCGCCGGGTCCCGGCCGCAGAGGTGTTCACCCCGCCCGCCGCCCCGTCCGCCGTCCTGGACCCCGGCCCGGAGGACGAGCGGATCGCCGCGCTCGACGCGTACCTGCTGGCACTCGGCCCCGAACCGGATCCGCAGGCCGACCGGGCGATGGCCCTGGCCGAGCTGATCCGCACCGACCGCACGGTCCGCCGCGTCAGCGGACTCGCCCGCGCCGAGGGGGTGTCGGTGCGCTCGCTCCAGCGGCTGTTCGCGACGTACGTCGGCGTGGGGCCCAAGTGGGTGATCCTGCGCTACCGCATCCACGAGGCGCTGGAACGCGCCGAATCGGAGCCGGACACCGACTGGGCGGCGCTCGCCGCGGATCTCGGCTACAGCGACCAGGCGCACCTGGTCAGGGACTTCACGGCGACGGTGGGCGTGCCGCCGACCGCGCTGACCGCCCACGGGCCCCGCTGAGTGTCAGTGCGCCGTCCTACAGTTCTGGCATGGAGCGCACCGCAGCACCATCCGTACGGATCGAGCCCTGGTCGCAGAGCGATCTGGAGCTGCTCCGCCGTGCCAACGCACCGGAGCTGATGGACCATCTGGGCGGCCCCGAGTCGGAGGAGCAGCTCATAGGGCGTCACGGCCGCTACGTGGCGCTGAGCGCGGACCGGACGGGCCGGGGCAGGATGTTCCGCATCGCGCTGACCGGCGAGGACGAGGCCGTGGGCACCATCGGGTTCTGGCAGCGCACCTGGCGGGGCCAGGAGGTGTACGAGACGGGGTGGGCCGTTCTCGCGGGCTTCCAGGGGCGGGGCATCGCGTCGGCCGCGACCCGGGCGGTGGCCGAGCAGGCGCGCGCCGAGCAGCGGCACCGCTATCTGCACGCCTACCCGTCCGTGGCCAACGGCGCGTCGAACGGGGTGTGCCGCAAGGCGGGCTTCGTCCTGCTCGGCGAGTGCGAGGTCGAGTACCCGCCGGGCAACCCGCTGCTGACCAACGACTGGCGGCTGGACCTCCACCCGGATCAATGACCGGCGCCCCGGCCGCGCCGCCCGCACCCCGTGCGCAAAGGCGTTGACGGCCGGGTCCACCTCCTGGATATTTAGCTGCGTCGCGCAGCTTATGCGCCATAGCCGGATACCGAGGAGACCCACCGCCATGCTCACGCTCGTCACCGGATGCCGCGGCCGCGTCGGCTCCACGCTCGTCTCACTCCTGCACCGCGGCGGCCACGCCGTCCGGGCCGCGTCCCGCAAGCCCGCCGGGCTCTCGCTCCCGGCCGGTGTCCCGGCCGTGGCCTGCGATCTCGGGGACCCCACGACCTTCGCGGCCGCGCTGGAAGGCGTCGGCGCCGTCTTCCTGTACGCCGAGCCCTCCCACGTCGACGACTTCCTCGCCGCCGCACGGACCGCCGGGGTCCGGCACATCGTGCTGCTCTCCTCCAGTGCGGTGCTCACCCCGGATGCCGCCTCCAACCCGATCGCGGCCTCCCACCACGCGGTGGAGGAGGCCCTGACCGCCTCGCCCCTGACCACGACGCTCCTGCGGCCCGGCGCCTTCGCGGGCAACGCCTACCAGTGGTCGGCCGCCTTCCGCGGCGGGCACCCCGTGGCCCTGCCCTACCCGCTCAGCCAGACCAGCCCGATCGACGAGACCGACATCGCGGAGGCGGCCCTGGCCGTCCTCACCGACACCCGGTTCCAGGGCGCGGCGTACCACCTGACCGGCCCCGAGTCGCTCACCGCCACCGAGCAGGTCGAGCTGCTGGCCGCGGCCTCCGGCACCCCCGTGACCGTCAACGCCGTGAGCCCGGAGGCCTGGAAGGAGTCCGTCTCCTCCTTCGTACCGGCGGAGATCGCCGAGGGGCTGCTCGGCTACTGGGCCGCCACCGACGGTTCACCGGCCGAGGTCACCGGCGACACCGAGAAGCTCACCGGCAGCCCGGCGCGCACGTTCGGCGCCTGGGCCGCCGAGCACGCCGCCGCCTTCCGCGCCTGAGCCCACCCGGCCCACACCGCCACCCCCGTCCCCGCCCCGCACGAAACCCGTGGCCCGCGTACCCGGCGCAATGGCATCCTGACCAGGTGAACGGACCGGAGATCCACCTCGAAGTCGCCCCCGAACTGAGGCTCTTCGTCGCGCACGGACGCCGCAGCGGGCGGACGGCCGTGACCACCGACGGCGCGTCCACCCTCGGCCATGTCATCGAATCGCTCGGGGTGCCCCTCACCGAGGCCGGACAGCTCCTCGTCGACGGCCGCCCGGTCCCCGTGTCACACATTCCGGCCGCGGGCGAAGTGGTCGACGTGCGCGCGGTGCGGCGCCCGCAGCAGGTGCCGGGCGCGCCCCTGCGCTTCCTCCTCGACGTCCACCTCGGCACCCTCGCGCGGCGGCTGCGGCTGCTCGGCGTCGACGCCGCCTACGAGTACGAGGACATCGGCGACCCCGCACTGGCCACACGCTCGGCGGAGGAGCGGCGTGTCCTGCTCTCCCGGGACCGGGGTCTGCTCCACCGGCGGGAGATCTGGGCGGGGGCGTACGTCTACAGCGACCGGCCAGAGGAGCAACTGCGCGACGTGCTGGAGCGGTTCGCGCCCGTGCTCACCCCGTGGAGCCGGTGCACCGCCTGCAACGGACGGCTGACGGCGGCCGACAAGTCCACCGTGGGCGCACGCCTTGAGGACGGCACGCAGCGCTCGTACGACGTCTTCGCCCAGTGCACGGAGTGCGACCGGGTGTACTGGCGCGGCGCCCACCACGCCCGGCTGGAGGCGATCGTCACCGAAGCGGTCCGCGCGTTCGGCGGCTCCCCCGCCGGACCACCGGACCAGTCCGCCGGCTGAGCGCGGCGCGGCACCCGGTCCGGTTTCTCACTCCGGTCCGCTGTCGCCCTCCCGCAGCCCCGCGATCTGCGCCGCGCTCAGCTCCACCGTCCGCCGCATATGGGCGATGAGCAGCGCGACCTCACCGTCGTCGTAGGCGTCGAACATGGCCGACCAGCCGCCGTTCAGCCGCTCCCAGACCGCCCCGAACTCCGCCATCCGCGCGGGCACCGTCGCGACGAGCACCCGCCGCCGGTCCACCGTGTCCCGGGCGCGCGTGACGTAACCGGCCCGCTCCAGCCGGTCGACCAGCCGGGTCGCGGACCCCGTGGTGAGCCCGGTCAGCTCCGCGATCCGCCCCGTGGTGACGGGAGCCGCCTCCAGGCCGAGCAGGTTGAGGCACTGGAGATCGGTGGGGTGGAGGCCCAGCCGGTCGGCGACGGCCTGGTTGAACAGGGCGTACGCGGCCATGTAGCGGCGCGACACGACCGAGAGCTCGGCGAGCATCGCGGTGCGGCGGGGGTCGGCGGGCTGCTGCGGCATGCGGAGAGTGTACGAAGCGGAGGTCCGGTCGTCCCCGCGAGGCCGCAGGGCCCGCTGTCCCGGCTGACCGGCCGGACGCCGGGGCGCGCCTGCGTGGCACCTCGCCGCGCATGACACGCTGATCACATGTCCGTGGTCCGCTCCATCGCCCTGTTCGTCGTCGCCGCACTCTTCGAGATCGGCGGCGCCTGGCTCGTCTGGCAAGGTGTCCGGGAGCACCGCGGCTGGGCCTGGATCGGTGCGGGGGTCGTCGCGCTGGCCACGTACGGCTTCGTCGCCACGCTCCAGCCGGACGGCGAGTTCGGGCGGGTGCTCGCCGCGTACGGCGGGGTCTTCGTCGCGGGGTCGATCGTCTGGGGCATGGTCGCCGACGGCTACCGGCCCGACCGCTGGGACGTGACGGGCGCCCTGGTCTGCCTGGCCGGCATGGCCCTGATCATGTACGCCCCGCGCAACCACTGACCGCGCCTGCCTATCCTGGCCCCGTATCGATCAGCTGTCCGAGGAGCCCGCCATGGCCGCATCCCCCATCGCCGTCATCACCGGAGCGAGCAGCGGCATCGGTGCCGCGACCGCCCGGCAACTGGCGGCCGCCGGTTACCGCGTCGTGGTCACCGCACGCCGCAAGGACCGCATCGAGGCGCTCGCCGCCGAGATCACCGCCGCGGGCCACGAGGCCACGGCGTACGCCCTGGACGTCACCGACCGCGCCGCGGTCGACGAGTTCGCCACCGCGTTCCGCGGCCTCGCCGTGCTGGTCAACAACGCGGGCGGCGCGCTCGGCGCGGACCCGGTCGCCACCGGCGACCCGGCCGACTGGCGCCAGATGTACGAGACCAACGTCATCGGCACCCTCAACGTCACCCAGGCCCTGCTCCCCGCCCTCACCGCGAGCGGCGACGGCACGGTGGTCATCCTCTCCTCGACCGCGGGCTTCTCCTCCTACGAGGGCGGCGGCGGCTACGTGGCCGCCAAGCACGGCGAGCACGTCCTGGCCGAGACCCTCCGCCTGGAGATCGTCGGCACCCCGGTCCGCGTCATCGAGGTCGCCCCCGGCATGGTCAAGACGGAGGAGTTCGCCACCACCCGCTTCCGCGGCGACACCGAGAAGGCGGCCAAGGTCTACGCCGGCGTCGACGCCCCCCTCAGCGCCGACGACGTGGCTGACACGATCACCTGGGCCGTCACCCGCCCCAGCCACGTCAACATCGACCTCCTGGTGGTCCGCCCCCGCGCCCAGGCCTCCAACTCCAAGGTCCACCGCACCGCCTGACGGGACGGGCCGGGGTGAGTCCACCCCCGTGGGTCTCACCCCGGCCCCGCTCCCCCCGGGCCCGCCCTCTTCCCCCGCCCAGTGCGCTCAGCCCTTCACACAGATGACCTGCTTCAGCTTCGCGACGACCTCCACCAGGTCCCGCTGCTGATCGATGACCTTCTCGATCGGCTTGTACGCGCCCGGGATCTCGTCCACGACGCCGGAGTCCTTGCGGCACTCCACACCCCGCGTCTGCTCCTCCAGGTCCTTCGTGGAGAAGCGGCGCCTGGCGGCGTTCCGGCTCATCTTCCGGCCCGCTCCGTGCGAGGCCGAGTTGAAGGACTTCTCGTTGCCGAGGCCCTTCACGATGTACGAGCCGGTGCCCATCGAGCCCGGAATGATCCCGAAGTCACCGGAGCCGGCCCGGATGGCACCCTTACGGGTGACCAGCAGATCCATGCCGTCGTACCGCTCCTCCGCCACGTAGTTGTGGTGGCAGGAGATGACCGGTTCGAAGGTCACCCCGGCCTTCTTGAACTCCTTGCGGACCACGTCCTGGAAGAGCGCCATCATGATCGCGCGATTGTGCTTCGCGTACTCCTGCGCCCAGAACAGGTCGTTGCGGTAGGCCGCCATCTGCGGGGTGTCCGCGATGAAGACCGCGAGGTCGCGGTCGATCAGGTCCTGGTTGTGCGGCAGCTTCTGGGCCTCTCCGATGTGGAAGGCGGCCAGTTCGTTGCCGACGTTCCGGGAGCCGGAGTGCAGCATCAGCCAGACCGAACCCGACTCATCGAGGCAGAACTCGACGAAGTGGTTTCCCGCGCCGAGCGTTCCCATCTGCTTCGTGGCCCGTTCCTGACGGAACTTGACCGCATCGGCCACCCCGTCGAACCGCTTCCAGAAGTCGTCCCAGTCGGTCGCCGCCAGCCCGTGCAGCCGGCCCGGGTCCACCGGCTCGTCGTGCATCCCGCGGCCCACCGGAATGGCCTGCTCGATCTTCGACCGGAGACGGGTCAGGTCCCCGGGCAGATCGTTGGCGGTCAGCGAGGTCTTCACCGCGGACATGCCGCAGCCGATGTCGACGCCCACCGCCGCCGGGCAGACCGCACCGTGCATCGCGATGACCGAGCCGACCGTGGCACCCTTGCCGAAGTGGACGTCCGGCATGACGGCCAGGCCCTTGATCCAGGGCAGTGTCGCGACGTTGTGCAGCTGCTGCATCGCGACGTCCTCGACCTGGGCCGGATCGGTCCACATACGGATGGGGACCTTCGCGCCCGGCACCTCTACGTACGACATAGTTCCTCGATTCCCCCGAAAAGCCTGAAAGCGCAAAACCGGTGCCAAGGTCGGCAAAAGTATCGGCCGACCGGCATTCACAGCGGCGCGTGCGATACACATTGTGTCCACCGGCCGCCGACGAGCGGCAACCGTTTTTCGCACGAAGGGAGCCCAGGACCGTGCGACGAATGGCGTACGCAACCGGCGCCGTGCTCATTGCAGCGCTCGCCGCCGGCTGTAGCAGCGGCACCGGAACCGGTGATTCCGACACCGACAGCAAGCCCGGGGCCCCGACCACTTCGGCCGCGCCCCCGGGCAAGTACCGCACCCTCCCCGAGGCCTGCCGCGCCATCGCCCCCGCCACGCTGAAGGACCTGCTGCCCGGCTCCGCCGAGCTGCCGGAGGCCCAGCAGGAGAAGGTGTTCGACGGCTCGCCCACCGTCACGTACGACACCGACCGGCGGGCCGGCTGCCGCTGGAAGACCGAGGCACCCGACGGCGCCCGCAGCCTCTCCGTCGACTTCGAGCGGGTCGTCTCGTACGACCCGGCCGTGAGCGACGACGACCGCGCCCGCGAGGTGTACGCGAAGAAGGAGGAGGCCGCCGACCTGCCCTCGACCTCCGTCCCGTCCGGCAGTACGGGGAGCGGCACGCCGGACTCCTCCTCGTCCGGGACCGCGAGCGGCGAGCCGGGCAAGAGCGCGGACACGGGCTCCAGGACCGGCGGGGACACCGGCACCGCCACGGGCGGCAGCACGGACGGCAGCACCGCGGAAAACCTCCAGCCCCGCGTCCTCGATTCGCTCGGCGACAGCGCGTTTCTGGACGATTCGCTCACCCGGGCAGGTTCCACCGCACAGCACCGCACGGTGAGCGTGGTATTCCGCACATCGAACGCCATCGTGACCATCCAGTACACCGCGCAGCCGGCCCTCTCCACCGAGGTGCCCGACAGCAAGGAACTACAGGAGAAGGCCCAGGCACTGGGCCGGAAACTGGTCGACAGGTTCAGCGAGTAACCCCGCCCCGGGCCGGTCCGGGACGGCCCCCGGCCACCCCGCGAACCGTCCGGCCGAGGCGGCATCCGGCTGCCGTCCGTCGTAACGTGGCCCTCCGGAACCACCGCCCGCCGACCGCCCGCACCACGCCGGCGCCCCCGCCCACCGACCGTCCGGCCGCCAGAGCGCCGCGCCACCCGAGTGAAGGAACCATGCACCGATCAGCCCCGCGACTCACCCGCATACTCGCCTGCGCCGCCGTTCCGGTGATGCTCGTCGTCGCCGGCTGCTCGTCGGACTCCGACGGCGAGAAGGACAAGGCCTCCTCCTCGTCCCCCGCGCCGGACGCGACGAAGTCGGAACCCGCGGTCGCCGCGGCGAAGTTCGCCGAGCTGCCCGACCCGTGCAAGTCGATCACCGAGAAGACGGTCAAGTCCCTGGTCCCCGCGGCCAATCACAAGAAGGGCACCCAGGGCAAGTCCAGCGACACCGCCGCCCGCGGCAGCTGCTCCTGGAACGGTCTGGACGACAACGGCGTCAAGGGTTCCCAGTACCGCTGGCTCGACGTCGGCTTCACCCGCTTCGCCTCGGACCAGGCCCTGGGCAGCGGCGCCGACCGCGCCGGGAACGACCTCACGAAGCAGCTCGCCAAGGTCAAGGCGGTCGAGGGCGCGAAGAAGGTCGTCACGACTCCCGTCAGCGCGATCGGCGACCAGGCGACGCTGATCACCTACGACCTCGACAAGACGGGCGAGGACTTCAAGTACGCGACGATCGTCGCCCGTACGGGGAACGTCGTCGTCACCCTCACCTACAACGGCGCGGGTTACGCGGGATCGAAGACCCCGGCGACCGAGAAGATCACCACGGGCGCCGAGATGGCCGCCAGGAACGCGGTCGCCGCGGTCGCCACCGCGAACGAGAGCCCGGAGGCGAGCACCTCGCCCAAGGCCTCCACCAAGCCCGCGGCCAAGACGAGCGACAAGGCGACGGACAAGGCGACCGACAAGGTCGCGGGCTAGCCGGACAGGGCCAACGCCCCGGCACAGAAGCAGATTCACGAAGCCCGGTCCTCCTGCGAGAACCGGGCTTCGCCCCTCCCCGCGCAACGCCTCTCGCACGCATGTGCCAGGCTGTGCCCGCCAGAACTGGAAATCGTCCCTTCGGACCGGACGTCGGAGACGAAGAAACGGGAAGGGGATCGCGGGTGGCCGCGATGCAGCTCACACGCACGCACCGCATACTCATCGGGCTCGTGGTCGCCGGTGCGGTGCTCATCGCAGCGATCGGCTTCGCGGGCTCGTACTCGGCCGTGCGTGAACTCGCCCTGGAGAAGGGCTTCGGGAACTTCTCGCTGGTCTTCCCGATCGGCATCGACGCCGGCATCTGCGTCCTGCTCTCGCTGGACCTGCTGCTGACCTGGCTGCGCATCCCGTTCCCGCTGCTGCGCCAGACGGCGTGGATGCTGACCGCCGCGACGATCGCGTTCAACGGCGCGGCCGCGTGGCCGGACCCGCTCGGTGTCGGCATGCACGCCGTGATCCCGGTGCTGTTCGTGGTCTCCGTCGAGGCCGCCCGGCACGCCGTGGGGCGGATCGCCGACATCACGGCCGACAAGCACATGGAGGGGGTCCGCCTCACCCGCTGGCTGCTCTCCCCCATTCCGACGTTCCGGCTGTGGCGGCGGATGAAGCTGTGGGAGCTGCGGTCGTACGAGCAGGTCATCAAGCTCGAACAGGACCGGCTGATCTACCAGGCCCGCCTCCAGGCCCGCTTCGGGCGCGCCTGGCGCCGCAAGGCCCCCGTCGAGGCCCTGATGCCGCTCCGCCTCGCGAAGTACGGCATCCCGCTGGCCGAGACCGGCCCGGCCGGACTCGCCGCCGCGGGCATCGAACCGGCCCTGCTGCCCCCGGCCCCGGCCCCCGCCGCGGAAGCGGTCACCGCCGTCGAGAAGGCCCAGTTCCCGCAGCCCGAACTCGTCGGCGCCCCACAGCAGGAGCAGTACGCCGAGCCGGACCGGCAGCCGCGGAACGAGCAACAGGACGAACAGCAGCACCACCAACAGAACCACCAACAGAACCAGCAGCAGCACCAGCGACAGAACCCGCAGCAGCCCCAGCAGCAGAGCGCCTTCCAGCCGCACTCCCGGGCCCAGGCGCAGAACCAGGCCCCCGCCCCCGACCCCGCCTCGTACGAGAACCCGTGGTTCGCGGCACAGGCGCCGGACGGCGCGTACGAGGGTTCGTACAACCCGACGTACGTGGACGCCCAGGAACCCGGGCCGGTCATGATCCCGACCGGCCCCGGCCGCACCCGCCCGCTGGGCAGCGTCGGCACGATCGGCGCCATGCCGGCCCCGCGCGGCGAGCAGCAGGTGCCGGTCCCCGAGGCGCACGAGGTCCCCGCGTCCGACGAGGTGGCCCCCGAGGAGCCGAAGCCCGTCGCGGAGGCGGCCGAGGAGTGGGCCGAGGAGTGGGCGCAGGAGGACGCGGAGTTCAGCGAGATCGCCTACGAGGTCTTCGCCGCGTTCGTGACCCAGCACAGCACGTACCCCAGCATCGAGGTCCTCGACATACACCTGTCGGACGGGCACAACGTGCGGCACCCGCGCAGCGCGGCCCTGCTCCGCCAGCTGATCCAGGGCTTCAAGAACCGCTACCACGCCGAGCTCGAAGCCGACCACATCGCGTAAGCCGCACGCGGGCACGCAGGCACGCGGGCACGCGGGCACGCGGGCACGCGGGCGCACCGCTCCCAGCGACGCCGAAGGGCCGCCACCCCGGAAACGGAAACGCGGGGTGGCGGCCCTTCGGCCGTCCGTCGTTACGCGCCGAGCAGCGTGCGCACCCGGTCCGCCCCGACCGCGAGCAGCAGCGTGGGCAGCCGCGGCCCGGTGTCCCGGCTGACGAGCAGCCGGTACAGCAGCGCGAAGAACGACCGCTGCGCGGTCTTCAGCTCGGGCGTCGGCTTGGCGTCCGGCTCCAGCCCGGCCAGCGTCTTCGGCACGCCGTAGACGAGCGTGGTCAGCCCGTCCAGCGACCAGTGCGAGTCGAGACCCTCCAGCAGCAGCCGGAGCGACGCGCGGCCCTCGTCGTCGAGCGAGCCGAGGAGTTCCTTGTCCGGCTCGTCGCGGACGACGGTGCGGGCCTCGGCCGGGACCTGGGTGGTGATCCAGTTCTCGGCCCGGTCCAGCCGGGGCCTGGCCTCGTCCAGCGAGGTCAGCGGGTTGTCCGGGTCCAGCTCGCTGAGGATGCGCAGCGTCTGGTCCTCCGCCCCGGCGGTGATGTCCGCGACCGAGGCGAGGGTGCGGTACGGCAGCGGGCGCGGGGTGCGCGGCAGCTCACCGGCGGCCGTCCCGATCGCGCGGGCGTACGCGGCTGCGTCGGCCGGCAGCACGGTGCCGTCGGCGACCTTGCGCTCCAGCGAGTCCCACTCGTCGTAGAGCCGCTGGATCTCCTGATCGAAGGCGATCTTGAAGGACTGGTTGGGCCTGCGGCGCGCGTACAGCCAGCGCAGCAGCGGGGCCTCCATGATCTTCAGCGCGTCGGCCGGGGTCGGCACGCCGCCCTTGGAGGAGGACATCTTCGCCATGCCGGAGATGCCGACGAAGGCGTACATCGGTCCGATCGGCTGCACACCGTCGAAGATCTCGCGGACGATCTGGCCGCCGACGACGAACGAGGAACCGGGCGAGGAGTGGTCCACCCCGCTCGGCTCGAAGATCACGCCCTCGAACGCCCAGCGCATCGGCCAGTCGACCTTCCAGACCAGCTTGCCGCGGTTGAACTCCTTCAGCCGAACCGTTTCCGCGAAGCCGCAGGCCGAGCAGGTGTAGTTCAGCTCGGTGCTCTCGTCGTCGTACGACGTGACCGTGGTCAGGTCCTTCTCGCAGTTGCCGCAGTAGGGCTTGTACGGGAAGTAGCCGGCCGAGCCGCCGCTGCCGTCGTCCTCGCTCGCGGCGCCGGAGCCCGCCTCGGCCTCCAGCTCCGCCTCGTCGGCCTTCTTCTGCTGCGGCTTCTTGCCCTTGGCCCCGGCCGCCCCGTCCTTCTTGGTCCGGTAGCGGTCCAGGACGGCGTCGATGTCGGCGCGGTGCCGCATCGCGTGCAGGATCTGCTCGCGGTACGTACCCGCGAGGTACTGCTCCGTCTGGCTGATCCCGTCGTACTCGACGCCCAGCTCGTCCAGCGACGCCAGCATGGCGGCCCTGAAGTGCTCGGCCCAGTTCGGGTACGGGGAGCCGGCCGGGGCGGGCACCGAGGTCAGCGGCTTGCCGATGTGCTCGGCCCAGGACTCGTCGACGCCCGGGACGCCGTTCGGCACCTTGCGGTAGCGGTCGTAGTCGTCCCAGGAGATCAGGTGCCGGACGGTGTGGCCGCGGCGGCGGACCTCGTCGGCGACCAGGTGCGGGGTCATGACCTCGCGGAGGTTGCCCAGGTGGATCGGGCCGGACGGGGAGAGGCCGGAGGCGACGACGACCGGTTTGCCAGGCGCACGACGCTCCGATTCGGCGATGACCTCGTCCGCGAAGCGGGAGACCCAGTCGGTCTCGGTGCTGCTCTGACTCTGAGCCACGGTCGGCACGTCCTTCTCTCTTGTAGGACTCATAGGGGCGGGTGCCATTCTCCCAGGTACCGCCCACAGCGCGAAAACGGCTTTACACACCGTGGGATACTTGGGGTCATCCCTTGTACTCCTACGGAAACGGCAGCCAGCTGATGGCCTCGGTCAATTCCCTCGCTTCCACGCTCCAGCAGCAGCTGGCGGACGCCCTGACGGCAGCCCTGCCGGATGCCGGCACCGCGGACCCGCTGCTGCGCCGAAGCGACCGGGCCGACTTCCAGGCCAACGGAATCCTGGCCCTCGCCAAGAAGCTCAAGGGCAACCCGCGCGAGCTGGCCGCCCAGGTCACGGCCGCCCTCCCGGCGAGCGATCTGATCAAGGACATCGAGGTCTCCGGCCCCGGCTTCCTGAACATCACGCTCTCGGACAAGTCGATCATCGAGACGCTCGCGGCCCGTGCCGCGGACGACGAGAGCCGGCTCGGCGTGCCGTTCGACAGCACCGCGGGCACCACCGTCATCGACTACGCCCAGCCGAACGTGGCCAAGGAGATGCACGTCGGTCACCTGCGGTCCGCCGTGATCGGTGACGCGATGGTGCGGATCCTGGAGTTCACCGGCGAGTCCGTCGTCCGGCGGCACCACATCGGCGACTGGGGCACCCAGTTCGGCATGCTCATCCAGTACCTGATCGAGCACCCCGACGAGCTGGACCACGAGGGCGACAAGGCCGACGGCGAGGCCGCGATGTCCTCGCTGAACCGGCTCTACAAGGCCTCGCGGGCACTCTTCGACTCCGACGAGGAGTTCAAGGCCCGCTCGCGGGACCGGGTGGTCGCCCTCCAGGCCGGCGAGGCGGAGACGCTCGCCATGTGGCAGCGGTTCGTCGACGAGTCGAAGATCTACTTCTACTCGGTCTTCGACAAGCTCGACATGGAGATCAGCGACCCCGACATCGTCGGTGAGTCCGGCTACAACGACATGCTGGAGGAGACCTGCCGGATCCTGGAGGAGACGGGCGTCGCCGTCCGCTCCGAGGGTGCGCTCTGCGTCTTCTTCGACGACGTGCTGGGTCCGGACGGCAACAAGGTCCCGCTCATCGTCAAGAAGACGAACGGCGGCTACGGCTACGCGGCGACCGACCTCTCCGCGATCCGCGACCGGGTGCAGAACCTGAAGGCGGACACCCTGCTGTACGTGGTGGACGTGCGGCAGTCCCTGCACTTCAAGATGGTCTTCGAGACAGCCCGGCGGGCCGGCTGGCTGAACGACGGCGTCAAGGCGCACCAGCTGGCGTTCGGCACCGTCCTCGGCAAGGACGGCAAGCCGTTCAAGACCCGTGAGGGTGTCACGGTCAAGCTGGAGGACCTCCTCGACGAGGCGGTCGAGCGGGCGACGGCCGTGGTCCGGGAGAAGGCCGAGAAGATCGGCCTGACCGAGGACGAGATCGTCGAGAACGGCCGGTACGTCGGCATCGGCGCCGTGAAGTACGCGGACCTGTCGACCTCCGCCGTGCGGGACTACAAGTTCGACCTGGACCAGATGGTGTCGCTGCACGGCGACACGTCCGTGTACCTCCAGTACGCGTACGCGCGGATCCGGTCGATCCTGCGCAAGGCCGGCGACGCGAAGCCGGTCGCGCACCCGGAGCTGGAGCTGGCCCCGGCCGAGCGGGCACTGGGTCTGCACCTGGACCAGTTCGGCGAGGTGCTGTCCGAGGTGGCGGCTGGGTACGAGCCGCACAAGCTGGCCTCGTACCTCTACCAGCTCGCCTCGCACTTCACGACGTTCTACGACCAGTGCCACGTCCTCAGCGAGGACAACTCGGCGGAGGTCGTGGAGAACCGGCTGTTCCTCTGCGACATCACCGCCCGCACGCTCCACCAGGGCATGAAGCTCCTCGGCATCCGGACGCCCGAGCGGCTCTGATCACCACACGGTCCTGACCTGCGGCGGAGGGCCGCCGGCACGCTCCTGACCCGGAGCGCCGCCGGCGGCCCCTCGCGCGTCGGGCCGGGAGCACGCGGCCCGCGCGGGTGGTGCCTCAGGGGGGTGAGGCCCCCTGAGGGCTCAGGAGGGCGTGACCCCCACGGCTGTGACGTCCGCGCCGATGTCGCACCAGGTGGTGGAGGTCCCACCGGACGCCGCGCGGTTGCCGAAGTGCCGGTAGGTGCCGTAGCCGGGCTTGTTGCAGTCGATGAACTCGGTGAACGCTCCGCCCGTACAGCTGATGGAGGCGCCGTGGTGTCCGGCGCTCCCGACCAGGAGTTTGGGAGTGCCGCAGGAGAGCCCCGCCGCGGACGCCGCCGCAGGCGAGGCCACTCCCAGCAGGCCCGCGCCGGCCAGCGCGAAGGATGCGGCGACAGCCGCGACACGGTGATGACTACGCACGTTCGTCTCCTCTGAGGTCGGACAGAAGCGATCGGTCGGATTCAGCCTGATCGAGCCCGGACTGATCCACTAGACCGCCCGAACCGACTGGCCGAAAGCGTCATACCGCCTCAGGAGGGATGAAACGAGCACCGGCAAGGGCGCACAAGGGCCGAAGCGGGCGACACGCGCGAGGTGAGAGACGGACAGTCAGCCGAAAATCGACTACGCACAGTCATTCGTCGAACGCGGTATGTAGTCACACCTGTCGGCTCCCCTGCCGGGTGGGAGCTACTCCGGACGCCCCAGCGCCCACCCGGAGACGTCGGCCAGCCGCCCGCGCCACAGCGGCAGCCGCAGCGGGGCCAGGCCGCCGATCACGAGGGTGGCGTCGCGCAGATGAATCCAGCGGGGAAGCTGCTGCGCGTCCTCGTCGGCCCTGAGTTCCTTGATGCCCTGATCCACTGTCTCGGGGAACTCCGCGATGAGGTTGGCGCCCTCGCCCTCGACCTGGCGCAGGCTCCTCGCCCAGTCCGCCTTCCAGGCCTCGTGCCCGATGACGTCACCGTGCAGCACACCGGCCGGGATGGTCAGGGTGAGCGGCAGCCCGGAGCGCATCTCACGGTCGAGGAGCTGGATCAGCAGCTGGAGCTGGAGATCGGGCACCGGCTCGATGATCACCGCGTTCGAGTCCGGTGCACGGTCGACGGACTCGTTCATGGGCTGTTCCCTTCGCCGCGGCGGCCGTCCCGGAACGGATTCCGGGCGAACCGCACACTGTCTCGTCCCGCCCACCTTCCCCGAGGAGGCCGCCGCACGCCTCGGAACGGACGGTCACTCGTTCGGGCCAATTTCGGATATCCGGCAAGGGCTCGGGTACACGCAGCGAAGACCGGCCGCCGAGCCATTCCCTCTGGGGTGATTCCACATGACAGACCAATGCTCCACACCCGACTTCGCCGCTGCGGAAATGTCCTCGGAGTCCGCACCCCCACCGCTCCGGGCGGCGGAGGCCCGCGAGGCCGCCGCCGCCTTCGTCGCCAAGCTGAATCCGGCGCCGTCCGCCCGTGCGGTCCAGAATCTGGTGCTGCTCTCGTCGGAGCTGGTGACGAACGCGATCCGGTACGCCGGAGGCGTCACCGCCCTGTCGTTCGGAGCCGACCAAGGCGCCCTGCACGTACGGGTCGTCGACCCCAGCCCCACCCAGCCGCAGTGCCGCGTCCCGGACCTGACCGGCCGGACGGGCGGCTTCGGCTGGCCGATGGTCCTCCGGCTGGCCAGCAGCGTCACCGTCCGCCGTCACGGCAGCCGCGGAAAGACCATCCTCGCGACGCTGGCCCGCTGAGGGATCCCCCCTTGCGCCGCGTACGGCGTTTGCACGTAGGGCTGTTGGGCGTCCGGCTCAGACAGCGCCCAGGAGGCCGAGCACCTTCCGGACCGCCTCGATCACCGGTTCCCCGACCGTCGACACCGTGGCGGCAATCCCGGCGACCGCCAGCAGCGCGCGGTGCCGCTCCTCGGGTGCCGGCGGCGCGCCGGCCTCTCCGGTGAGGGCCGGAAGATTGTCGTCGAGGACCCGGGCACTGGCGGGCGGGAGCTGCCCCCGCAGCTCACCGACCAGCCACAGCAGTTCCCGTACCGCCTCCCGCAGCTCCGGGGAGACGGGCTCGGCGGCGGGCTGCGCGTAATGGTTGTTCTGAATGCCCGTGTTCCCCGAGCCGCCGTACATGTTCACGTTGTCGCCGGTCATGAATTCGCAATCCCCACGTTCCCGGATCCGCCGTACATATTGACGTTGTCCCCGTAGTGGTAGATCTGGGGACTCGCGCTGATTCCCTCCACCCGCACGGTGAACTCCGCTTCCGGATTGTCGATCGCGTGCGTGATGCGGCCGACGAGTTCGATCAGATGGTTCGGGTCGTGGCTGGTCACCATCGCCGTCGACAGCCCCGACGTCTCCACGGCGAGCACGAAGTGCTCGCGGGCCGCCAGGACCTTCGTCATCTCCAGCAGGAAGTAGGCCAGCGCACCCGCCGCCCCGAGCCACACGAAGAAGATGAACGGGCCACCGCCGCTCTCTCCCCGGCTCAGGGTCGCCACCCCGTCCACCAGCAGGATGAGCACGGTCAGGCCCACCGCCATCACGAGCATCAACGCCACACGCTTGCAGAAGAGCGCGATGGCCTCCTTGCGACGCGGACGCAGCACGAACGTGAACACGCGGACGATGTTCTCCAGCGGATACGCGGCGGGCCCGACCCACAGCAGCCGCTTGCTGATCCTGAGGTCCACCGCGCGCGCGAACGGCGACGGCGCGGGCGCGCCCATCGGACGCGGCGGTACGGCCGGTGGTTCCACTGTTCCCCCTATGAATGATCCGCTCGCCGCGAAGGAACCATTAAGCGCCGCGCTCTTCGTCAGCGCAACCGAAAATCCCTCAACGACGCTTCTCCTCCATGGGGTTGGCGGAATCTCACCACCCGGACCGCCCCCGGAGCCCCCTGCCGTCACCGCTCCCTGCGGAACTGGCACCAGACCACCTTGCCGGGGCTGCGCTCCCCCACCCCCCATCCGTCGGAGTACGCCGCCACGATCAGCAGCCCCCGCCCCGACTCCCCGTCCGGCTCCCGCACCGCGGGCGTCCCGTCCCCGCTGTCGTGCACCTCGACCCGCAGCAACTGCCCCGCCTCGCTGAGCATCAGCCGCACCCGGTACCCGCGCCCCGGCGGCACCCCGTGCACCAGGGCGTTGGTCGCCAGCTCGCTCACGCAGAGGAGTACGTCGTCGGCCCGCGCCCCGTACCCCCAGTCCTGGGCGGCCGTCCGCACGAACTCCCGCACGAACCGCACCGATCGGCGCTCACGCCGACAGAACCGCTCGCGCATCAGCACGAGTTGCATCGTCTCGTTCATGGGACGAGAGTCACACTCTGTGACTACGCTGATGCACTACGTGTGCCCGTACAGATTTCTTGTACGTCCCGATCACGCGTGAAGTACGGACAAGAGTGGGGAGTGGGGACCGTATGCACCCCAGGAATCGGCAGCGCAAGAACGCGTCGGCAATGAAGCTCGTGGGCGCGCTCGTGGCGCGGTTCCGCATCGCCGCAGGACTGACCCAGCGCCAACTGGCCGAACAGGCCTGCGCCCAGCCGGAGACCATCGCCTCCATCGAACAGGGCCGCCGCACCCTGCTCCCTCCCCTGGCCCGTGTCCTGGACAGCCTCCTGGACACGAAGGGCACGCTGGAGACGGCGGTGGACAACATGCCGGAGGTGGACCTGATCCCGGCGTGGGCGGAGCAGTACATGGACCTGGAGCGGTCGGCGCTGGCGTTGTCGTTCTTCGCCAATCAGGTTCTGCCCGGCCTGTTGCAGACGGAGACATACGCGCGGGCCGTCTTCGGCAGCCGCGTTCCCGCGTTCAGCCCGGAGGAGATCGACACCCACGTCAGCAACCGGCTGGAGCGTCAGGAGATCATGCGGCGCACACTGCCGCCCACCACGAGCTTCATCCTCTCCGAGGCGATCGTGCGGGCACCCCTGGGCGGCCCCGTGGTGCATGAGGAGACCCTGCGCCACCTGCGCGCATGTGCCGATCTCCCCGGATTCGCGCTCCAGATCATGCCCCTGGACCGGGCCACGCACGCAGCCCTCGACGGCCCGTTCATCCTGCTGGAAACACCGGACTACCAACACATCGCCTACACCGAAACCCAGCGTGGCAGCCAGCTCATCGCCGACCCGGACGACATCAGCATCCTTGCCCAGAGATATGCGATGCTGCGGACGCAGGCCCTCAACGTCGAGGACACGAAGCGCCTGCTGGACCGGCTGCTAGGAGAGTTATGAGCACCGTACATACGTGGTTCAAGTCCAGCTACAGCGGCAGCGACGGCGGCGAATGCCTCGAAGTCGCCTACGACTGGCGGAAGTCCAGCTACAGCAGCGAGCAAGGCGGCGCCTGCGTCGAGGTCGCCGCTCATCCCCGCGCCGTGCACGTCCGTGACTCCAAGAACCCCGAAGGCCCCGCGCTCACCCTCGCCCCCGCCACCTGGGCCGCGTTCACCGGGCACGTGGGACGCTGACGGAACGAGCGTCAGTGGCTGCAAGGGGACTGCTGGACCGGCGGCTAGGAGAGTGATGAGCACCGCACATACGTGGTTCAAGTCCAGCTACAGCGGCAGCGAGGGCGGCGAATGCCTCGAAGTCGCCTACGACTGGCGGAAGTCCAGCTACAGCAGCGACGAGGGTGGCGAGTGCGTCGAGGTCGCCGCTCATCCCCGCGCCGTGCACGTCCGTGACTCCAAGAACCCCGAAGGCCCCGCGCTCACCCTCGCCCCCGCCACCTGGGCCGCGTTCACCGGGCACGTAGGACGCTGACGGGACGAGTGTCAGTGGGGGCGCATAAGGGCTGTCCGGCGGATCTTGAACAGTCGGCGCGCACGTACGGCAGTGCTGAAGCGCGGAGACTGCCTGGTACCGGCATGGTCAGGCACCACCAGGTGCTGCAACTATGTGAGCATCTTCGGGCCGGGCGTAACTCGCGTTTCTGGCCTGTGAGCAGTCGGAGCGGAGCGACACCATGGCATGGCTAGTAGGAACAGGCGGGTTCTTGGGGCTGCTGGCGATCGCCCTGGGAATCGTGACACTGCGGACGGGGTGGATCCTGCCCACCGCGCGTCGCCACGTCGCCAGGCCGACGCTCCACGGCCTCGGTGGCCTGCTCACGGGCGCGTCCGTACTTATGCAGAGCCTCTTCTACTTTGGAATCTTGCCGAGCGTTTCCTGGAATCTCCGTTTCTTCGGCGGAATCGCCTTCCTGTTCGCTGGGCTCCTCCTCATCTCTCTCAGCCAACTGCGGCCGCTCCGCCGAAACCGGGACTACGCCGGTCCTTCAGGCGCCTGATGGACCGCGCTTCACTGAACAAAACGGCTTCGCCGAGCTCGAACGCTGTCTCCTGTGCGAGGGCAACACCGTGCACCGGATCGGCCTGCGACTGACCTGATCCGCCGGACACGCCCTAGGGTTTCGGCATGGCGATGCTCCCGAACCCTCTCCGCTCTCCGGCCGACACCGGGCTGGAACTCCCGCCCGGCACACGCGTGGTCGACACGGCCGACGGCGTGTGGGACGAACCACTGCTCTGGTACGGGGACGAGTCCGCGTCCCCCGGCTCATGGGCCTTGCTGCGCGCGTTGGGGCGGCCCGTCGGGCTGCTTCCGGTGCTGATCGACGGCGGGATGCGCACCCAGTGGCCCGAGCGATGGGACCTCATGCCGGCCCGGATGACGTACCCCGGGGACCATGACGCCGAGGATGTCCTGAGCGAGGTGTGGGAGGCGTACGCCGAGGACGAGCTCGACCTCGGCGACTCCGGGGCCGACTGGCCGGGCCTGGCTCCCGTGCCGGCCGAGGCGGGGCCGGACACCCCGGACGGTCTGGCGGCCGAGATCGCGGACCAGATGACCCAGATGGACTTCTCGCCGGGCGGGATGCGGGCGGCGCTGGTGCCCGCGCGGCGCAGTGCGGACATACCGGCGGCGATCGGCTGGTCGGGGCCGCTCAACCACGAGAACGACGTGGCGCGGCTCTGCGCGGTGCTGCGTTCCTGGGAGGACCGGTTCGGTGCCCGTGTCGTGGTGCTCGGCTTCGACACGATGGTCGTCTCCGTGAGCCGCCCGCCGACCACGGCGGCCGAGGCCGAGGCGCTGGCCGCCGAGCACTTCGCGTTCTGCCCGGACAACATCCAGCAGTCGACGCTCAACACCCTCCTGACGTACGCGGAGAAGGCGGTGCTGAACCAGGAGACGTGGGCGTTCTGGTGGGACTGAAGACCGCGTGGCGTGAGTGGGGTCCGGCCAGCTAGCGCAAGGTCGACGCGCGAGCTGCCACCGGGCCCAGGACTTCGGTGCAGTCGAGCTGCGGGCGGGGCCGACCTGTGACGCGGCGAGGGTGGTGACCGCGCGGACGGCCTTGAGGCTGATCTTCCCCGAGCGGTATCTGGTTCCAGGGAAGGGATTCCACCTGCTTGCGGAGCCTCTTCGTGATGCGCTCAACGATCACGATGTAGTGGGCGCCCCGCCCGCGCAGACATGTCGCCCCTCAGCCCAGCACGCGCCCGATGGCCTGGACCACCGGCAGGGCAGAGGCAAGTGCCGAGACCCCCGTCGTTCCCACTTCCAGGTAGCCGCGAAGCCGCTCCAGGCGACCCGGGGACGGGCTTCTCGACTGTGCGATGTCAGCGGTGATGGAGGTGATTTCGGAGCGGACCCCGTCCGTCTCGTCCGTCGGCGTCAGCAGTTGCAGATGCTCACGGAGCGCGTTCATCGCCTCCAGCAGTTCGCGCGTCGCCTCGTCGGTGACAGCGCTCCCGGCGGGTGCTGCCTGGTGGACGGCGTGCCCATGGGAGCCCGTCGCGACGGCTCCCCCGAACATCCTCCCGATGCGCACGTCTCCGCCGCCCCTACCCGGTTCGTTCCGGGTGGCGTCCGGCTGTCCGTCCTCGTTCATCGCATCCCCGCCCTGATAGTGGTGTTGTCGGCCCGGCCTCGCTCGCCCACGGCAACCGCGCCCCCGGTGACCTGGCCGAGTGCCGCCCCGCCAGTCATGTGCCTGATGAAGAGCCCGCCGTCTCCGACGTTGATGATCTGCTGCTCGAAACGGTCCGTCTGATAGCCGCTCTGCTCCAGGGCGTCCCGGACACCCGAGGCGATCCGGTCCTGAACCGTCTTGACGTACCGACTCACGTCCATCTCCTGGAACAGGGAGGACATCGGTGCGCTGCCCATCTCCCGGATGGACTTGACGGGTGCGCTCGGCATCGCGCTCTCCGGCTCCAACAACCATGTCCGGAACACCATGAGACCGGTGCGCAGGGCCGAGATCCCGGTAGCCGCCGAGACACTCGGTGCCGCGAACAAGGCCCTGACGACATCGCTCGGCCAGTCCCTGGCGGCGACGGACGTGCTCGGTCCGAGGAGGAGTGCCCGCAACACCGTGCGCGGCAGGTCCCGCACCCGGCCGGAACGGGCGGCTACCGCATCGACCTCCATGAACTCCTCCTTGATCGGACCGAGCACATGCGGAGCGACTTCCAGGACGAGCATCCGCCCTTGCGTGTGCACCCGTACGAAAATGGTGACCACGACCTGTTCGTCCCACGCACCGACCCTGACGCGCAGGAAGTGGCGGCGCCCCTCGGCCCCCTCGTTCACCGACGCATCGATGTGCTGCCGAATCTGCTCGCGTCCGAAGATGGCTTCATCGCCTCGGCCGGCACCGGGAGGCAGATAGACGAACTCCTCGATCTCCAGGTCCTTGAGCCTGTCCCTCCCGGTGCGGGACGCCGACTCGCGGAGCGACTCCAGACGTGGCGTGATCAGATCGATGATGTTCCGCGACGTGAGGACGGTGTCACCGGCGGCCCCCTGAACCGGAATGGTCGCTTTGCCAGTGCCCTCGTCACGCTTGCGCTGCAACTCCAGTGCCAGCGACCAGGGCTGGTGCGGGATCCCCGCACCGACGAAGGGGAGCTGAGGGTTGTAGACCGCCCCTGATGCATGCTGTTCACTCGCGATGAGCCGCTGTAGCCGAAAGTATCGCTCCGAGTCCGGCAGCTGAATGCCACGGCCTCCCACCTGTTGCAGACGGAACGTCTCCGCGGCGAGAGAACTGCGGAGGGTCTGGATCACACAAGCCCGATGCACCCATACGACGCACGCCATCAGCAACGGAATCAGCACGACGGCGGGAGTGCCCCTCCATGCGAACAGCGCCGCGACCCAGTAGCCGGCGTTGAGCGCCCAGAACACAAGTGTGAGGACGACGGCCGACACCTTGCGGACGAACCGCAGCTTCCGGAACCCGTCGAGCAGCGGCGCCCCCACGTAACGGTCGACCGGGAGACCGGAGACGTATCTGGCCAGCAGCATTCCCAGGCACACCAGGGCGTACCACAGCGCCCAGAGGTGATCGAGAACAAAGCCTGGGAGCTGGAGATGGAACTGGTCGAACGTTTTGCTTCCCGCCGCGAAGAAGCCGATCCAGACGACCAGCAGCGCGACTGCGGCCATGACCTCCTGGCGCCGGGCGTGCAGTGCGTGTGCAAGGACGGAGAGGACGTCAACACCCAGTGAAGGTGCGACGGTTCGGTCTTCGTGACTGACGAGTTCGTCGACGACCTGCCGGCGGAAGACAGGGCTCAGATAACTTCCCGCACAGAGCAGCCTGGTGGCCTCACTACCGGCATGAGGTGGTGGTGGCGATCCGTTCATGTTTCCCATTCAACGTTCCCGTAAGGAATTCACTCAGGTGGGCAATTCACGGTAGCCGGTCCCTGTCAGGGGTCCAAACGGAAAGGACGACAGTCCCCGAAAGGCTGATCTCTCCAGTTGATTTCACGCCATGATCTTTTCTATGGAATCCCGCCCGGAACCTCCTCGGAAAACCGCATTCCACATCCTTCGTGGCGCGTTCTCTTGCGACCCCGAGCAGGACCCGTTGCAGGGCTTCGGCGCAGTCGGGTGATGCCCGCTTCCTGACGGGCGGCCAGGTTGGGCGAGAACAGCCGCCCTGACACGTCGCGCTACCGCACCTCCGCTGCATAACGCATGTGTCCTCAGGGGGCTTTGAGGAGGTCGCGGAGTCCGGCGACGCGTTGGGTGACGTCGCGTTCGGCTTCGGCGGGCGGGGTGACCTGGGTGTCGGTGGTGTCGGGTTCGGGGTGTCGGCAGGGGTGGCAGAGGCCGTCGGGGAGCGCTTCGGGGTGGCCGGGGGTGCCGCATTCGGTGCACTCCATCATCACGCGCCGGACGGAGATTCCGGCGGGCGGCGGTGTGGGGGTGGTGGGGAGTGCGGGCGGGATTTTGTCGTGGAGGCGGCGGCGGACGAAGCCGACGGGTGAGTCGACGCGGGCGGGGAGTCCGGCGGTGAGGGCGCGGGTGAGGTAGTCGGCGTCCACGCCGCGTGCGAACCAGCGCTCGGCCAGGGCTTCCAGGGCCGTGCAGTCGGCGGCGGAGAGCGCGAGGCGCGCGTCGGCCCGCCCGATCCCGGCCAGCGCGAGGTACGCGGGGGTGTGGGCGGGGACCGTGTCCCGCGCGGGCTGGTGCGCCGGCTCCCGTACGGGCACGGGCGCCGGCTCGGGAGCGGGTTCGGGTGCGGGCGCGGGTTCGGGGGTCAGGTGGTTCGTCCACCATTCGTTGTCGTGGGCGGTCCGTGACCAGTAGGTCCGGAACACCCACCGCACCTGGTCTCCGGCGCCGACCGCGCACCGTACGCGCCGCAGGTGTCCGGCCACCGACAGCGCGGTCAGGGCGGAGCTGACGGCCTGCTGCCCGTACAGCGGGATCTGCTTGGCGAGGGCCTTCACGCTCATCGTGGCGCCCTCGGGCAGCCGCTCGATGAACGCGGCGACATACCGCTCCCGCAAGGGCAGCGGGTCGAAGTCAGCTGCGCTGGGCGAGGGTTGCTCCGGAACGGATCGCTTGCCGTAACCGGGACGGGCCATCGGGTACGGGGGCGACACTGCGGACGCGGACACGGCGGGACTAAAGTGCTCAACAACCACGAGATCGGGTCTCTTTCGATCTTGGAGGTCAGACCCCGGCTCGGTGCTGATTACACCGGTCGGGGTCGTTCAGTTCTCGCACCGTAGACAGTCGCGACGCTCCGTCGCAAGCTGTCACCATTAGTCATACTTGCTGGCCGTGACGGGTCAGGGAGGTCAGGAAGGTTTTCCCAACCACCCTTCTTTCCCCACCGGTTAAAAGAAGACGCTCGAACCTCGCAGCTCGAATCTCGACGCTCGAATCCCAAGCCCCAAGACCCGGGCCGACCTGCCCCTCCGTACGCTCGAACGAGTGAACCGCCCCTCTCGGGGCTCGGATCTCGAAGCCCGGGACCCGAGACCCGAGCCACGAGATTCGGGGGCGTCAGTCGGTCTCCCACTTGGAGTTGTTCCTGTTGTAGCGGTACTCCGGCCGGCCCGCGATGCTGCTCGTACGGAACGGCTTTCCGCCGTCGTCGACGCGCATCGTGCCCGTCTGGCCGCCGCTGCTCCACTCCAGCTCCAGGTACCACTGCACGTCGTGGCCCTCCACGTGCGCGTCGAGGTCGAAGACCTCCACGTCGTTGGAAGAGACACGGAACGGGAAGTCCTTCGCCGGGACCTTCTTGTCCCCCTGTTGCCCCGCCACGGGAGTGAGCGTGGGACGGCTGTTGTCCAGGGCGATGTCGAAGGACTGGGGCTCGATTCCGCTACCGCAGCCGTCGCCCATCGAGAACGCGGACCGCTTCAGGGGCGCGCTGCGGTTCAGCACCCGCACGTTGAGGTCCTTCAGGACGACCGCCTGCTCCGAGGTGCCCTGAACGGTGAGTTCGATCCTCATCTGGCCGCCGTCCACCCCGCCCAGCGCGCGGGCCCAGCCACGGGTGTCCTGCGGCACGGGCGGCGGAGGCACGACCTCGGCGTCCTGCTCCAGCAGGTAGAACTGCCCGCAGGGCTCTTCCCAGTTGTACGAGCTGATGGTGACGGTCGGCGGCCGGCCGGGGGCGGCCTTCGGCTCGGCCCCCGCCTGCTGCGAGGCGGTCTCGGAGGTGTCCGCGGTCGGTTTGGCCGACCCGGTGGTCGCGGAGGCGCTCGGCTTCCGCGACGGGCTGGGCGACGTGGAGGGGCTCTCCGAGGCGTCGGCCACGGCGCCCGCCTTCCGGTCGTCCCCGGGGTGCTTGGCGCCCGAGGCGTTCGCTGCGGTGTCCTCGCTCGCCCCGGCGAGCTGGTTGGCGACGACGGCGGTCGGCACGGTGAGCGCGACGACGGCCGCCGCCGCGAGCAGGACGCGCGTACGGGCGGACGCGCGCCGCCAGCGGTTGCCCGAGGGGGCGGACCCGGCCAGGTGCTCACGCTCCAGTTCGGAAGCGGGCGCGGGCTCGGGGGCGCGTTCAGGCGCGGGCGCGGGTACGGCTGCGGCCGTCGGCTCGCGCTTGTCCTCGGGCTTGTCCTCGGGCTCGGGAGCCGGTGCTCTGCCCACGGCGGACACCGCACGGGCATCGGCCCCGGGCCCGGCGGCCGCCGCCCCGGATTCCGGCTTCCCGCGTCGCCGCGCGGCCTCGGCGACGATCCACCGCCGGTGCAACTCCACGAGTTCGTCGGACGTGGCCCCGCACAGCCGGGCCAACCGTTCGACGGACCCGTACTCGTTGGGGACGGCGTCCCCGTTGCAGTATCGATGGAGCGTCGACGTGCTGACGTGCAGCTTCGTGGCGAGCACCCCGTAACTGCGTCCCGAACGGTCCTTCAGTTCCTTGAGCAGGGCCGCGAAATCTTCGGCCTCCGGCGTCGCCACTTGCAGCGTTCCCCCTCCTGATTCGTCCCGGAACACCATTCCAGGGACGTGGAATCTGCCCAGGTCACAGTACGCGCAGACGTTCCAGCATCCCCAATGGCTCGGCAGGCGTTGCGGCCGGAATCCGCCGCCCCGCAGTCTGTGACCACACCGCAGAACAACCAGCGCCGAACCGCACAACAACCACCACCTTCACGGGGAGTACCACCATGCGCAGCAACCGCATCCGCACCACCGTCATCGCCGCCACCGCACTCCTGGCCGCCCTCTCGCTCACCGCATGCAGCGGTGACAACGGCAGCACCAGCGACAACGGCAAGGCGGGAGCGTCCGCCCCGGCAGCGAACAGCGCCGCCACGCAGTCCCAGCCCCCGGCCGCCGCACCGGAGAAGGACGCCACCGGTGCCGACAGCGGCACGCCGAACAGCGGCACGCGGAACGTCGGCACGCAGAACAGCGGCACGCGGAACGCCGGCACGCAGAACAGTGGAAGCGGCACGACGACGAATAACGCGCCGCCCGCCACGAACGGCGACAAGGGCACCGCCGGCTCCGTGGAGCAGGCGAGCAAGACCACCTACAGCAAGCCCGTCACCTGCACCGGCGACAACACCAAGACGGCCGTGAGCAAGGTGAGCCGCCCGATCAACCACCTGCTGCTGACCGTGACCAACACCGGCTCCAAGCTCTGCAACGCCTACTACGCACCCAAGCTCCGCTTCGACGACGCCCAGGCCGTCTTCCCGATCCTGGACGACAGCCAGCCCCAGGCCGTCGTGACACTGGCGCCGGGCGAGTCCGCCTACGCCGCCATCGGCCTGACCGGCGAGCCCGGCGCCGGCCCGGCCCCGCGCAAGGCCGCCCACCTCCAGGTCAACTTCGCCGGCAAGAGCAACGTCGGCTCCACGGGCACCCCCGCCGAGCTGAAGCTCCCGGCCAACACCTACTGGGACGACAACGGCTTCGTCACCTACTGGCAGACCGAGATGGCCGACGCCCTCCAGTACTGAACGGCCGCCAAAGGAACCGGGTGATGCCCTTGCGGGCATCACCCGGTTCCTGCATGGCGTCCAGGAGCGCGCACCGGCCGTCAGGTGGCCGGATCCGACGGGTGGCGGTCGTCGGGGCACGGGTATTTGCTCGTATCCCCCTCTGGCCCCCAGCGGGTCAGATTATCTTTACCGTCACCGAAATTCCCACACTTCAGGACAACGGAATAGCTGCTCTCGGATCCGCCGGCACTACCGGACGAAGACGGATCAGAATCACGAACAACGTATATGGCCTTATTGACGGGCACGCGCGAGTCATCACTGAAATCGATTACACCGGTGACTCCCGAAAAATCCCCTTTGAAGTCGTCATGCAACGACACCGACACCGCGGACTTGTCGAAGCCTTCACCTGCGATGTACGCCCTTTCGATCGCATGCGCCAGAACCTTGACCCCGTCATAACCAAGTGCGGCATGACTGTCCTGAAGCATCTTGTCGTTACTCTTTTCTCCTTTATAAAATTTCTTGTAACTAGCGACGAAATCGCCTGATCTATAAGTATCGGCTCCCCGGGGAGCCGCAAGCATGACATGGTAAAGCGAGAGACCCTGATTGAGGGTCGGCCTGTCCTCGTCAAGCATCGCGTTGGTCACGTCGTCCCCTCCCAGCACGGTCAAGGGGGTCGCCTGCTCATTGCAGGGCGTGTCCTTGAACTTGCCGAGGAATACCACCAGCTCTTGGGCGCGCGCAGTCCAGACGATCGGCATGTTCCTGGACCTGATTTTGTCGCAGACGTCCTTCGCCAGGCCACCCAGGCTACCGATACGCGAAGGCACGTACCTCATGGGCAAAGGTTCTCCGTCCGCGAATACCTTGATAAAGTCATCGGAAAGATTCCTACTGTATTCATCCTTCGGATTACTCACGACGATCGCCATGCTATTTGAACCCGCGGTGCGCTTCGGCAGGACACCGGGCTGCCCCTTGAGGAACGCTTTCATGATGTGCGCCTGACGGCGATTGTTCGGCGCCAGTTGGTAGTACAGATCGGACGCCGCGTTGTTCTCCACCATGGTGTCTGCCGTCGCAGAAGTACCGATCATCGAAATATGCTTCTCGGCGAATGCTTGCATGGCATCGTGCGTCTCCGGTCGGCTCTGTCCGAATCCGACCACTCCTGCGATCCGTTCTTCATCGGTCCGCTCGACGACTTTATTGGCCACTCTCCGAGCCGCCTTGAATCCCGGCCCGGCATTGGCCAGCAGCACTCTCAACCCCACCGACCTGATGTCGCGATCCGCGAGAACATTATTTTCGTGCTGGGCAAGGGCCACCCCATGCAGCTCAGCCAGTGAGCCACCCAGGTCCGCGGCATTACCACTCATCGGGCCGAAGTAGACGACCGTGCGCACCTCTCGCCCCTTCTCTTTCGCCAACTCTTCGGCCGTTCCATTGCCGTCTGCAATCTTTGCAAAGAGATCTCCGAAACCCTTCGCCATTCCATCGAATCGCTGGGCTTCTGTTCCGTCACTCAGCCCAAGGCACCCAGGGCCGTAGTCGTTTTCGAACTGATTGGACGGACATTTCTCGTCGAAGAGAGAAAATCCCGCGAAGTACCACCCTCCGATCAGCCCCGCACCTATCGCCGCCGCCGTCACACAACGCAGCGCGATCCCTGCGACCGGCCCCCACCGGAAGACCCTGGTCATGATCTTTGGGTGGCGATCGGCCGACCACTCCGCCACCTCCGCCTCGGGCCGGACCGGCACCGCCACGGCCACCAGACCGTTCCTGGACCGCATTCCGGAGCGAAGTGCCTCCGCCGCGCCCTCGAAGTCCGCCTGCGGCTCCACCGCCAGCTCCACCGCGAACTCCGGCTGGACGCAGCCGACCACCAGCGTCGACCTGCTGCCCAGCTTCTCGGCGGCCACCAGGTACTCGGCCAGGAACCGCTGCAGCCGATTCCTGTCCGGGCCGCCCGGACGAGCGTCGGACGGTCCGCGATCCACCGGCCCCGCGTCCTCGACGAACAGGACGAAGCGGGTGACCCGGCGACGGCGCCACGGCGACAGCATCCGGTGCCGCAACGCGCCGTCCAGATCGGAGAGCAGCGCCCGCAACAGTGCGTTCTCGACCACCTCCGGGTCCGCGTTCCGGCCGCCCGGCGCGAGGTCCTGAACCGAGGCGAAGAAGTTTCTCACCGGATCCCCGTGCAGCTGTTGGGCCCAGGTCGCGTACCAGTTCCGGTTGCGGGCCCGGAGCATCCGGCGACCGATGCGGTATCCGTACCAGGGCTCGGCCAGCCAGTCCATCCATAGGTCGACCAGGAACTTGACCGGCTGCGCCCACCCCGACGCCTGCTCACGCAGTTGGTCGCGCAGCCGGCCCCGGCCGGTTCGCCGCAGATGTTCGGTGTACGCCGCCCGGCGCACCTCCCTGGCCCGACCGGCTCCGCTCTCGGTCGGCTCCACGCCGACGACGATGTCGCGCAGCAGCCAGTAGGAAGGGAACCTGAGCTTGCCGGTGCCGACAGGCATCGCTTCGATGAGGTCCTGCGTGATGTGCTCGTAGAGCAGGGTCACCGGCCCCGCCTGGTACTCCGCGCTCGGCCTGATTACCGCGTGCGGCGCCAGCCCGGCGCTGTCCGCCAAGAGCCGCTTCCGCAGGGAATGCAGCAGGGAGTTCAGGACGGTATGGGTGGTAGCCGTCTCTCCCTCCCCTGCGAGCAGCACCAACGCTGCGGCGTTCTGCCGGCCCGGCGGCTCCACGACCACGGCGTCCAACGCCTCGCCGAAGCGGTCCATCGCCCTGCCCGCAGCAGTTGGTGTGTGTAAGGGGCTCATGCTCCCAATCCTCCATCCCCGGTGAGCTCTCCTGCTGGGAAACAGAAGTTTTCGAAGCGCGACAGATCGACCCTCAGTCCGTCGAACGCCGCCGTTTCCCCGCCTTGTCCGTCCCGGAATACCGTTCCAGGGACATCGGATCTGCGCAGGTCAGAGGGTGCGCAGGCATTCCAGCATCCCCAATGGCCCGGCAGGCGTTGCGGCCGGAATCCATCGCCCCGCAGTCTGTGACCACACCGCAGCGACAACGGGGGACGAGCAATGAAAACGCTCTTCCGCATCGAGCTCATCGATGTCCTTGCCATCGGGGTGGTGATCGTGACCGGCACCGTCGTCATGATCCTCATCCACCGGCACTGAACGACCCGCACCGCACCTCACACACCCTCACCACTTCACGGGGAGCACCACCATGCGCAGCAACCGCATCCGCACCACCGTCCTGGCCGCCACCGCACTCCTGGCCGCCCTCTCGCTCACCGCATGCAACGGTGACGACGGCAGCACCAGTGACAACGGCAAGGCGGGAGCGTCCGCTCCCGCTGCGGACAGCGCAGGCAAGCAGGACCAGTCCGCAGCACCGGAGAAGGACGGCACCGACGCCACCGACGCCGACGCCACGACCGGGGGAAGCGGCACGACGAAGAACACCGCGCCGCCCGCCGACAGCGACGGGAAGAACACCGGCGGCTCCACGAACAAGCCGGGCAACACCAGCAACGGCAAGGACGCCACCTGCACCGGCGACAACACCAAGGTGACCGTCACCAAGGTGAGCCGCCCGGTCAACCACCTGCTGCTGACCGTGACGAACGCGGGCTCCAAGCTCTGCAACGCCTACTACGCACCCAAGCTCCGCTTCGACGACGCCCAGGCCGTCTTCCCGATCCTGGACGACAGCCAGCCCCAGGCCGTCGTGACGCTCGACCCGGGCCAGTCCGCCTACGCCTCGATCGGCCTGACCGGCGAGCCCGGCAGCGGCCCGGCCCCGCGCAAGGGCACCCACCTCCAGGTCAACTTCGCCGGCAAAAACCCCGGAAGCACCTCGGGCACCGCCGCCGAGCTGTCGCTCCCGGCCAACACCTCCTGGGACGACAACGGCTTCGTCACCTACTGGCAGACCGAGATGGCCGACGCCCTCCAGTACTGAACAACCAGTACGGAACAGGCAGTACTGAACAACCAGTACGGAACAACCGGCGCTGGACAACTGGCACCGAAGAACCGCACAGACCATCAGCACCACCACCAGCGAAACCACTTCACGGGGAGTACCACCATGCGCAGCAACCGCATCCGCACCACCGTCCTGGCCGCCACCGCGCTCCTGGCCGCCCTCTCGCTCACCGCGTGCAGCGGCGAGAGCGGCAGCGGCGAGAGCGGCAGCGGCGAGAGCAGCAAGGCGGGAGCGGCCGCTCCGGTGGCGAACACCATCGACCAGCAGGCCACCGCCCAGCCCGAGTCCCACGCCACGTCCCAGCCCGAGTCCCAGGCCACCTCCCAGCCCCAGACCGCCGCACCGAAGGCGGGCGCCACCGAAGCCCCCGTCACCCACTCCGGCACCAAGTCCGGCGGCAGCGGCAACGGCAGCGGCACGACGAAGAGCACCGTGCCGCCCGTCAAGACCGGCGCGAACAAGGCAGGCAACACCGCCGGCACTACCAGCTCCACCACCAGCACCAAGACGGTCACGTGCACCGGCAGCAACACCAAGGTCACCGTCACCAAGGTGAGCCGCCCGATCAACCACCTGCTGCTGACCGTGACCAACACCGGCTCCAAGCTCTGCAACGCCTACTACGCACCCAAGCTCCGCTTCGACGACGCCCAGGCCGTCTTCCCGATCCTGGACGACAGCCAGCCCCAGGCCGTCGTGACACTGGCGCCGGGCGAGTCCGCCTACGCCGCCATCGGCCTGACCGGCGAGCCCGGCGCCGGCCCGGCCCCGCGCAAGGCCGCCCACCTCCAGGTCAACTTCGCCGGCAAGAGCAACGTCGGCTCCACGGGCACCCCCGCCGAGCTGAAGCTCCCGGCCAACACCTACTGGGACGACAACGGCTTCGTCACCTACTGGCAGACCGAGATGGCCGACGCCCTCCAGTACTGAGCCCCGTCCGCCCCGTCCGCCCCTTCTGCCGCGCCTGCCCTGCCCGTCCCCCGTCCACCCCGCCCACCGGCGGGGCAGGCGGGGCGCGGGCGTGTACGGGGAGTGCGCCGCCTCCCACGGGGAAGCCACTCCCCATGGACCGGACAGAGAGCCTCATCGACCAGTTCCGCGCAGAGCCCCCCGAGAGCGACAGAAGACGCGAACTCGTCGCGGGGATAGGCGACATACTCGCGGACCGGCCCGACCACCCGGCGGCCCTCACGTTCCTCGCTTCGGTGACCGAGGACACCGAGGAGTACGAACTCGCCAGGATCGAGGCGACGACCGCCCTGCGGCTGTCGCCGCCCACCCGGGACACCCACCGCCAGCGGGCCGCCCGCGCGCTGCTGGCCGTGATGCGCGGGCCCGACGAGGACCTGGTGCGGCAGTACGCGGCCATGGCGCTCGGCCCCTACGCGGACGACCCGGAGGTCCACGACGCGATGGCGGCCGCCGTCCTCTCCGACGAGGACCAGCTCGTCCGGGACAACGCCCTGGCCGCGCTCAACCACGCGGGCCCGAGCGAGAACCGGGCCGAGGTCCTGCGCCGGCTGGCCGACGACCGCGCCCTGGGCCGGGAGGCGGCTCGTATCCTCACCGCCTGGGGCGGCGAACCGGCGCTCTGAGCACCCGTCGGTACCGGACGGGACGCAGAGACAACCTGACCGCGATCCGGAACATCTCCTCTCACAAGTCCGCGCCCCCGCTGCGGACGGTGAACGAGGAGCTGAAGCATGCCCCGACGCCCCACCCGCACCCCCCGTACGAAACGCCCGCGCGTCCGCCGAGTCGACTACCCCCGCCGGGGGAGGGTCAGTTGGCGCCGCTGGGTCCCTTCGTGGCGGCAGGTGCTGAGCGGGGTCCTGCTCGGAGCAACAGCGGTGGCCGGGCTGTTCGCCGCGGTCTACTCGTCCGTCGACATCCCCGACGAGAACGACGAGGCGCGGATGCAGGGCACCGTCTACTACTGGGCGGACGGCAGCCAGTTGGTGAGCGTGGGCGCGGTCAACCGGCAGAACGTCACGCTCGCCGACATACCCGACTCGATGGAGAACGCGGTCATCGCCGCCGAGAACGAGACCTTCTACTCCGACTCGGGGGTGTCACTCACGGGCATCGCCCGCGCGGCCGTCAGCATGGTCAAGGGCGGTGAGACCCAGGGCGGCTCCACCATCACCCAGCAGTACGTGAAGAACACCTACCTCAGCCAGGAGCAGTCGGCCACAAGGAAGTTCAAAGAGTTCTTCATCTCGGTCAAGCTGAGCAACAAGCAGAGCAAGCAGAGCATCCTCCAGGGATATCTGAACACCAGCTGGTTCGGTCGCGGCGCCTACGGCATCCAGGCGGCGGCGGTCACGTACTACGGAATCCCCGCGAAGAAGCTCGACCCCAGCCAGACCGCGATGCTCGCGTCGCTGCTCAAGGGGGCGGAGCAGTACGACCCCGCGGACGGCAGGGCCAACCACGAACGCGCCGTCGAGCGCTGGAAGTGGATCCTGGACCGGCAGGTCGAGATCGGCATGATGACGAAGACCGAGCGGGCCTCGTACACGAAGTTCCCCGAGCCGCGGAAGGCCGTCAAGCCGACCAGCCTCGGCGGCCAGACCGGCTACCTCGTCGACATCGCCAACAAGTACATCAAGCAGCGCTCCGGCCTCACCGCCAAGGACCTCGCCCGGGGCGGCTACCGGGTGCACACCACCTTCGAGAAGGACCGGGTCCAGCAGCTGGAACGGGCCGTGCGCAGCACGCGCAAGCGCGACCTCGACCCAGACAAGCGCCCCGAGGACAAGTACGTCGAGGTCGGCGCCGCCTCCGTGCGGCCCGAGGACGGGGCCGTGGTCGCGGTGTACGGCGGAGCCGACGCGACGACCCGTTTCGCGAACAACGCCGACACCGCGGGCGTCCCCGTCGGCTCGGCGTTCAAGCCCTTCGTGCTGGCCGCCGCTCTTCAGAGCGGCAACGGAATCACCCTGAACAGCGGCTACGACAGTGCGGGGCGGCTGATCACGAGCGGCCCGCGTGCGGCGGTTCCCGGGGCCCGGCCGGGAATCAGTCCTGTCCCGGTGCCGGCCCCGCTGACGACGACGACCCTGCGCGACGCCCTGATCAGGTCGGCCAACGTCACCTTCGTGCAGCTCGGCAAGCACATCGGGCTGAAGAACGTGAAGAAGATGGCGGTCGCGGCCGGCCTGCGCGAGGACAGCCTGGCCCCCCTGGACACGTCGTTCCCCCTCGGCACGTCCACCCCGAGCGCGGTCAGGATGGCGGACGCGTACACCGCCTTCAACAACGGGGGCATGAGGGCCGACCCGTACTCGGTGACCGGCGTGACACGCGGCGGCGAGCCGGTCGACGGCTTCGAGCGGCCCGTACCGGAGCGCGCGATGGACACCTCGGTGGCCAAGGATGTGCGGAGCACCCTGGGACTGGTGGCCTGGACGACACTGGCGCAGGACAGGAAGTTCGACCGGTTCTCCGGTGGCGGCTCCCTCGCCGACCTCTCCGCCGGTGCGACCGGTGAGGACGACCGGATGAAGTCGGCCTGGTACATCGGCCACACCCAGGGGCTGACCACGGCCGTGACGGTGTTCCGCAACAAGCCGGGAACCCCCCACCTGCTGGGAATGCAGGGCGTGGGCGGAAAGCGTTCGGAGCGCGGCAACGTCCTCCCGCTCCGGATCTGGGCCTCCTACGCCACCGGGAAGTAGCCCCGCCGTCCCGCCCGGCCCTGACCTGCTCCGGGCCGGGCGGGACGCTCACACACCCGCTTCAGGCGCCGCCGCGCGCCAGCTTCCGCGCGACCTCCGTCGCCCAGTACGTCAGGATCATCTGCGCGCCCGCCCGCCGGATGCCGGTCAGGCTCTCCATGATCGCCGCGTCCCGGTCGATCCAGCCGCGCTCGGCGGCGGCCTCGATCATCGCGTACTCGCCACTGATCTGGTACGCGGCGACCGGCACGTCCACCGACTCCGCGACCTTCGCCACGATGTCCAGGTACGGTCCGGCCGGCTTGACCATGACCATGTCCGCGCCCTCTTCGAGGTCGAGCGCCAGCTCGCGCAGCGACTCACGGGCGTTGGCCGGGTCCTGCTGGTACGTCTTGCGGTCGCCCTTGAGCGACGAGCCGACGGCCTCGCGGAACGGGCCGTAGAAGGCGGAGGTGTACTTCGCCGTGTAGGCGAGGATCGCGACGTCCTCGTACCCGGTCTGGTCCAGCGCGTCGCGGATCACCCCGACCTGGCCGTCCATCATGCCGCTGGGGCCGACCACATGGGCGCCCGCGTCGGCCTGGACCTGGGCCATCTCGGCGTACCGCTCCAGCGTCGCGTCGTTGTCGATCCGGCCGTCCTCGGTCAGCACACCGCAGTGGCCGTGGTCGGTGGTCTCGTCCAGACAGAGGTCGGACATCACGACGAGATCGTCACCGACCTCCTCGCGCACCGCGCGCAGACCGACCTGGAGGATGCCCTCGGGGTCGGTGCCCGCCGTGCCCCGGGCGTCCTTCTTCTCGTCCGCGGGGACGCCGAAGAGCATGATCCCGGAGACACCCGCCGAGACCGCGTCGACCGCGGCCTTCCGCAGGCTGTCCAGGGTGTGCTGCTGCACACCGGGCATGGCCGAGATCGGGACGGGGGCGGTGATGCCCTCGCGCACGAACGCGGGCAGGATCAGATTCGCCGGGTCGAGCCGTGTCTCGGCGACCATCCGCCGCATGACGGGGGTCGTCCGCAGCCGTCGGGGGCGAGAGCCGGGGAAGTTTCCGTACACAGTCATGCTTCGAGATTAGACCCGTACACATCACCGTCTTACCGACACCTGTGCCGGGAAAGCGGCGGGGAACGGAAGGGGCCCGGCCGCTTCGGGGAGAAGCAGCCGGGCCCCGCGATCCGTTACGCCGGATCAGGTCGTCGTACGCCGCCGCCGCGCGCCGGGACGGCGCTCGCTCGGCCGCGTCACCGGGTCACCGGCCTCCTTCGCCGCGTCCCTGCGCTGCGCGCCGAAGGCGGCGAGCGCCTCGGCGAGCTTGTGCACGGACGGCTCAGGGGACAGGACGTCGACGCGCAGACCGTGCTCCTCCGCGGTCTTCGCGGTGGCCGGGCCGATGCACGCGATGACCGTCACGTTGTGCGGCTTGCCGGCGATGCCGACCAGGTTGCGCACCGTCGAGGACGAGGTGAAGAGCACCGCGTCGAACCCGCCGCCCTTGATCGCCTCACGGGTGTCCGCGGGCGGCGGCGAGGCGCGGACCGTGCGGTACGCGGTGACGTCGTCGACCTCCCAGCCCAGCTCGATGAGACCGGCCACCAGCGTCTCGGTGGCGATGTCGGCACGCGGCAGGAAGACACGGTCGATCGGGTCGAAGACCGGGTCGTACGGCGGCCAGTCCTCCAGCAGACCGGCGGCGGACTGCTCACCCGAGGGCACCAGGTCCGGCTTCACACCGAAGTCGACGAGCGCGGCGGCGGTCTGCTCACCGACGGCCGCGACCTTGATCCCGGCGAAGGCACGGGCGTCGAGCCCGTACTCCTCGAACTTCTCCCGGACGGCCTTCACCGCGTTGACGCTGGTGAACGCGATCCACTCGTAGCGGCCCGTGACCAGGCCCTTGACCGCGCGCTCCATCTGCTGGGGCGTACGCGGCGGCTCGACGGCGATCGTCGGCACCTCGTGCGGCACCGCACCGTACGAACGCAACTGGTCGGAGAGCGACGCCGCCTGCTCCTTCGTACGCGGCACGAGCACCTTCCAGCCGAACATCGGCTTGGACTCGAACCACGCGAGCTGGTCGCGCTGGGCGGCGGAGCTGCGTTCCCCGACCACGGCTATGACGGGCCGGTGCCCCTCCGGCGACGGAAGGACCTTGGCCTGCTTGAAGAGCTGGGCGATGGTGCCCAGCGTCGCCGTCCAGGTGCGCTGCCGGGTCGTCGTGCCGCCGACCGTCACGGTCAGCGGGGTGTCGGGCTTGCGGCCCGCGGAGACCAGCTCACCGGCGGCCGAGGCCACCGCGTCGAGCGTCGTCGAGATGACACACGTGGCATCGCTCGCGCCGACCTCGCTCCAGCAGCGGTCGGAGGCGGTACGGGCGTCCACGAACCGGACGTCCGCGCCCTGCGCGTCACGCAGCGGCACCCCGGCGTACGCGGGCACCCCCACGACGTTGGCGACACCGGGCACGACCTCGAAGGGAATGCCGGCGGCCGCGCAGGCGAGCATCTCGCCGCCCGCGTAACCGTCCAGGCCGGGGTCACCGGCGACGGCACGGACGACCCGCCTGCCGCCCTTCGCGGCCTCCATGACAAGATTGGCCGCGTCCCTGAGAACGGGTACTCCGACGGCTGTTGACTGCGCGTCAACAACCGTCAGCTCAGGCGTGCTTACGCCTGCCCGCGCATGGCAGCGGACGACGCCGAGAACGTCCGGCTCGGCGACAAGAACGTCCGCGCTCGCAAGCGCCTCGACGGCGCGCAGAGTCAGCAGTCCCGGGTCGCCGGGACCGGCGCCGAGGAAGGTGACGTGCCCTGCGGACAGGACAGGAAAATCGGATGCGACGGGGCCGGTGGGGCTCAAAGTGCTCGCTCCCCCATAAGACCGGCCGCACCCTTGGCGAGCATCTCGGCCGCGAGTTCGCGACCGAGGGCCGCCGCGTCGTCGTGCGACGTGGGGACGGGACCGGTGGTGGACAGCTGTACCAGCGAGGAACCGTCGGTGGACCCGACGACTCCGCGCAGGCGCAGTTCGTTGACAGCCTGACCGTCGGCCAGGAGGTCGGCCAGCGCACCCACAGGTGCGGAGCAGCCGGCCTCCAGGGCGGCGAGCAGGGCACGCTCGGCGGTCACGGCGGCCCGGGTGTACGGGTCGTCGAGCTCGGCGAGCGCGGCGGCGAGGTCCGTGCTGCTGGCAGCACATTCGATCGCCAGTGCTCCCTGGCCGGGAGCGGGCAGAACGGTGTCGACCGACAGGAAATCGGTCACCTCACCGGTCCGGCCGAGACGGCTGAGTCCGGCCGCGGCGAGTACCACCGCGTCCAGTTCACCGCTTCGTACAAAACCAATACGCGTGTCGACGTTGCCGCGGATCGGCACGGTCTCGATGTCGAGGCCGTGACCGCGGGCGTACGCGTTGAGCTGCGCCATGCGGCGCGGCGAGCCGGTGCCGATCCGGGAACCGGACGGCAGCTGCTCGAAGGTCAGCCCGTCGCGCGCCACCAGTGCGTCGCGCGGGTCCTCGCGCACCGGCACGGCGGCCAGCACGAGGCCCTCGTGCGGCGTGGTCGGCAGGTCCTTCAGCGAGTGGACGGCGAAGTCCACGTCACCGCGGAGCAGCGCCTCGCGCAGCGCGGCGACGAACACGCCGGTCCCGCCGATCTGCGCGAGCTGCTCCTTGGAGGTGTCCCCGTACGTGGTGATCTCGACGAGCTCGACGGCCCGCCCGGTCACCTCGGTGACGGCCTCCGCGACGAGGCCGGACTGCGCCATCGCGAGCTTGCTGCGCCGGGTCCCCAGCCGCAGCGGCTCGGTGGCCCCCGCGCCCAGGGGTGAGTTGTCGGTCATGACCGCCCTCGATTCGGGTCGTTCAGGTCTGCCCGGGAGACGGCGGCGACCGTCTGCGGGTCGAGGTCGAAGAGTTCCCGCAGCGCATCGGCGTACCCGGCGCCGCCGGGCTCGCTGGCGAGCTGCTTGACCCGCACGGTGGGCGCGTGCAGGAGCTTGTCGACGACGCGGCGCACGGTCTGCGAGATCTCGGCGCGCTGCTTTTCGTCCAGGTCGGGAAGGCGTCCGTCCAGCCGTGCGATCTCGCCCGCGACCACTCCGGCGGCCATCGTGCGCAGGGCGACGACGGTGGGGGTGATGTGGGCGGCGCGCTGGGCGGCGCCGAAGGCGGCGACCTCGTCGGCGACGATGGTGCGCACCTGGTCCACATCGGCGGCCATCGGGGCGTCGGCGGACGCCTCGGCGAGCGACTCGATGTCGACGAGGCACACACCGTCGAGGCGGGCGGCGTCCCCGTCGATGTCGCGGGGCATCGCGAGGTCCAGCAGGGCGAGGCGGACCGGCCCGGTGGACTGGGCGGGCACGGTGACCCGGCGGACGGCCTGCGCCTGCGCGGTCGTGGTGGCGGAGCCGTTCTCCACCCACGCGGCGTGCTGGTCCAGATCGGCGGGCGGCGCGGCGACGGGCACGGCAGGCGCCTCGTGCGGCGCGAAGTCCAGCCCGAGCGCACCGGCGACGGCCTCCGCGCTCAGCACCAGACCGGTCGCACCGGTGCAGGAGACGACGACATCGGCACGTGTCAGTTCGTCGGAGACCGCGGCCATCTCCACGGCGTGGGCGGCCACTCCGGTGCCGCCGGCCTGGTTGAGGATCTCGACCAGCCGGTCGGCGCGGGCCCGGGTGCGGTTGGCGACGACGATCTCGGCGACGCCCGTACGGGCCAGGGTCGCGGCGGCCAGCGAGGACATCGAGCCCGCGCCGATCACCAGGGCGCGCTTGCCCTTCGCCCAGACCCCGGGATCGCGGCCCCCGGCGAGCTGCTCCAGGCCGAACGTGACGAGCGACTGCCCGGCCCGGTCGATCCCGGTCTCGCTGTGGGCGCGCTTGCCGACCCGCAGGGCCTGCTGGAAGAGGTCGTTCAGCAGCCGGCCCGCGGTGTGGAGCTCCTGCCCCAGCGCCAGCGCGTCCTTGATCTGGCCGAGGATCTGGCCCTCGCCCACGACCATCGAGTCCAGTCCGCAGGCCACCGAGAAGAGGTGGTGGACGGCCCGGTCCTCGTAGTGCACATAGAGATACGGAGTGAGCTCGTCCAGACCGACACCGCTGTGCCGGGCGAGCAGCGTCGACAGCTCGGCGACACCCGCGTGGAACTTGTCCACGTCGGCGTACAGCTCGATGCGGTTACAGGTGGCGAGGACGGCGGCCTCGACCGCGGGCTCCGCGGCGAGCGTGTCCCGGAGCAGCTCGGCCTGGGCGCCGGCGGGCAGCGAGGCCCGCTCCAGCACGGAGACGGGGGCGCTGCGGTGACTCAGCCCTACGACAAGGAGACTCATGCCGGCATCACGGCGGGCATGTCCCCGTCGGGTCCCTTCCGGCTGGTGGTCGCGGCGCGCACGGGCGGCGCGGCCGGGTCGGGGCCGTTGTCCGCGGCGGCGTCCTCGCCCGCCTTGCGCTGCTCGTGGAACGCGAGGATCTGGAGCTCGATGGAGAGGTCGACCTTGCGCACGTCGACGCCGTCGGGCACCGAGAGCACGGTCGGGGCGAAGTTCAGGATGGAGGTGACACCGGCGGCCACCAGACGGTCGCAGACCTGCTGCGCCGCGCCGGGCGGGGTGGTGATCACACCGATCGACACGCCGTTCTCGCTGATGATCCGGTCCAGGTCGTCCGCGTGCTGGACGGGGATGCCGGCGACGGGCGTCCCGGCCATCGCGGGGTCGGCGTCGATCAGGGCGGCGACCCGGAACCCGCGGGAGGCGAAACCGCCGTAGTTGGCGAGCGCGGCGCCGAGGTTCCCGATGCCGACGATGGCGACCGGCCAGTCCTGCGTGAGGCCGAGTTCACGGGAGATCTGGTAGACGAGGTACTCGACGTCGTAGCCGACGCCGCGCGTCCCGTACGAGCCGAGGTAGCTGAAGTCCTTGCGCAGCTTGGCGGAGTTGACCCCCGCCGCCGCGGCGAGCTCCTCGGAGGAGACCGTGGGGACCGAGCGCTCGGAGAGCGCGGTCAGCGCACGGAGGTACAACGGAAGTCGGGCGACGGTGGCCTCGGGAATTCCTCGGCTACGGGTCGCCGGTCGGTGGTTTCGGCCAGTTGCCACGGTGCTCCTGCGGGATGAGCGGGGCTGCAGGCGGCCGCATGTCCCATGGCCGCCCCGTCGAATGCAGGCTATGTCTTTGTGAACGCGTGCACAAAGATGGTGTCCGATTTGTCCGGTCAAAGTGACCGGGGTCACGCGCATACGTCGCGCGATCCAGGAACTGCCGATCGCATCAGCCCGTTGCAGGCCCGAAGGGGGCAAGGCGGTACACGCTCCTCACGACTACGCCCCCGAGACCACTCAAAACGCCCATGATGTTAACCGGGTTTCACTCAGGAAAGCAGCGCACTGCGCAGTCTTACCGGGTCCACCCGCCAGAACGTGTGCTGTTCGTTATCAATGAGGACCACGGGGATCTGCTCCCAGTACTCCCGGTACAGCTCCTCGTCCCGGGTGATGTCCTTCTCCTCCCAGGACGCGCCGGTCTCCTCGCAGACCGCGCGGACCACCGCCCTGGCATCGTCACAGAGGTGACACCCGGGCTTCCCCACGAGGGTCACCACCCGGTCCGCGGGCTTCTTCTTCGTACGACGCAGCAGGGCACTCATACCCCTTATTCTCCGCCGCGCGGAGAGCCGCCCGGCCCCTCGGCCCCCGTGCCGTCCCCCACACCCGGAATCACCCGTTCAACCCTGCGGTCGCCGAGAGTTCACGCCCCCGCATCCCGGCAGGTCGGGAAGGGCCGAACCGACTGGCTATGCTCACGGCATGGCCGCTCTTGGATGGCTCACACCCCGTAGGCGCTCCGCGACAGCACGGAGCGTGCTGGCAGGCGAGGCAGCAGCAGAGGCAGCGCGGAAGTCGTCGCTCGACGCCGAACGGTCCGCGGAAACCGACGCGGAGACCGACGCGGAGGCCGGGGAGCCCGAGTTCCCCGTCGTCGGGGACGAACGGGCCGCCGCCTTCTTCGACCTCGACAACACCGTGATGCAGGGCGCCGCGATCTTCCACTTCGGCCGCGGCCTGTACAAGCGGAAGTTCTTCGAGCGCCGCGAGCTGACCCGGTTCGCCTGGCAGCAGGCCTGGTTCAGGCTGGCGGGTGTCGAGGACCCCGAACACATGCAGGACGCGCGCGACAGCGCCCTGTCCATCGTGAAGGGCCACCGCGTCTCCGAACTGATGTCCATCGGTGAGGAGATCTACGACGAGTACATGGCCGACCGCATCTGGCCCGGCACCCGCGCCCTCGCCCAGGCCCACCTCGACGCCGGCCAGAAGGTCTGGCTGGTCACCGCCGCCCCGGTGGAGACCGCCACGATCATCGCCCGCCGCCTCGGCCTGACCGGCGCGCTCGGCACCGTCGCGGAGTCCGTCGACGGCGTCTACACCGGGCGCCTCGTCGGCGAACCGCTGCACGGCCCCGCGAAGGCCGAGGCGGTCCGCGCCCTGGCCGCGGCGGAGGGCCTGGACCTGACGCGCTGCGCCGCGTACAGCGACTCGCACAACGACATCCCGATGCTGTCCCTGGTCGGACACCCGTACGCGATCAACCCGGACGCCAAGCTCCGCAAGTACGCCCGCGCCCGCGACTGGCGGCTGCGCGACTACCGGACGGGCCGCAAGGCGGCCAAGGTCGGCATCCCGGCCGCCGCGGGAGTGGGCGCCCTCGCGGGCGGTACCGCCGCAGCCGTCGCCCTGCACCGCCGCCGCCGCTGACCCCGGCCGCGCCGGTTGACCGGGTCACCCTGACTCGACCACAACCTGTCGCGGCTATCGACAGATCTCGAAGTTATTCGATCAATAACCGGTCACGATGTGCTACTTGATGTGTCGAATAGTCGCTACAGAAACGACGTAACCGGTGATTTGAGCAACTGGGTGTAGCACTGCCTGTACGAAGCGTTATTCTCCTCAGACGCATTCGGAACCCACCACTCACTACGACGAGTGACGGTTTCGCACTGCACGTGATGGAAGCTCTGCCTCTGGGAGTCCCGTGTACCCACACGTCGGGGTTGACGCCTCGGGCCTGGCTACGCTGCGCGCAACGGTCGCCGACCGCTTGCGCGGCTTCGTCCCCACCGCGTACGCCGTACCCGCCTTTGCCACCCCTGCACCTGCCGGCCCTTGCTACGCCCTGGCCGAACGCGGTGCGGCGGTCGGAAGACGCAGCAACCGCGGCGCAACGACCACGTCCACCGTTCGTCGGCCGACAGCTGACAGCGACAGCGCGCGCATGATGGATCTCGTCGAGCGCGCACAGGCCGGTGAGGCTGACGCCTTCGGCCGTCTCTACGACCAGTACAGCGACACCGTGTACCGCTACATCTACTACCGCGTGGGCGGCAAGGCGACAGCGGAGGACCTCACCAGTGAGACCTTCCTGCGCGCCCTGCGGCGTATCTCCACGTTCACCTGGCAGGGCCGCGATTTCGGCGCCTGGCTGGTCACCATCGCTCGCAACCTGGTCGCCGACCACTTCAAGTCCAGTCGATTCCGGCTGGAAGTGACCACCGGCGAAATGCTCGACGCCAACGAGGTCGAGCGCAGTCCCGAGGACTCCGTCCTGGAGTCCCTCTCCAATGCCGCACTGCTGCAAGCCGTGCGCCGACTCAACCCCCAGCAGCAGGAGTGCGTGACCCTGCGCTTCCTGCAAGGCCTCTCGGTCGCCGAGACCGCCCGGGTGATGGGCAAGAACGAGGGCGCGATCAAGACCCTGCAGTACCGCGCCGTCCGTACACTTGCCCGACTCCTTCCGGACGATGCCCGCTGATCCCAACCCGGGCCGAATCACTCTCGGCAATACGTTCATCACGCACTGGTCCGATCATCTTTCGTGCGTAACCCAAGTGCCGCGCCACTCGTTGTGCCGGTTGCAGGCCCCCTGTCGTCACCCCATGTCCGCAGACACTCACTCAATCGTGTGGATGCGCTCAAGGTGTGCAACCTTCCGGACCCTCAGGGGAGTCGACCGTCATGACGAGAGGAGGTGCCGCCAGTGATCGCAAACGTTTCGGCACACCGGCGGGCGAACGCCTTCGCCCAGGCCGTGGAGGAGCAGTCGCTCCGCGGTGCGGCGGCCGTACAGCCCGAGGAACCGGCCGAACCGGCCGACCGCGGACCGCTGTTGGCCCTGGCGAACGGCCTCGGTGAGCTACCGAAGCCGGTATTGGATCCCGAGGTCAAAGTGGTGCAGCGAGCCCAGCTCGTCGCCGCCATGGAGGCCATGTTCGCCGCGGGCGGCGCGTCCGCGGCCCCTACAGTTCCCGAACAACGGGGCAAGGGGGCCCACCGGGCCTCCCCGCTCCGCAAACTGCGCCCCCGATCGCGCTGGACGAAGGGCCTCGCGGCCGGCGGACTCACCGTCGGTGTGGCCGCGGGGGCCTTCGGCGGAGTGGCGGCCGCCAGCTCCGACGCCCTCCCGGGTGATTCGCTCTACGGGCTGAAGAGAGGCATGGAGGACCTCCACCTCAATCTGGCCGGCAGCGACACCGCCCGCGGCGAGGTCTACCTGGACCAGGCATCGAACCGGCTCAGCGAAGCCCGCAGGCTGATGGAGCGCGGCCGCGCGGCCGACCTGGACCACGAACAGCTCGGCGAGGTCAGGCGCACGCTCAACGGCATGACGCACGACGCCACCGAGGGCCACCGCCTGCTCCACGCCGCCTACGAGCGGGACGGCGCCATCGGGCCGATCCAGACCCTGGACTCCTTCTCCCGCTCGCACCGCGCGAGCTGGACCAGCCTCCGCGACCGGCTGCCCGTCCAGCTGACCGAGCTCGGCGACCAGGTGAGCTCGGTCTTCGCGGCCATAGACGAGGAAGTCGCGCCGTTGCAGTCGCTGTTCCCCCGCGCCAAGGAGAAGAGCGGCGGATCGCAGCAGTCCGGCTCCACCGGGACCGGCACCGGCACGGCCCCGTCCTCGCACCGGCCCTCCCCGCCGTCCTCCGCACCCGCCGACACGCACGACGGCAAGAAGGACAGCAGCTCCTCGCCCCACCCGTCGGGCTCGGACAGCTCTCCGGAGGGCGGCCTGCTCGGGGGCGCGGACGACCTCTTCGACCCGCCGTCGCCGGACACCGAAGAACCGTCGAAGGACATCCCCAGCACGGCACCCACGCCGGACATCACCCTGCCCCCGCTGATCCCCGGCCTGATCGGAGGCCTCGGGATCGACAGCAGGAACGAACCCTGACCCCACCGCCGGACGGGCATCCCCAAGCCCGTCCGGCAAAGTCCAGCCCGTCCGGCGATTGAGGACAGAGCGGCACCCCGGACGCACCCGGGCACCCTCAGAAGAACACCGACCGCCGCTGCACCAGCAACTTGTACAGCGTGTGCTGGATCTGCTCCCGCACCTGATCCGTCAGATTGAACATCAGCATCGGATCCTCCGCCGCCTCCACCGGATACCCGTCCGTGGGAATCGGCTCGCCGAACTGGATCGTCCACTTCGTGGGCAACGGCACCGCCCCCAGCGGCCCCAGCCACGGAAACGTCGGCGTGATCGGGAAGTACGGCGTACCCAGCAGCCGCGCCAGCGTCTTGGAGTTGCCGATCATCGGGTAGATCTCCTCGGCCCCCACGATCGAGCACGGCACGATCGGCACCCCGGCCCGCAGCGCCGTCGACACGAAGCCGCCCCGCCCGAAGCGCTGGAGCTTGTAGCGCTCGCCGAACGGCTTGCCGATGCCCTTGAAGCCCTCCGGCATCACCCCGACGACCTCGCCCTGCCTCAGCAGCCGCTCCGCGTCCTCCGCGCACGCCAGCGTGTGCCCGGCCTTGCGGGCCAGCTCGTTGACGACCGGCAGCATGAAGACCAGGTCCGCCGCGAGCAGCCGCAGATGGCGCCCCGCCGGGTGGTTGTCGTGCACCGCGACCTGGAGCATCAGCCCGTCCAGCGGCAGCGTCCCGGAGTGGTTGGACACGATGAGCGCCCCGCCGTCCGACGGAATGTTCTCGATGCCCTTCACCTCGACCCGGAAGTACTTCTCGTACACGGGCCGCAGCACCGACATCAGTACCTGGTCGGTGAGTTCCTTGTCGTAGCCGAACTCGTCGACGTCGTACTCACCCGTGACCCGCCGCCGCAGGAACGCGAGCCCGCCCGCGATCCGCCGGTCCCAGCCGCCCCGTCCCGCGTCCTCGGACGCCACCACGGGCTCCTCCGGTTCCTCCGGCTCCCTCGGCGGCAGTCCGGCGTCCGACTGCCCCGGCAGGGCGCTCACGGACCCGTTGCCGCGTCCGGGGGACCGCCGCCGCGCAGCACGCGGTGAGCCCCCCGACCGCGAACGGTCGTCGTCGAACGGAATGACCTTGGCGTCCGCCATCGTCGGTGTGCTCCTCTACCTGCCGCTCGGAGTCGGGTGTGTGTCGCCGCCGGCCCCGGTGATCCCCGGAGCCCCGCCGGTCCCCCCGGCGAACGGCATCGCCGCCAGTCTGCCGACGGCCCGGCCCACCGCCTCGGGCGGCAGCAGCCCCGGTCCCCGGCTGCGCGCGAACTCCGCGAACGTCTCCACCGTGGTGAACCGCGGCCGGAAACCCAGGGTCTCGCGCATCTGGACCGTGGAGACCACCCTGCCATGGGTGAGCAGCCGGATCTGCTCCGGCGAGAAGTCCGTCATACCGACCGCTCGGAGCGCCTGGCCGACCCAGGTGACCGCGGGCAGCAGCAGCGGCATCGTCGGCCGCCCCAGCCGCCGCGAGCACTGCGAGAGCAGCAGCACCCCGTCCCCGGCGATGTTGAACGTGCCGCTGTTCAGCGTCCCGCGCCGCGGCTCGCTCGCGGCGATGCCGAGTACGTCGATGACATCGTCCTCGTGCACGAACTGGAGCCTCGGGTCGTACCCGAACACCGTCGGCAGCACCGGCAGCGCCAGATAGTCCGCGAGCGGCGAATCCGCGTCCGGCCCCAGGATGTTCGCGAACCGGAGCACGCACACGGCCACGTCCGGCCTGCGGCGCGCGAAGCCGCGTACGTACCCCTCGACCTCCACCGCGTCCTTCGCGAAGCCCCCGCTGGGCAGGGACTTGGGCGGGGTCGTCTCGTGGAAGACCGCCGGGTCGCGCGGCGCGGAGCCGTACACACCCGTACTGGACTTGATCACCAGCCGCTGGACGGCCGGGGCCTTCTGGCACGCACCGAGCAACTGCATGGTGCCGATGACGTTGGTCTCCTTGACCGCGGTACGGCTCTGGGCCCCGAGCCCCTTCCCGCTGACGTCCAGATGGACGACGGTGTCGACCGAGTGCTCGGCGAGGACTCTGGCGATGGCGGGCTGGCGGATGTCCGCACGCACGAAGACGGCGTCCCCCAGCTGATGGCCGGGCGCGACCGCGTCGACCGCGATCACCCGGTCCACGCCCGGATCACGCTGGATGCGCCGCACGAAGCGGCCGCCCAGCTGCCGGGCCGCTCCCGTGACGAGCACGACCTTCCCCAAGATCAGCGCCTTCCGTCGGTCTCCCGTGAAGTGAGTCGGAGGGATCCTCGAAGAGGTTGGCCCCAGTCGTCACCGTAGCGGGTGGATGTTGCCCTGTGACGCCCGCGCGGCAGGCTGGTGCCGCGTCATGGCCCGAATGCGCGCACGGTCCGCACAGCACCGCAGCCCTCCCGCCGTAATGGCGGAAGGGCTGCGGATTTCACGAACTGCGTTCGCCTACTTCTTGTTGCGACGCTGAACGCGAGTGCGCTTGAGCAGCTTGCGGTGCTTCTTCTTGGCCATCCGCTTACGCCGCTTCTTAATGACAGAGCCCACGACTACCCTCGCTCACTTCTTCTTCACTGGTGCGGGGCGTCTGGGCCCACACGACCTACGTCGGCCTAGCCTACCCGCCACCGGGTGAGGGACGTAATCCGAGGGGAATGTCAGGCCGACCCCACCCCCACGAAGGACTCCCGGAGATACTCGTGAACCGCTTGCTCCGGCACCCGGAAGGACCTGCCCACCCGGATCGCCGGCAGATGACCGCTGTGCACCAAGCGGTACACGGTCATCTTCGACACTCGCATGACCGAGGCGACTTCCGCCACGGTCAGAAACTTGACCTCGTTGAGAGGCCTCTCGCTGTCAGCAGCCATGATCCACCTGTACCTTCCGCACGCGACGCGCACCGGCTTCCCCTCCGGTGACTCTTCGTCGATGTGCGCTCACTCCCCAGATTAGGGGCGGGTGATGCGAGTGGGGAAGAGGAGAGACGATCGGCCGCCTACTGTGACAGACACGCCCGATTGAGCACATAGCGCGTGAGCGGCAGGTAGTAGGCGGACCGCACGGCGTCGTCGAGCGGAACGACGACCGACACCCTCCCCTCGGCCTCGCCGACGAACAGCGCCGGATCGTCCGTATCCGCCAGCCCGATCGCCTCGATGCCCAGCTGACCTGCCCCGCAGACCCAGCCGTGGTCCCCCACGACGAGTTCCGGCAACGGCCCCCGGGCCTCCACGGCAGCCTCCAGAACGACCCTGACCGGCAGCGGTGAGTGGGAGTGTGCGCCGGTACCACCACCGGGCACCCGCACGCCGGGTTCGCGCACCAGCGCGACTCCCCGTACGTAGTCGAGGTTGTACGTGCGTACGCCGAACCGGGTCGTTATGTCGATACATCGCCCCTGCGCGGGGGTGAGTACAGCGCACCCCACCGACGACAAAGCGTCTGCCAGCGCTGCGTAGAAGCCGAGCAATCGGTGCGGATGTCCCGTTCCGAACAGCACCGGCGACCGCCGCGAAGCCGCGTACGACAGCCGCGCGGCGAACGCGTCCAGCCCCGCCACCGTCCGCTCCGGATCGATCACATCCGGACCCGAGACATGCGCGGGATCGTCGGAGACCCCGCACTTCTCGGCCATGAGGCGGAGCAACTCCCGCTCCCCCCAGCCCCGTCCGGGATCGAGCCCGAGCGTCACCCGGGGGTCCCTGGCCGCGAAGAGCCGGTAACTCCTCAGACTCACTTCCCGCGGGGTGGCCACGGGCCCGGCCAGCCGGGCCGCCAGCAGATGAGCGCGCAGCGCTCCGGTGCTCAACACCCTGCGATGCTCCCGTACCCGCACCGCCCGGGGACCAAAAGCCCGGATACGCCCCACAGTTGGCGTAACCGCCGGGCGCGGCGGCCGGGCGTCAGGTAAGCAGCCCCCGCAGCGGGAAGGCCGCACGGCGGCTCGCCAGCACCGCCTGGTCCAGCCGGTCCGCCGGGTCGTACCCCTCTTCCCACGACTTCCACGACGGGGTACGGCCGTCCGTCATCCGGGCCGGCCCGAGCTGCCGGGTCCGGGCGTAGACCTCGTCCCGCCAGGACGACGGGATCACCGACTCCGGGTCGACGGGCGCGTGGGCGGCGATCCCCACCAGATGCGTCCAGGACCGCGGCACCACGTCGACCACCGCGTAGCCGCCCCCGCCGAGCGCCACCCAGCGCCCGTCGTCCGCGTACGCGTGGGCGAGGTCGTGGCAGGCCGCCATCACGGCCCGCTGGGCGTCCAGCGACACCGCGAGATGGGCCAGCGGATCCTCGAAGTGCGTATCGGCCCCGTGCTGCGTCACCAGGACCTGCGGCCGGAAGTCCGCCAGCAGCTCCGGCACCACCGCGTGGAACGCCCGCAGCCACCCCGCGTCCCCCGTCCCGGCCGGCAGCGCCACGTTCACCGCACCGCCCTCGCCCGCCCCCGCACCGGTCTCCTCCGGCCAGCCGGTCTGCGGGAAGAGCGTCCGCGGGTGCTCGTGCAGCGAGACCGTCAGCACCCGGGGGTCCTCCCAGAAGGCCGCCTGCACGCCGTCCCCGTGGTGCACGTCCACATCGATGTACGCGACCCGCTCCGCGCCCAGCTCCAGGAGCCGCGCGATGGCGAGTGCCGGGTCGTTGTAGATGCAGAAGCCCGACGCGCTGCCGGGCATGGCGTGATGGAGCCCGCCGGAGAAGTTCACCGCGTGCCCGGTCTGCCCGCGCCACACCGCCTCCGCCGCGGCCACCGACTGCCCGGCGATCAGCGCCGACACCTCGTGCATCCCGGCGAACGCCGGATCGTCCGTCGTCCCGAGCCCGTAGTCCTGGTCGGCGCGGTCCGGATCCGCGGAGGCCGCCCGCACGGCCGCCACGTAGTCCGAGCGGTGCACGAGCCGCAGCGTGGAGTCCCCGGCGGGCTTGGCCGCCACCACGTCCACCGCACGGTCGAGACCGAACGCCCGCACCAGGCCCATGGTCAGGGCAAGTCTGACCGGGTCCATGGGATGACTGTCCCCGAAGTCGTATCCCGTTACTGCGTCATCCCACATCAGCTGTGCGCGGCCGCTCATGCCCGCCACCGTATCGGGCGGGCTCCGCGCCGAACGATTTGGCGTACACGAGTATCGCGAGCACCAGCACCATCGGTACGAGCATCGCGCCCCGGTAGCTCCAGGCGTCCCCGAGCGCCCCCACCAGGGGCGAGCCGACCAGGAATCCCACGTAGTTGAAGATGTTCAGCCGGGCGATCGCGGTGTCGCTGGCGCCGGGGAACAGCCGCCCCGCGGCCGCGAACGTCTGCGGCACGATCACGCAGAGCCCGAACCCCAGCAGGGTGAACCCGAGCATCCCGACCCAGGCCCCGCCGGCGACGGCCACCACACCGAACCCGGCCGCGGCGACCACGCTCCCGAACCGCACCACGGCCACCGCGCCGAACCGCCGCACCCCGAAGTCCCCGACCGCCCGCCCCAGCAGCGTCGTCACCATGTAGACGTTGTACGGAACGGTCGAGAGCTGCTCCGAGCTCCCCAGCACGTCCTGCAGATACTTGGCGCTCCAGTTGGAGACCGTCGAGTCCCCGATGTACGCGAAGCTCATCACCAGGCAGAGCGGCATGAGCAGCTTGAACGAGACCGACGCGGCCTTCCCCGGCTCGGCGGCCTGCCCCTCGGCCTCGTGCTTCCCCTCGGCGTACCACCGGCTCCCGGCGAGCGCGACGGGCAACAGCACCACCACGACCGGAAGGTAGGAGACCAGCAGCGACAGATCCCAGTGCGCCCCGGCCCACGCCATCGAGGCCCCGGCGATCCCGCCGAGGCTGTACGTGGCGTGGAAGCCGAGCATGATGGAGCGCCCGTACGCCCGCTGGAGGCTGACGCCCATCATGTTCATGGACGCGTCCAGCGCACCGACGGCCAGCCCGAACGCGGCCATCGCCAGGGCCGCCTGCCACAGCTCGCTCCCGGCACCGACGCCGAGCAGCGCGAGCAGGACGACGGGCTGGGCCCACCGCAGCACCACGCGCGGCCGCACCCGCACGACCACCTTCTCGGTGACCACGCTGCCCACACCGGCCAGGATCGGCACGGCGGCGAGGAACACGGGCAGCAGGCCGTCGGATATCCCGTACCGGTCCTGGATGGCGGGGATCCGCGTCACGAGAAGAGCGAAGGTGACGCCTTGCACGAAGAAGCTCAACGCGAGGGAGGCTCTGCCGTGCCGCAAACGTGCATCTGTCATGGGCGCGAGCGTAGAGCCAGTTTCTACCCATGGGTAGATGAGTCAGGCAAGCAATTCGCGCAGCTGTCCCATGTCGGAGAAATGCCCGGTCACCCCGGCCAGCCGGTCCGCCGGCATCATCGACGTGAACCCGTACACGTCCATGCCCGCGGCTCTGGCCGCCTCCACCCCGAGCGGGCTGTCCTCGATGACGACGCACCGCTCCGGCGGCACCCCCATCCGGTCGGCGGCGTGCAGGAACAGGTCGGGGGCCGGCTTCCCGCGCCCCACGTCCTCCGCACTGAAGATCCACTCCTCCTCGAACCACTGGTCGAGCCCGGTCTTCAGGTGCCCGACCCGGATCCGCTCGTGGCTGCCGGAGGACGCGACGCAGTACGGGACCCCCTCGGCGACGAGATCCCCCAGCACCTCCTCGACGCCGGGGACGGGTCGCAGCTCCTGCCGGAACGCGGCGAACACCCGCGAGTGGAACGTGTCGTCGAAGTCCGCGGGCAGCTTCTCCCCGCCCCGTTCCTCGATGAGGTCGTGCACCCGGTGCATGGCGGCCCCCATGTAGTCACGGAGGGACTCCTCGTACGAGGTGGGGTGCCCGAGCTCCGTGAGGTAGTCGGCCAGGATGGTGTTGGAGATCGGCTCGCTGTCCACGAGCACACCGTCGTTGTCGAAGATGACCAGTTCGTAGCGCATGTCACGACCTTAAACTGTCGGGAACGCAGAAAAGCCCCGTGCCACAAGGGCACGGGGCTTAACTATAAAAGGAGTTCGGCGGCGTCCTACTCTCCCACAGGGTCCCCCCTG